>JBFFXR010000001.1:0-63768 GCA_041569645.1 Gammaproteobacteria bacterium
GGTCGCGCTGATTCACGGCGATACCCTGTGCACCGACGATCACGACTACCAGGCGTTCCGGACGCAGGTACGGCGTCCGGCATGGCAAGCCGAATTCCTTGCCAAACCATTGACGGAGCGCCAGCAGATCGCGGCCGGATTGCGCCGCGACAGCGCCGACGCGATGGCGCAAAAGACGATGGCAATCATGGATACCAACGACGACGCGGTCAGCCGTTGCTTCACCGCGCTCGGCGTCGATACGATTATTCACGGCCATACTCACCGGCCCGCAGCGCACCGGCCGGCGCCCGGGTTGACGCGCTACGTGCTCGGCGACTGGAATCCCGGGCCCAGCTATCTGAGCTGGCGTGTCGACACCGGCTTTATCCTGAGCGACCCGCGGGTCTAGATACCCCGCTCAAGCGCCGCCAGTTCGCTTGCGTCGAATCCCGCCTCGAGCCGCGCCGGCCAGTTGAACGGTCCGCGCAGTCGGCCTCCGAGATGGCTTGCGACCAGCTCGCGAAACGTCGTTTCGGGGTCGACACCCGTTTCGGCGCAGCAGTGCCGATACCAGCGATCGCCCGTGCGCACGTGGCCGATTTCATCGCGATAGATGACCTCGAGGATAGCAACCGCCGCGTCGTCACCCGCCTGGCGGAATTTCGCGATCATGCCCGGGGTCACGTCGAGGCCGCGCGCCTCCAGCACCCGCGGCACCAGCGCCATGCGGTCCAGCGCACGGTCGCGGGTTCGACAAACCATGTCCCACAGGCCCGCATGGGCCGGGTAACTGCCGTAGCTTCGGCCGCGACGCTCGAGTTCCGCCACGAGCATGTCGAAATGACGTGCCTCGTCGCAGGCGACGCCGAGCCAGTCATCGACGTAACGCCGCGGCAGCGCGCGAAACCGGTAGACCGCGTCGAGCGCGATGTTGATCGCGTTGAACTCGATGTGCGCGAAGGCATGCAACAGCCGGAGACGTCCCTCCGCCGTCGCGCTGCTACGGCGCGCCAGGCGTCGCGGGTCGACCAGCGCGGGCGCCGCCGGCCGCCCGGGATCGTCGATCGGGAGTATGCGCGACACCGCTGCGAGCCGCAGCTTCCCATCCCGCCAGGCCGCCCGAATCGATTGCACCAGCGCGCATTTGCGCGCCGGCTCGGCACACAGTATCGCAGACTCTACCTCGCGGTAGAGTTCAGCCATCGAGGCCGCGCGACAAATCGGCGATGATGTCTTCGAGGTTTTCGAGGCCGACCGCAACGCGTACCAGGCCTTCGCCGATGCCGGCGCGCTCGCGCACCTCGGCGCTGACCCGACCGTGGGTGGTCGAGGCCGGGTGCGTAATCGTGGTCTTGACGTCGCCCAGATTGGCGGTGATCGACAGCATCCGAGTCGCATCGATCACGCGCCAGGCCGCGGCCTTGCCACCCGCGACGACGAACGAGACGATGCCGCCGAAGTGGCTTTGCTGGGCTTTGGCCAATGTGTGCTGCGGGTGCGTCTCGAGCCCCGGATGGTATACCCGCTCGACCGCCGGATGGGCTTCGAGAAAGCGCGCCAGGTCGAGGGCCTGGTCCGAGTGCGCGCGCATGCGCAGGTTCAGCGTCTCGAGCCCCTTGGCCGCGACCCAGGCGTTGAACGGACTCATGCTCGGGCCGCAGGTGCGAATCACGCCGAAGACTTCCTCGCCGACCAGCTTGGCGTCGCCGACGACCGCGCCGCCGACGATGCGCCCCTGGCCGTCAAGATACTTGGTCGCCGAATGGATGATGACGTCGGCGCCGAGTTCGAGCGGACGCTGCAGCGCCGGCGTGCAAAAACAGTTATCCACCGCGAGCAGGCAGCCGCGCGCGTGCGCGAGCTCGGCGAGCGCGCGGATGTCGCAGATTTCCATCAACGGATTCGACGGCGTCTCGACGAACAGCATTTTGGTATTGTCGCGAATCGCGGCTTCCCAGGCGGCCAGGTCGGTCATGTCGACGGTCGTCGTCTCGATGCCGTAGCGCGGCAGGTATTTGTCGAACAACGTGGTGGTCGCGCCGAACAGCGCGCGCGAGCTGACGACGTGATCGCCCTGCTCGAGCAGCGCGAGGCACAGGCTCAGAATCGCGGCCATGCCCGAGGCCGTCGCAACGCAGGCTTCGCCGCCCTCGAGCGCGGCCAGGCGCTGCTCGAAGATTCGCGTCGTTGGATTGGTGAATCGCGAGTAGACATTGCCGTCCTCGTCGCCGGCAAAACGCGCCGCCGCCTGCGCGGCGCTGTCGAAGACGAAGCTGGAAGAGGTATAAATCGGTTCGCTGTGTTCCTGCTCGCGACCACGCGCGTGGCCGCTGCGGATGGCCAGCGTATCGAATCCGGTATTGTCCTGGTTCACTGAGTTTCTCCACTGGAAAAAACTCGGGAGGGATGTCGGGCAGATGATTTGCGGGAACACCCTCTTTAGCACATTTATAATGCGAACCCAGGGCTCGCCGGCGCCTGCAAGCCGAGTAACAAATCGGCGCCGAAATATGAAAGATATGCCCCGGACCTGGGCTTGTCAAGACGCGTCAGACCGAAGGTTTGACGTTCAATCGATCGGTCAGCGACATGCCGATGGCCGAGACGACGAACACCATGTGAATAATCACGTACCACATAATCTTGTCGTTATCGGCGATCTTCTCGACGTTCATGAATACCTTGAGCAGGTGGATCGAAGAAATCGCGACAATCGACGCGGCGACTTTCTGCTTGAGACTGCCCGAGTCGAGCTTGCCGAGCCACGCGAGCTTGTCGGCGCCCTCGTCGATATCGATGCGCGAAACGAAGTTTTCGTAGCCGCTGAACATGACCATGACCAGCAGGCCGCCGACCAGCGCCATGTCGATCAGCGAAAGCGTAACCAGAATCAGATCGGCCTCGGGGGCCTCGAATACCAATGGGAAATAATGGATAACTTCCTGGAAGAACTTGATCGCGAGTAATACCAGCGCCAGCGACAGGCCGATGTATATCGGCGCCAGGATCCAGCGGCTGGCATAGAGTAGCGATTCGGCGAATTTTTCCATGCTGCTTGGTTCTCTCGTGTTCATCGAATCAGGACCAGATCGTTGACCAGCACGTCGTCGAACAATTCGATGACATCGTCGTTGCGCATGCGAATGCAGCCGGCCGAAACCGGCTGGCCGATGCGCTGTTCGTCGGTAGTGCCGTGAATGTAAATGTAGCGTGAATAGGTATCGCAACTTCCCCCGCGGTTGATCCCGTCTTCGAGACCGTCTAGCCACAGGATCCGCGAGGTGATCTCGTCGCCGTCGCGGTTGTTGAAATCGCGCGCAATGCGCCCGCAGGGCTCGCGCGCTTCGAATATCGTCCCCGCCGGTTCGCCGCCGCCGATTTTTTGCCGTATGCGGTGAATGCCGGCCGGCGTCTTGTACGAGTCGATCCGATTACCCACGCCCTTCGCCGCGGTCGAAATCGGATAGCTGCGCCGCGCGTCGGGATCGATGTCGACCCAATGCAGCTCCTGACGCGACGAGTCGACAAACAGGATCGGTCGCTCGTCGGCGAGCGCCGCGTTACCCGCAAGCCTGAGGGCGATTTCGCGTTGCAGATCCTGCCAGCGCATCAGGCGTTGTTGTGCAAATCCATGCCGACGACGTTGATCGCCTCCTCGCCGCTCTCCTTCGCCGAGTCGTTGCGCAGGTCGCTGATCTTGCTGAGGTAATCGTCGTCGATCGTGCGGGTGACGTAATCGCCGTCGAAACACGAACAGTCGAAACGCTTGATCGCGCGATTGCCCTTTTGCACCGCATCGATCAGGTCCTCGAGATCCTGATAGATCAACCAGTCGGCGCCGATGTATTTGGCGATTTGCGCCTCGTCGCGCTGGTGGGCAACGAGTTCGTGCGCGGCCGGCATATCGATGCCGTAGACGTTCGGATAGCGCACCGGCGGCGCGGCGGAGGCCATGTAAACCTTTTTCGCGCCGGCTTCGCGTGCCATTTGAATGATTTGCTGCGAGGTTGTGCCGCGGACGATCGAATCGTCGACCAGCAGCACGGTCTTGCCCTTGAACTCGATGTCTATCGGGCTGAGCTTGCGCCGCACCGACTGCTTGCGCAGCTTTTGCCCGGGCATGATGAAGGTGCGTCCGATGTAGCGATTCTTGATGAATCCTTCGCGAAACTTGACGCCCAGGTGGTAGGCCAACTCGATCGCCGACGGCCGGCTGGTATCGGGAATCGGGATTACGACATCGATGTCGTGCTTCGGCATTTGCCGCAGGATCTTGCGCGCGAGCTTGACGCCCATGCGCAGCCGAGCCTTGTAGACGTAGATATCGTCGATGATCGAATCGGGGCGCGCGAAATAGACGTACTCGAAGATACAGGGACTCAGCCTGGCCGAAGCCGCGCACCGGCGCTGGTGCAGCTTGCCCGCGGTATCGATGTAGATCGCCTCCCCCGGTTTGAGATCGGCGACCAACTCGAAGCCTGCGGTCTGCAGCGCGACGCTCTCCGACGCGATCATATACTCGATGCCTGCGTCGCTTTGCCGGCGGCCATAGACCAACGGGCGTATTCCACGCGGATCGCGAAAGCCGATGATGCCCTTGCCCGTCAGCATCATGACGACCGCGTAGGCGCCCTCGATGCGTCGATGAGTCGCGCTGACCGCGGTGAAAATCTCGTCGGCTGTCAGATTCAGGCTACCGTACTTGTGCAATTCGTGGGCGAAGACGTTGAGCAAAGCCTCGGAATCGGATTCGGTATTGATATGCCGCAGATCCGACTCGTAGAGATCGGCCTTGAGCTTGTCGACGTTGGTCAGATTACCGTTGTGCGCCAGTGTGATGCCGTACGGCGAATTGACGTAGAACGGTTGCGCTTCGGCCGACGACGAGCAACCTGCGGTCGGGTAGCGCACGTGGCCGATGCCCATGTTGCCGGCCAGTTTGCGCATGTGGCGGGTGTGAAATACGTCCCTGACCTGGCCGTTGTCCTTGCGCAGGTTCAGCTTGTTTCCGTCGCAGACGACGATCCCGGCCGAATCCTGGCCGCGATGCTGCAACACCAGCAGCGCATCGTAAATGGTTTGCGCCACCGGCTGGTGGCTCATGATTCCGACTATTCCACACATGGTTCGCCCGTCCGGTCCGCGCCGGTCTCAAAAATCGAAGCTGCCGACCACATCGGCAGGGATCACGCCCCTGATCCATTCGGCCAGCTGTTGAAAAAATCCGACCGACGCCGAATCCCGCCACCATTCGGCTTCCGGCATCGGCGTCAGGCTCGCGAGCAGCACCACCATGGCGACGATCAATACGCCGCGGGCCGCGCCGAAGACCACGCCCAGGGCGCGGTCGGTGCCGCTCAGGCCCGTCTTGTTAACCAGCTGCGTAAAGATGAAGTTTACGATCGCGCCGACGATGAGCGTACTGACGAACAGAATCGCGAACCCGACGACATTGCGTATCGTCGGTGCGCTAATGTAAGACTCGAGCATCTCGGCCAGCGGCGAAAAATAACGGAACGCCAGCACGCCGGCGACGATCCAGGTCAGCAGCGAAATCGACTCCTTGACGAAACCGCGAACCAGACTGATGAGCGCCGACAACACGATGATCACCAGAATTACCAGGTCTAGCCAACTCATACCTCTTCTCGCTCGTAATCCGCCCCGGGTCGAATACCGATGTCGTCGCTCGACCCGCGGTCGTATCGGCGCAGCCGCGGGCGATTATCTTTCATACTTCATGATAATGCCATCGATGTCGTACTTGGCCTTGACCTTGTTTTGCGCGACGCGCGTCTGGTCGCGATTGACGAAGGGCCCGAGCCTGACCCGGTAACTGGGTTTGCCGTCGAGCGTAAACTTCTCGATGAAGACCGCGGCGATCTTCGACTGGCGCAGTCGGTCGCGCTGCCTGAGCGCCTTGTCGCGATCCTGGAAACTGCCGACCTGCAGCACCCAGCTGTCGCCGCCGGCGCGCGCCTCGGGTTCGCTGCGCGCTATCGTGGCTTCCGGCGCGGGTGGCGGCGGCGCGTCGACCTCGGGCGCCGGGGCGGTCGCCGGCTCGGTAGCGGTCGCGGCGACGCTGCTGTTTTCGTCGACGTAGCGTTGCTCGAGGTCCGGCAGCGCCTTGACGCCGGTTTGCAACTCGATCAGCTGGGGCTCGAACTCGGGATTCGCGGCAACCAGCGGCTGCGGCGGAATGACGACTTCGAGGGTTTCCTTGCGTACGCCGGCACCGTCGAGAATCATCGGCAGGAAGATGACTGCGAGCGAGAATACGACCGCAATTCCGACCAGTCGGTGCTTAATGCTTGCTTCCATGATTTGCCTGCCCGCCCGGGGCGGATATTGCGCGTTGGATCAATTCAACGGTTACGAAGGAGCCGGTGGCGAGCATTATATCTCGATTGCTCAAAGATGACAGCGCGTGACTCAATGCGTCTGCGGGTCGCTCGAACAGCTGTTCTACCTCGACCTGGGCTTCGATGCGTTCGCTCAACCGCGCCGCGCTCTGGCCACGCGGGCATTCCAGTGACAGCAGCCACCAGGCATCGACCTCCGGCGCGAGCGCGCGTACGAACTCGTCGGCCTGCTTGTCCTCGAGCATGCCCAGCAGCACGACGACCCGGCCGCCGACCGGGCGCCGTTCGGCAATGCATTCGGCCAGCACACGCGCGGCGTCCGGGTTGTGGCCGACGTCGAGAATCAGCGAGCAAGGCAGCGGGCTCACAACCGTTTCGAAGCGGCCCGCGACACGCGTGCCGGCGAAATATTCGTCGACCTGCCGCGCCGAGTAGTCGCCGAGCGACAGCAGCCGGCTCAAGCCCGCCACAACCCCGGCCAGGTTGTGCGCCTGATGGCGTCCCGGCAGTACCGGCGCGAACTCGAAGTCGAGGCCCTGCCCGGTCCAGCGAATCCGGCCGCTGTCAAACAGACTGAAATCATAGTCGCGCCCGAGCCGCAATTCGCGGCAGCCGCGGCGCTCGATCTCGTCGCTGACCGAGCGCGGCGGGTCGGCATCGTTGACGACGACCGAAATCCCGTCGCGCAGTATTCCCGCCTTCTCGAAGCCGATCAGTTCCCGGCTGTCGCCGAGCCAGGCCTGGTGATCGAGGCCGATAGGCGTCAGGTGAGCGAGGTCCGGATCGACGATGTTAACCGCGTCCAGGCGACCGCCGAGGCCGACCTCGAGAATCGCGTAATCGGGCCGCCATTCGCCGATCAGCTTGAGCGCGGCGAGCGTGCCAAATTCGAAGTAGGTCAATGCGGTCGCGCCGCGTGCCGCCTCGACCGCATCGAAGGCAGCGCAGAGCTCGGCATCGGTCACCGGTTCGAGATCGCGTTTCAGGCGCTCGTTGTAACGCAGTATGTGCGGTGAGGTATAACTCGCGACCGAGTAGCCGGCGTGACGCAGCCAGGTTTCATAGGCGGCGACGCTGGACCCCTTGCCATTGGTGCCGGCGACGGTGACGACGCGCCCGGCGATGCGCTCGAGGCCGAGCCGGCGGCCGACCTCGGCGACGCGCTCGAGACCGAGATCGATGGCCTTGTCGTGCAGCGCCATTTGCCAGTCCAGCCACTGCTCGAGCGTTGCGGGGCGCATGATCGTTACGCGCGCGCGTGGATCAGGGTGCCGCCTGCCCCATCATCATAGTGCACAGCGAGCTGATCTTTTCGCGCATCTCGCGGCGGTCGACGATCATGTCGAGGGCGCCGTGTTCGAGCAGGAATTCGCTGCGCTGAAAGCCGTCCGGCAGCGTCTCGCGCACGGTCTGTTCGATAACCCGGGGGCCGGCGAATCCGATCAGCGCGTCGGGTTCGCCGATGTGGATGTCGCCGAGCATCGCGAAACTCGCGGAAACGCCACCCATGGTCGGATCGGTCAGCACGCAAATGTAAGGCAGGCCACGGCGCGACAGGCGGGTCAGCGCGGCGCTGGATTTCGCCATCTGCAGCAGCGAGAACAGGGCTTCCTGCATGCGCGCGCCGCCGCTGGCGGTGAAGCAGATCATCGGCAAGTCGTTGTCGATCGCGGTGTTGACCGCGCGGACGAATTTTTCCCCGACCACCGATCCCATCGACCCGCCCATGAACTGGAACTCGAACGCCGCCGCGACCATCTCGACGCCCATGACCTTGCCGCGCATCGCGATCAGCGCGTCTTTCTCGCCGGTCTGTTTTTGCGCCTGCGCGAGGCGGTCGCGATAGCGCTTGTCGTCGCGAAACTTGAGCACGTCCTCGGCTTCGAGGTTGGGGGCGATTTCGCTGCGTCCCTCTTCGTCGAAGAAAAAATCGAGTCGCGCGCGCGCCGTGATGCGCATGTGGAAATCGCACTTGGTGCAGACTTCCTGGTTGCGTTCGAGTTCGGCGCGGTAGATGATCGCGTCGCAACGGTCGCACTTGGCCCACAGGCCCTCGGGCACGTTTTTCTTGTCGTTGCCACCCGAGGTGCGAATCTTCGAGGGCAACAGCATTTCGAACCAGTTCATGCGTCGCTCCGCCGCTTCGGTCTAGTTTTCGCTTTCGTCGCCACGCTTCACCTCGCGCACCAGGGCTTCGATCAATTCGGCGCTCTTGATCCCCTTGGAGACCTCCACGCCGCTGCTCACGTCGACTCCCCAGGGCCTGACGCGGACGATGGCTTCGGCCACGTTCGACGGCTTGATGCCGCCGGCCAGCACCAGTGGATAGTCGAAGGATTCAGGAATATCGGACCAGTCAAATGTATCACCCGAGCCGCCCATGCGTCCAGCCGCGTTGCTGTCGAGCAGGAAACCGAGAGCCGACGGATAGCGGCCGGCATAGGCGCCGATGTCGTCGGTGCTCGCCATCGGAATGGACTTGAGGTACGGCAGCATCCAGCCGTTGCAAAAGGCTTCGTCCTCGTCGCCATGAAATTGCAGGCAGTCGGGGCGCAAGCGGTGCACGACCTGGGCGATCAGATCCTCGTCGTCATCGAGAAATACCGCCGTGACAGTGACGAATGGCGGCAGGCTTCGGCGAATCTCGAGTGCCGGCCCGAGCTCGACAAATCGCGGGCTCGGCGGGTGAAACGCGAGACCGATCGAGTCCACGCCGGCGCGCGCCGCGGCGTCGGCGTCCTCGAGGCGGGTGATACCGCAGATCTTGATTCGGGTTCGACGGAGCATTTCAGAATAATATCGGTTTTCGGGTCTCGCCTGGCAGTTCGAAGTTCTCCGGATACCAGGCTTGCACGAAGTATAAACCCTGCGCCGGCGCGGTGATATCGGCGCGTTCCCGGTCGCGCGCGGCAAAGATCTCGGCGAACCATTGCCGGCTCTGCTCGCCCTTGCCGACCGCCATTAGACTGCCGGCGATGTTGCGCACCATGTGATAGAGGAAGGCGTTGGCCCTGATGTCGAGATATATCGCCTCAGCGTCGCGCGTGACCTCGATGGCCTGCACGTCGCGCCGGCTCGTCTGCGCCTGGCAGCCGACCGCGCGAAAGCTGGAAAAGTCGTGCTCGCCGAGCAGCAGCCGGGCGCAATCGTGCATCGCTTCGTGATCCAGCGGACGGAACTCCCAGCAGCAGCGATCGTGAAACAGACCGCTGCCAACCGGCGTATTCAAGACCATATAGCGATAGGCCCGCGCGGTTGCGCTGAAGCGGGCGTGAAAGCCGGCGTCAACCGGCCGCACCCACTTGACCCGGATATCGCGTGGCAGGCGACAGTTGCTTCCCAGCACCCAGGCGCGTTCGTCACGACTGGCGTCGGAGTCGAAATGCGCCACCTGCCCGACCGCGTGCACTCCGGCATCGGTGCGTCCCGCACAAACCAGTTCGACGGGATGATCGGCGACGAAGCCGAGCGCCGTCTCGAGGTGCTGTTGCACCGACGGACAATGCGGTTGGCGCTGCCAGCCGCAGTAGGCCGTGCCGGCATACTCGACGCCCAGGGCGTATCGGATCACGTTGAATTATCCCGATGATGGCTTGCGCCATTATATATCGACAACCGCCGAAGCACTCGCCGATGCGGGCGAGCGCCGGTAGTCGGCCAGCGAAACGCGGGGATTCTAGATTTGCGCGAGCAGCGACTTGGCCTCGGCCTTTTGCTCCTCGTTGCCCTCGGAAATGACTTCCTCGAGACTGCCGCGGGCACCTTCGGTGTCGCCCATGTCGATAAAGGCGCGCGCCAGGTCGAGCTTGGTCGATACCTCGTCGACGTCGTCGGGCAACATCAGGTCGCCGATGTCGTCGATGTCGTCGATCGACGGCGTGGCCGCGGTCGGCTCGTCGAAATCGCCGGGCGCGAAGGTGCCGGTTTTGACGTCCTCTTCGTCCTCCATGTCGACATCGAACGCCAGCGACGCTTCGTCGAGCGACTCGACGACGTCGGTCGGTTCGACGAAATCGTCGCCGCCAAAATCGATGATCGAGATGTCCTCGTCATCGTCCGGTTCCTCTTCGCCCACCGGCAGCGTGAGATCGCCGGTATCGAGACTGAGCTCGCCGGTTTCGTCGCTGTCGGCAATGGCCGCCATCGTATCGTCCATGCCGAGATCGATATCGCTGGCGTCGTCGTCGATCGCCTCGTCCTGGCGCATCGATGGCACGACCTCGGTCTCCTCATAGTTGGGCGTGATGACCGCGGTTGCGGTGTCCGTCTCGTCGTCGCCCGGCGGCGCGAGCTCTACCGCGTCGTCGTCGGCCATCGATTCGAAATCCGAGTCAAGCGAAAACTCCTCGGTCCCGTCGAGGTTGAGCACGCCGGTCTCGTCGTCGGCTATGAGTTCGTCGTCGACGGCAAATTCGGTGTCGAGATTCAGCTCCCCGGTCAAATCGAGATCGGCGTCGGCCGGCGCGGCATCGGTCGCCGCAGCGTCGTCCATCGAAAACTCGAGCTCTTCGCCGATTTCGTCCGGCAGGTCGAGGCTAGTGTCGGCCTCTTCCTCGGCGCGAATATTGGTATCCTCGTCGTCATCGAGTTGCGGCAGATCGGGTATTTGATCGATCTGCTGGGTCGCCGAGATATTGCCGGCCTCGCCGGCGTTGGAGGTATCGTCGAAATCGCCGTCGGTGTCTTCCTCGCCGAGCTGGAAGTCCGTGGTCGAGAAATTGGTATCGTCTTCGTCGCCTGAACCGAGATCGAAATCGGCTTCCTGCGGTTTGGCAATCTCGAGGTCCGCCGCCGACAGGCCGCTATCCTTGGCATCCGAAAACAACGGGTTGTCGGGCGCGAGTTCGTAACCCATGACCTGTACCCGATCCCAGTAGCCGGCTCCCGCTTCGCCCATCGACTTGAGGTTTTCGGCTTCCTTGACGAAAGCGTCGACTTTTTGGGTCGCGAAATAGGTATCCAGTAATTTCGAGCGATAATCGGCGCGTTCCGGGTGTTCGGCGATGTTGCTGTTGAGCAATTCCTCGGCGTTGTCGTAGAGGCCGTAGGCAAGATAGACATCGACTTCGTTGAGTACGTCGTCCTGCTCGCCGGCGCCGTCGGCCGCGGCCGGCGCCGCCGGCGCCTCGGGCTCGGGCATTTCGACCGCCGAGATTACCGCGGTCTTGGCGAGATCTTCGACTTCTTCCTCGACTTCCGCTTGCGTCTCGACTTCCGCCTCGGTCATAAGGTTGGTATCGATTTCTTCCGGCAAGGCGTCTTCGACCAGATGCACCGGCGTCAACTCCTCGTCATCGTCGACCAGCGTGGCGACGCCGTCGTCGCTGACCATAATGCCGGACTCTTCCTCGGCGCCGCCGCGGCGCCGCTTGACCAGCAGCAATACGAGCAGCAGCAAGACCACGCCACCGAGCGCAGCCAGAATGATCGGATCGGCAAACATGCCGCCGACTCCGCCAAGGTCCGCGACGCCACTTAGATCGGGCATCGACGGAATCATGTCGATGATATCGGGCGGCAGGATGCCGTCGAACATCGACGCTGAGCGCGACACCGGCTCGGTTACGATGACCGGCGCTGGCGGCGGCAACAATTCATTCTGATTCACCTCGGCGACCATTTCGCCGGCCGATGAATCTTCGCCGCTGGCCGATTCGTCGACTTGCTCTGAGACCAGCTCCTCGCTTTCGCCGTCCGGAAAATCGCTGCCGGCAGCGACCGATTGATCGGCGCGCGCGGCGTCTTCCTCGGCCTGCGCGGCGGCTTCCTCGGCGAGCAATTCCTCGAGCAATGCTTCTTCCTCGCTTTGCAGTTGCTCGTTGACCGCGATCTCGGCGGCTTCTTCGGCGGCGGCTTCCTCGGCCACGCTTTCCTCGCTTTCGCCATCCGGAATCTGATCGACCGGCAGCGGCCCCGGCTCGTCGACCTGCGCCTGGCCGGCCTGCAGCTGTGCGAGGCTGTCATCCTCGATCTCGATCATTTTCTGCAGCTCTTCGAGCTTCGACAGACGCGCCTGCAATTCGGTTATGCGCGACTCGAGTTCGACGTTTTCGATCCGCGCCGCGTCGAGTTCTTCCTCGGCGAGCGCAAGTTTGGTGCGCAGTTCGTCGATTTCGCCCGGATCGCCGCTGCCGGCACTTTCACTGCTGCCGTCACCGGGTACCAGCAGACTCAGCTCGCCGCTGCCGTCGGATTCGGTGGCACTGTCCGCGACCACAGCAGCGTCGTCGGCTGCGGATTCTACCGCCACCGCCGTACTGCGACCGGTCACGCGGGCGACATACTCTTCCCACAGGCCGTTTTGCACCAGCACCTCGGCATAGGCTTCGCGCTGACCGAGCGATTGGATTTCGGCGGCGTCGGGAACGCGCAACACCGCGCCGACCTTCATGTTGTTGATGTTGCCGTCGTTGAACGCGCGCGGATTGGCGCGCTGGAACGCGAGCATGACCTGCGACATCGATTGGCCGGGCGCTCTGACGCGCGATGCGATACTCCAAAGTGTGTCGCCCCTAACGACCAAAACATCATCCCGGATGATGTTTTGCGAAGGCGTGGTAAAAGCGGGTTCGCTGACCGGCTCCGGCTCCGGAGTCGTGTCGCTGAGCGCGATGGGCTCGGTAATAGTTGGCGCCGGCTCGGCGGCGATCGGTGCCGGTTGCGTCGGCGTCACGCCGGCCTGTTCGGCGATTTGCGCAACGCTCGGCGCCGCCTCGATCGGCGTCACCGGTTCGACTGCGACCGGTTCGACCGGCGGCGGCTGGTCGGCAAAAAACGGGGGGTCGAGCAATACCGTGAACTCGCGCAGGACGCGGCCCTTCGACCAGTCGGCTTCGATCAGAAAATTGAGAAAAGGCTCCTTGACCGCGTCCTTGGTCGTGACGATGATCGTCGCCTCGTCGCCTTCTTCGCTCTTGCGAACCTGGAAGCGCAAGTCGCTCAGGTAGCGCGGACGCGACAGGCCGGCGCGGGTAAAAGCTTCGCGCGACGCGAGACTGACGAGCAGATCGTCGATTTCACCGGGACGTGCGGAGATGACTTCGATTTCGGCGTTGAGCGGCTGATTCAGGAAAGACTTGACTTCGATCTCGCCCAGACCCAACGCGAGGCTGTTCGTCGGCAACAAGACCGCCAAACACAAAGCTACTATATGTCCCAGATTACGCACGTTTAAGTCTCCCAGCTCCCCAACCTGTGTTGTTATAAAAAGTGCCTAAATCCATGCACCTATGGTGGCAGTTAGAGAATTTACTTTAAAGAAAGCACTTTCACAAGCAGATGTAAATATAGATTATAGATAAGAATTTAGCAAAAAATCGCTAACATTTACGTAATTCGTCGCCAATCCGTATCCGATCGGGTCTGCGAGCATCCAGAATTGCAGGCTTGTAGGTTGGGTCGGTGCTTGTTCAACGTGGCTTATAGCACAGCTCCGGGCATGATGACAGTCGGATAGTGTACTGAACGCCTGTTGTCCAATATTCACGCCGTCGAGTTTCGCGAGCCGGCTCAGGCAGGCCGACGGATCGACCGCTTCGGTAAAGCGCAGCTGCAGCGCCGCGGCCAATCCGTGAAAAACCGGCACGCTGACGCTTTGCACGCTGATCGCATCGCCGTCGAGCCCGGTCAGGCGCGCCAGATCGGCGCCGACGCGCGGGTCGTTCGCCTCGGCGAGCAGGTCGAAAGCGAGGCGCGCCGGGAACACCCCGGCGTGGGCCTCGCGCGAATTGAGCAGATCGATCGTCTGCGTCGCCAATTCGTCGACCCCGGCCTTGCCGCGAAACTCGGCGCTGTACAGCAAAACGGTCGAAATCCCGCGCAGCGGCGCGAGCCCGCCGAGCGCGTGCAATACCGGTATCAGGCACGCGGTCGCCGGCCCGACGAGACGCAGTCGCGTGCTACCGACCGGAGGCGGCGTGGTTTCGCCGCCGGCGTCGAGATGGAACAGCTCGGCTTCGTCGGCCAGCCGATGTCCGACGACCAGGCAACCGGCGGCCTCGGCGCGCCGCGCGAGCTCCGCGTCATCCTCCGGCAGCAACAGCAACGCGCAGTCGTCGAATTCGAAATCCGCCTGGGTCTGCGTCGTCTGCGAGGCCTTGCCGTAGCGCAGCCGCGCGCCGGCACGCATCTCGACGTCGAGCAAGACCAGCGCGTCCGCCGGGTAGCCGGTCGCGGCAAGCTTTTCGAGGACCGCCTCGGCAACGGGCGAGCCGGCATGGGCCAGCGCTATGCGCAGATTCATCAGGCCTCAAGCAGGATGTTCAGCATGCGCCGCAGCGGTTCGGCGGCGCCCCACAGCAGCTGATCGCCGACGGTAAAAGCCGCCAGGTACTCGTTGCCGATATTGAGCTTGCGCAGCCGGCCGATCGGGATCTCGAGTGAACCGGTTACCGCCGCCGGCGACAGCGCCGCCATGCTCGCGTCGCGCTCATTGGGGATGACCCTGACCCAGTCGTTACCGGCGGCCAGGATTTCGTGGACCTCGTCCAGCGGGATATCGCGCTTCAACTTGACCGTAAGGGCTTGCGAATGGCAACGCATCGCGCCGACGCGCACGCACAGACCGTCGATCGGAATCGCTGCATCTTCACGGCCGAGAATCTTGTTGGCCTCTGCCTGGGCCTTCCATTCCTCGCGGCTCTGGCCGTTTTCCAGCTGCGCGTCGATCCACGGGATCAGGCTGCCGGCAAGCGGCACGCCGAATTCGGCGCGCGGAAAGTCGTCGCCGCGCAGCTGGCTGGTAACGCGGCGATCGATTTCGAGAATCGCCGCCGCCGGATCGTCGAGCAAGTCGGCGACGCTCGCATGCAGGCTGCCCATGCCGGCGAGCAGTTCGCGCATGTGACGCGCGCCGCCGCCCGAGGCCGCCTGGTAGGTCATGACGCTCGCCCATTCGACCAGGTCCTGCTTGAGCAGGCCCGCCATCCCCATCATCATCAGGCTGACCGTACAATTGCCGCCGATGAAATCCTTGCACCCCGCGCCGAGCGCTCTTTCGATGACGTCGCGATTGACCGGGTCGAGCACGATGACCGCATGCCCGGCCATTCGCAGCGCCGATGCGGCGTCGATCCAGTAGCCCTGCCAGCCGCTGCCGCGCAGGTCGGCATAGACCTGTTTGGTGTAATCGCCGCCCTGGCAGCTGACGATCGCATCCATCGCCTTGAGTTCGTCGAAATCGGTCGCATCCTTCAACGACGGCAGATCGCGGCCGATGTCGGGCGCCGCCTGACCGGCCTGCGAGGTGGTAAAGAACACCGGTTCGGCGATGCGGTCGAAATCGCGCTCGGCGAGCATGCGCTCGAGCAATACCGAACCGACCATGCCGCGCCAGCCGACGAATCCGATTCTGTTCATGGTTCAATCTCCTTGGATTTGATCCTCAGGCGAGCTCGCGTAACGCCGCGACTACCGCGTCGCCCATCTCGGCGGTACTGACGCTTCGCCCGCCGTCGGCGATATCGAGGGTGCGAAAACCCTGGTTGAGGACGTTGCCAACCGCGGTTTCGATACTCGCGGCCAGCCGCGGCTGCTTCAGGCTGTAGCGTAACAGCATCGCCAGCGACAGAATCGTCGCCAGCGGGTTGGCCAGCCCCTGGCCGGCGATGTCGGGCGCCGAACCGTGCACCGGCTCGTACAGGCCCTTGCCATCGGCATCGAGCGAGGCCGACGGCAGCATGCCGATCGAGCCGGTCAGCATCGCAGCGGTATCCGACAGGATATCGCCGAACAGGTTCGACGTGACGATGACATCAAACTGTTTCGGCGCGCGCACCAGTTGCATCGAGGCATTGTCGACGTACAGATGCGATAGCCCGACCTCGGGATAGTCGGCGGCGACGCGCGTGACGACCTCGCGCCACAGCTCGGAAACCTCGAGCACGTTGGCCTTGTCGACCGAGCACAGTTTGCGATTGCGCAGCATCGCGATGTCGAATGCCGAGCGCGCGATGCGCTCGATTTCAGGCTCGGCGTAAACCATTGTATTGAAGGCTTCGCGCTCGCCGCCGTCGAGTTCGCGAATCCCGCGCGGCTCGCCGAAGTAGATACCGCCGACGAGTTCGCGCACGATCATGATGTCGAGTCCGGCGACCAGCTCGTTCTTGAGACTCGAGGCCTCGGCGAGCTGCGGATACAGAATCGCCGGGCGCAGATTCGAAAACAGGCCGAGCTCGGCACGCAGGCGGAGCAGCCCGCGCTCCGGGCGCAATTCACGCTCGAGCCGATCGTACTCGGGACCGCCGATCGCACCGAACAGGATCGCGTCGGCCGCGCGGCACAATTCCAGCGTCGCCGGCGGCAGCGGATCGCCGTGCTGCTCGTAGCCGGCGCCGCCAATCGCGGCCGATTCGAGGTCGGCCTCGAGCGAAAAATCCGTACGCAGACAATCGAGCACCTTGAGCGCCTCGGCGACGATCTCGGGACCGATGCCGTCGCCGGCCAGAACCGCGATGCACGCGCTCACGCGGTGCCTCGTTTGAGCCACGGCAGGCGTTCGTAGTATTGCGCCTCGAAGGCGCGGATCGCGTCGGCATGCTGCATCGTCAGGCCGATGTCGTCGAAACCGTTCAACAGGCAATACTTGCGGAACGCATCGATCTCGAAGGCCATCTCGGAGCCGTCGGGCGTGCGCACGCGTTGCGTTTCGAGATCGATCGCGAGGCGGTATCCCTCGTGCCGCGCGAGCTCGGCGAACAGTTGCTCGACCTGGTCGGCCGGCAGCGCGACCGGCAACAGCCCGTTCTTGAACGAATTGTTGTAGAAAATATCGGCGAAACTCGGCGCAATCACGGCGCGGATCCCGAAGTCCATCAGCGCCCAGACCGCGTGTTCGCGCGAAGAACCGCAGGCGAAGTTTTCCCGCGCAAGCAGAATTCGGGCCTGATCGTAGGGCGACCGGTTGAGCACGAAGTCGGGATTCCTGCGACGCGCGGAATGGTCTTGCCCGGGCTCGCCGGGATCGAGATAACGCCAGTCGTCGAACAGGTTGACGCCGAAACCGGCGCGCTTGATCGACTTGAGGTATTGCTTCGGGATGATCGCGTCGGTGTCGATATTGGCGCGATCGATGCCGGCGACTATACCTTCGAGAGTGGTAAATTTTTCCATCGCTAGTCTCCGCTCGCGCGCAGGTCGACGAAGTGGCCATTGACCGCGGCGGCGGCGGCCATCGCCGGCGACACCAGATGGGTGCGTCCGCCCTGCCCCTGGCGACCCTCGAAATTGCGGTTCGACGTCGACGCGCAGCGTTCGCCCGGCGCCAACCGGTCGGCGTTCATGCCGAGGCACATCGAGCAGCCAGGTTCGCGCCATTCGAAGCCGGCTTCGACGAAAATCCGGTCGAGGCCCTCGGACTCGGCCTGCTGCTTGATCAGCCCCGAACCGGGCACGACCAGCGCGAGCTTGATGTTGTCGGCGACGCGCCGGCCCCTGACGACGCTGGCCGCGGCGCGCAGGTCTTCGATACGGGAATTGGTGCAGGAGCCGATGAATACCTTGTCGAGATAAATCTGCTGTACCGGCGTATCCGGTTCGAGATCCATGTAGGCGAGCGCCTTGCGCATGCCGTCGGCCCTGATCGGATCGCTCTCGAGCGCCGGATCGGGCACCCGGCCGTCGACACCGGTAACCATTTCCGGCGACGTGCCCCAGGTCACCTGCGGCGCGATCGCGCGCGCGTCGATGACGACTTCGCGGTCGAACACCGCGTCGGGGTCGGAGTGCAGCTCGCGCCAGAATTCGACCGCGCGCTGCCAGTCGTCGCCCCGCGGCGCAAACGGCCGGCCGGCGATGTAATCGAGCGTCGTCTGATCGCAGGCGATCAGCCCGGCGCGCGCGCCGGCCTCGATCGTCATGTTGCAAACCGTCATGCGGCCTTCCATCGACAGGTTTTCGATCGCTTCGCCGGCAAACTCGATGGTGTGACCGGTGCCCCCGGCGGTACCGATTTCGCCGATGATGTGCAGCACGATGTCCTTGGCGGTGACGCCGGAGCCGACGCTGCCTTCGACACGCACGCGCATGTTTTTCGATTTTTTCTGGATCAGGCACTGGGTGGCCATCACGTGTTCGACTTCCGAGGTACCGATGCCGAACGCGAGCGCGGCGAAGGCGCCGTGCGTCGAGGTATGCGAATCGCCGCAAACCACGGTCATGCCGGGCAGCGTCGCGCCCTGCTCGGGCCCGATCACGTGGACAATGCCCTGGCGCGCGTCGCCCATCTTGAATTCGGTCAGCGCGTACTTGTCGCAATTGCCGTCCAGCGTGTCGACCTGCAGCCGCGCGACCGGATCGTCGATGCCGTTTTCGAGCCCGGTGGTCGGCACGTTGTGGTCCGGCACCGCGAGAATCGACTGCTTGCGCCACAGCGCGCGGCCGGCCAGCTCGAGGCCCTCGAAGGCCTGCGGAGATGTCACTTCGTGCACGAGGTGGCGATCGATGTACAGCAGCGCGGTACCGTCGTCATCGCGGCGCACCTCGTGTAAATCCCAGATCTTGTCGTACAGCGTTTTTCCGGCCATCGCGGTTGTCCGATATAAATTTGCGCAATTCTACGCCGATGCCTAAAATAACTCTAATTCATTATTTTCATAATTTTAATAACTAAATAGAATGCAACTCGCACAGATTCACGCCTTCATCGCGGTCGCCGAGCTCGAATCCTTTTCGCTGGCGGCCGAACGGCTGCACCTGACCCAGCCGGCAATCAGCAAGCGCATTCACCAGCTCGAGCTGGAGCTGCGCACCGAACTGTTCGACCGCCTCGGCAAGCGCAGCCTGCTGACGCCCAACGGCAAAGCTTTCAAACCGCACGCCGAGCGCATGCTGCACGAGCTTGCGGCTTTCCGCTCCGGCCTGAGCCGGCAGCTCGACGCGCCGTCCGGCAGCCTCAGCTTTGCGACCAGCCACCACATCGGCCTGCACCGCTTGCCGCAGGTATTGCGCGAATTCAAGATTCGTTATCCGCTGGTCGAACTGGACCTGCAGTTCATGGATTCGGAGGACGCCTGCGCCGCGGTGCTCGACAACGAACTCGAGCTCGCGGTCGTCACGCTGCCCGAATTGCCCGACGCCCGCCTCGCCTGCGAACCGGTCTGGATCGACCGGCTGGTGGTCGTCGTCGCCGGCGATCATCCACTCGCCGAGGTTGCCACGCTCGACGCCGCGGCACTGCTCGATCACCCGGCGATCCTGCCGTCTCGCGGAACCTTCACCCGCCGCATCATCAACCAGACCTTCGCCGGCGCCGAGGATCGCCTGCACATCGCGCTCGAAACCAATTATCTCGAAACCATCAAGGTCATGGTTGCGGCGAATCTCGGCTGGAGCATCTTGCCGCTGAGCATGGTCGATTC
The DNA here is from genome assembly GCA_041569645.1 of Gammaproteobacteria bacterium. GTDB lineage: Bacteria > Pseudomonadota > Gammaproteobacteria. The sequence continues at coordinate 19,700 of JBFFXR010000001.1, forward strand.
GACCCTCCGCGGCATACCGCTTTCCGGTCTCGAGGTCCGCCGACCGCTCGGCATCGTGACGCGCCGCGAGCGCACCCTGTCGCTGTCGTCCAGCGTGATGATTGGCCTGCTGCGCGAGCGCTCCGAAGCACTCCGCGAGGCCAGGGTCAAGCGCAACTAGTTCACCTGCAAAGCTAAATATTTGCTGCTATATTCAGCGCAATTCCAATCCAGGAGAAACCAATGCGTTCGATACTTAATTCCGTGGCAATCTGCTTGTTGCTGGTCGCGAGTTTTCCGGCCGCCGCCGGCCAAGTCAGCCGCGCGATGTTTACGGTCGGGGTCGAGGATCGCGAACCGGTACTCAAGGTCGACAGCATCAACAGCAACTCGTACAAGCAGATCTCGTTTTTCACCGAGTTGATGGACCACGAGGGCGATAACGTCACCCACCAGTGGGTCTACGGCGGCAAGGTCATGTTCGAAAAGACCTTCGAAGTGCGTGGTCCGCGCTGGCGAGTCTGGACCAGCAAGTCGTTGCAGCCGGAATGGACCGGACTCTGGTCGGTCAACGTTCTCGACCAGGATCGCAAGGTGCTGGCAACCAAGTCGTTCGATTACCAGTAATCGCGCGAAGCTTCAGCGAAGCCCCGCCCTGGCGGGGCTTTTTTTTTGGCACGGCGCCTTCAGCCGGCAGCGACGACCTGCAGAATCAGGCGCGCCAGGATGCCGGTACCGACCACGATCAGCAGCGCCGCGATGAAGCGGCGCAGCTCGGCACCCGGCAAGCGATGAATCGCGAACGCGCCGGCCAGTACGCCGACGGCGATGATCGCGGCGAGCGCGAGCGCGAGACCAAAATCGAGATTGCCGGTGAGCCAGTTGCCGAGGCTCGCGAATGCCGCGATTGGGATCTGGATCACCATGCCGAGACCGACCGCGATCAGCACCGGCAAGCCGAGAAAAATCGCGATCGGCACCATGATCAGCGGCCCGCCGGTGCCGGTCAGCGCCGAGCCGAACCCGGTCACGAATCCGAGCGCGACTAGCAGGCCCGGACCCGGCAAGCGCGGCGGCGCCGGCGCCGGCTTGCGAAAAGTTTTGACCAGCGCATCGACCCCGGCGAGGATCATCAGCAGCGCGACCAGCGCCATGATCAGCCCGCCCGGAATCCACGGCAGCGCCAGCGCGCCGGCGAACGCGGCCGGCACCGCGCCGGCGCACAGCCACGCGGCGAGATCGGTCCGAATCGAGCCGTGGCGCGCGTAGACCAACGAACCGACGATTCCGGCGGCGACGAAACTCAGCCTGCACACCGGCACCGCGGTATGCACGTCGATTCCACCGAGATACACCAGCGCCGGCAGCAGCAAAACGCCGCCAATGCCGATCGCACCGATCAGCAGGCCGACGATGAAACAGATCACAGCAAGAACAATCGACACGTCTGTAGCCCCGGCGGCACGGCGGATCATCGACTCCTGCGTGACTCGCGTGGCCGCGTCGCCGGACAATGTACCACAGCCGCGATTCCTGCTACCTTTGGGAAATTATGATCGGCTGGACGCATCGCCTGTTCAACGCCCTCGTCGCGCTCGCCATCGTGCAAACCGTCTTTTACTACCCGCAAATGCCTGACGTCGTCGCGTCGCATTGGGACGGGCTCGGCGCGCCCAATGGCTGGTCCGGGCGCAGCGCTTTCTTCGGTCTCTACCTCGCGATGATCGCGTTGCTGGTCGTGGTCTTTGTCTACTCGCCGAAGTGGACCGAGCGCCAGCCGCGCTTCGGCATGAAAATCCCGCATGCGGAGTACTGGCTCGCGCCCGAACGCATCGAACATACGCGCCACTTCATCCGCTTGCAGATGCGCCTGATCGGTATCGTACACCTGCTGCTCGCAATCTCGGTCATGCAGCTCGCGATCCAGGCGAACTTCGACGATCCGCCGCGCCTGCACTCGAGTATCGCCTGGGCGCTGGTGATTTACTTCGTTGCCCTGATTGGCTGGCTGATCCATTTCTTCCGCCACTTCCGCCGACCATGAGAAGCACTCGCCTCATTCACATCGTCGAGTGCCACGCCGAGGGCGAGGTCGGCAACGTCATCGTCGCCGGCGTCGCGCCGCCGCCGGGCGAAACCCTGTGGCAACAATCTCGCTGGCTCGACCGTGATGGCGAGCTGCGCAACTTCGTCTTAAACGAGCCGCGCGGCGGCGTGTTCAAGCACGTCAACCTGCTGCTGCCGGCCCGGCACCCGGACGCGGCCTGGGGCTTCATCATCATGGAGCCGGAACACACCCCGCCAATGTCGGGTTCGAACTCGATCTGCGTTGCGACCGTACTGCTCGACAGCGGTCTCGTCGAAATGCGCGAACCGCTTACCGAGTTCATGCTCGAGGCGCCGGGCGGGCTGGTCAAGGTTCGGGCCCGCTGCGCCGACGGCAAGGCGCAGAGCATCGAAATCGAAAACGTCGCGTCCTTCGCCGACCAGCTCGGCGCGGCGCTCGAAGTCGAGGGTCTCGGCAGCCTGACGGTTGATACCGCCTACGGCGGCGACAGCTTCGTCATCGTCGACGCGGCCGCGCTCGGTTTCGAGATTCGTCCCGACGAAGCCGCCGATCTGGCCGCGACCGGCGCGCGCATTACCGCCGCGGCCAACGAGCAGCTCGGGTTTGCGCATCCCGAAAACGCCGACTGGGCGCATATTTCGTTTTGCCAGCTCGCCGCGCCGCTCGGTGACGAAGCCGGTATTCCGGTCAGCCGCAACGCGGTCGCGATCGATCCGGGCAAGCTCGACCGTTCGCCCTGCGGCACCGGCTGCTCGGCGCGCATGGCGGTACTGCACGCGCGCGGCAAACTGCGCGTCGGCGATCGCCTGATCGGTCGCTCGATTATCGATTCACGTTTCGACTGCCGCGTCGACCGCGAGACGCGCCTCGGCGAGCGGCCGGCGATCGTGCCCACGATTCGCGGCCGCGCGTGGATCACCGGCACGCATCAATTGATGCTCGATCCGGACGATCCCTGGCCGACCGGTTACCGGGTCGCCGACACCTGGCCGCTCAGGCGATAATCCCGTCGCCGCGCAGCGCCGTAATCCTCGCACCATCCAGGCCGAGTAATTCAGCGAGCACTTCGTCGGTATGTGCGCCGAGCAGCGGCGGCGCGCGCTCGTATTCGACCGGCGTTTGCGAAAGCCGAATCGGGCAGGCCACGCTCGCGACGCTGCCCGCGCTCGGGTGTTCGAGCTCGAGTTCGAGACCCCGGTGCCGGACCTGCGGATCGGCGAAGACTTCGTCGATATTGTTGATCGGACCGCAAGGGATACCGCGCGCGTGGAGCCCGTCGAGCCAGTCCGCGCTAGCGCGCTCGCGCATGACCGCGGCAATCCACTCGAGCAGTTCGACGCGATTTTGCACGCGATCGCGATTGCGCAGAAAGCGCGCATCGTCGGCCAGTTCCGGCCGCCCGGCGAGTTCGCAAAAGCGGCGGAACTGCGCATCGTTGCCGACCGCGAGGATGATGTAGCCGTCGCGCGTCCGAAACGCCTGGTAGGGCACGATGTTCGGATGCGCGTTGCCATAGCGCGGCGGGTTCGCGCGGGTCGCGAGATAATTCATCGCCTGGCTGGCGAGCGTCGCGACCTGCACGTCGAGCAGCGCCATGTCGATGTACTGGCCCTCGCCGCCGCGCTCGCGGTGCAGCAGCGCGGCCTGGATCGCGTTGGCGGCGTACAGCCCGGTCAGGATGTCGGCCAGCGCGACGCCCGATTTCATCGGTTCGCCGTCGATTTCGCCGGTCACGCTCATGATGCCGCCCATTGCCTGGATCATGAAATCGTAGCCGGCGCGCGCGGCGTAGGGCCCGTCCTGGCCGAAGCCGGTGATCGAACAGTAGATCAGCGCCGGGTTTACTGCCTTGAGGCTGGCATAGTCGAGGCCGTATCTGGCCAGGCCGCCGACCTTGAAATTTTCGACCAGCACGTCGCTGGCACTCGCGAGTTCGCGCACCAGCCGCTGACCTTCGGCCTGCGCGATATCGATCGCGATCGAGCGCTTGCCACGATTGGCGGCGTGAAAATAAGCCGCCTCGGTGGTTGGCTCGCCCGCTTCGTCGAGCATGAACGGCGGCCCCCAGCCGCGCGTGTCGTCGCCGCTGCCGGGGCGCTCGACCTTGATGACATCGGCACCCAGATCGGCCAGCAGCTGGCTCGCCCAGGGCCCGGCGAGAATCCGGCTCAGGTCGAGAACGCGGTAACCGGCGAGCGGGCCTGGCATCGGTCGCGCGGGCTAGTTGAACGCCTGGATGCCGGTCTGCGCGCGGCCGAGGATCAACGCGTGGATGTCGTGCGTGCCCTCGTAGGTGTTGACCGCCTCGAGGTTCATCACGTGGCGGATGACGTGAAACTCATCGGCGACGCCGTTACCGCCGTGCATGTCGCGCGCGACGCGCGCAATGTCGAGCGCCTTGCCGCAATTATTGCGCTTCATCAGCGATACCAACTCCACCGGGCAGTTGCCGGCGTCCATCAGCTGTCCCATGCGCAGGCAGCCCTGCAGGCCGAGCGTAATCTCGGTTTGCATGTCGGCGAGCTTTTTTTGCACCAGCTGCGTCGCCGCCAGCGGGCGGCCGAACTGGCTGCGGTCGAGGGTGTAGCGACGCGCGGCGTGCCAGCAGAATTCGGCTGCACCCATCGTGCCCCAGGCGATACCGTAGCGCGCGCGGTTGAGGCAACCGAACGGTCCCTTGAGTCCCTCGACGCCGGGCAACAGGTTTTCCTCCGGCACGAACACGTCCTGCATCGCGATCTCGCCGGTCACCGACGCGCGTAACGAAAACTTGCCCTCGATCTTGGGCGTCGACAGGCCGTCCATGCCGCGTTCGAGGATGAAACCGCGAATCACGCCGTCGAGCTTGGCCCAGACGACCATGACATCGGCGATCGGCGAGTTCGTGATCCACATCTTCGCGCCTTTCAGCCGGTAACCGCCGTCGACCGCGGTCGCGGTGGTCTTCATGCTGCCCGGATCCGAGCCCGCGTCGGGCTCGGTCAGGCCGAAACAACCGACGAGTTCGCCGGTCGCGAGTCGCGGCAGGTATTTCTGCCGTTGATCCTCGCTGCCGTAGGCGTAGATCGGGTGCATGACCAGCGACGACTGCACGCTCATCGCCGAGCGGTAGCCGGAATCGACGCGCTCGACCTCGCGCGCGACGAGACCGTAGGCCGTGTAGCTCGCGCCGGCGCAGCCGTAATCCTCAGGTAGCGTCGCGCCGAGCAGGCCGAGTTCGCCGAATTCGTGCATGATTTCGCGATCGAATTTCTCCTCGCGATTGGCCTCGAGCACGCGCGGCATCAGCCGCGCCTGGCAATACTCGCGCGCGGCGTCGCGTATCAGGCGCTCGTCGTCGCCGAGCTGCTGTTCGAAAAACATCGGATCCTGCCAGTCGAACGAAGTGCGTTTGCTTTGCGTCATGGTCTTGCTCGTCGAATATCGTGATCAGATTCTATCGGGACCGCGGCCGAATTCCAGCCCCGCGGTGGAATTTAATCGCCCTCGCCGGCGCGTGGCCCGCGACGGTCGAAAAACTGCAGCGCCAGCGTGGCGTAGCTGTAATAGGCGGCACGCACGCCCGACCACTTTTCCCGGTACAGCGCTTCGATCGGAAACGGAAATTCGTCGCGGTTGCCGCTGGCGATGGTAGCCGCCAGGTGTACGCCCATCACGGTGCCGGTACCGATGCCGCGACCGTTGTAGCCGGCCGGGGCGAACACGCCGGGCGCGAGCAGCTGGACGCGCAAAACCTTGCTCGAGGTTACGCCGATCTGTCCGCTCCAGGCGAATTCCCAGTCGATGTCGCGGGTCTGCGGGTAGAGCCGGTTGCGCATGCGCGTCATCCAGTCCTGGCGGATCGGGCGCTGGAATCCCTGCAGGCTGCCGGCGCTGCTCATGACCAGGCGGCCGTTCGCGTCGACCCGCGACGAGGTCATCAGGGCTTGCGTATCCCACAGGCCGTGTCGCGCGGGGATGATCGCCGCGGCCAGCGCATCGTCCAGCGGCGGGGTCGCACACTGGAAAATGAATACCGGCAGCGTCGATTCGCGCACCCCGGCGCTGCTCGCGTCGGCGTAGGCATTGGTCGCGAGAATCACCTGTTCGGCCTCGACCTCGCCGTGCGCAGTTTGCGCGAGCCAGCGATTGCCGCGGCGGGTCAGCGACTCGATCGCCGAGCGCGCGTACACGCGGGCGCCGCGGGCGAGCGCGGCGCCGGCCAGCGCGCGCGCGTAGGAGAGCGGCTGTATCGTGCCGGCACTCGGATCGAGAATCCCGCCGAAATGGTAGAGCGGCGAACCGGACAGCGCGCGGGATCGCGCGCTGTCGATCAACTCGACTCTGGCGCCGAGCGCCTCGAGCTGGCGGCAGCGGTCTTCGAGATAGTCCATCGCCGCGGCGCAGTGCGCGAGGTTGATCGTGCCGACGCGGCGCGCGTCGCAATCGAGCCGGTGGCGTTCGACGAGCTCGAACACCAGCGCCGGCGAATCGCGCAAGGCGAGATTGAAGCGTTCGCCGGCAGCCTCGCCGAGTACCCGGCGGACGTGGTCGGGATTTCGCCAGATGCCGGCGTTGACGAGGCCGGCGTTGCGTCCCGATCCGCCGTAGCCGACGCAACGGGCTTCGAGCAAAACGACATCGATTCCGCGCTCGGCGAGATGCAGCGCGCTGGACAGTCCGGTGTAGCCGCCGCCGACGACCAGCACGTCGGTCTTGAGCGCTTCCTCCAGCCGTTCGGTGACCGGGTCGGCAATTGCCGTATCGGTCCACAGCGAACGTTCGCCAGGGTCCTGGGGCAGTGGATCGGTCATTTGTTCACGCGTCCGGATCGACGCCGAAATTTTGCGCGATCCGCCGATTTATTGCTAGCCATGGTCGTCGAAATCGATAAAAATCGGGTCCCGGCAAAGCCCTCGCGAGGCCGGCAACAAGACCATGTCCGAACCACCGTTGTGCTATCTCAGCGCCGCCGAGGCGCGCAATCGCTTCGCCGACCGCAGCCTGTCGCCGGTCGAGTTGATGCAGGCCGTAATCGCGCGAAGCGAGGCGGTCGAGCCGGCGATCAACGCATTCACCGAAACCTGGTTCGATGACGCGCTGGCCGCCGCGCGCGCGGCCGAGGCGCGCTACGCCGACGGCAGCGCGCGGCCGCTCGAGGGCATCCCGCTCGCGGTCAAGGACGAGTTTCGCGTCGCCGGCAAACGCCGGACTTCGGCGTCGCTGGTCTACCGCGACCGCGTCGACCAAACCAGCGACGTGCTGATTCAGCGTCTGCTCGACGCCGGCGCGATCGTCCACGCCAAGACCACGACGCCCGAATTTTGCCTGCTCGGTTCCTGCCATTCGCGCCTGTGGGGCATCACCCGCAACCCGTGGAATCTCGATATCACGCCGGGCGGCTCGTCCGGCGGCTCCGGCGCGGCGCTCGCGGCCGGTGCGGCGACGCTCGCGACCGGCACCGATATCGGCGGCTCGATCCGCATTCCGGCGGCATTATGCGGTATCGTCGGGTACAAGCCGCCGTACGGCCGCAATCCCGAGATCCCGGTGTTCAATCTCGATTCCTACAGTCATTCCGGCCCGATGGCGCGCCGCGTCGCCGACGTCATCGCGATGCAAAACATCATATCCGGGCTCGACCCGCGCGACATCGCGACGCTGCGCGAACGCGTCGTGATCGACCCGGCGGTACCGCCGGACCTGGCCGGCTGGAAAATCTGTTACTCGATGGATCTCGGTTTCATGCGAGTCGATCAGGGCGTGCGCCGCAATACCGCGGCGGCACTCGACATCCTGCGCGGCCTCGGCGCGACCGTCGACGAGGTGGACCTCGGCTGGGATGAGTCGATCATCGATGCCGCGCACGCGCACTGGGCGCAGGGCTGGGCCGCGTCGATGGATCCGCTGCTCGACGCACACCGCGACGAGTTGTGCGATTACACGGTCTGGTTCATCGAAAAAGCGCGCAACTCGACCCGCGCCGACTACCTCGACGCACTCGAGACCGCGGTGCGTATGTACGATCGCTTCGGCCCGCTGATGGAGGACTACGACCTGTTCGTCTGCCCGACGCTGACGACGGCCGGCGTGCCCGCCGACAGCACCTGGCCGGAAAACGAGGTCGAAATCGATGGCGAGATTCTGCGCGTCAGCGAGGAACGCTGGTCGGCGACCTTTCCGTTCAACATGCTGAGCCGCTGCCCGGCGCTGTCGCTGCCGAGCGGGCTTGCCGCCAACGGCGTGCCCACCGGCGTGCAGTTCGTCGCCCGCAGTTACGACGACCGGCGCGTGTTCAGCGCCGCGCTGGCTTACGAGCGCGAATTCGACGCGCCGCCCTGGCGGCTCGATTCCCGTATCACCCGAGGAGATTGACCATGCTTACCGTTTTCAGCGAGCAGCACGCTTTGCGCGACGCCAGGACCGAACTCTACGGCGGCGAACTGGTGCCACCCTTCGAGTGCCCGGTGCGTGCCGAACATATACTGGAGCGTGTGCGCGAGGTCGGCCTCGGCGAGGTGGTCGCGCCACGCGAATTCGGCCTCGACGCCGTGATCCGGGTCCACGACGCGGACTTCATCCGCTTTCTCGAAACCTGCTGGGACGAGTGGGTCGCCGGTGGCTTCAAGGGCGAGGCGATCGCGACCTGCTGGCCGGCCCGCGGCATGCAGCAGGAGCGCGTGCCCCGGCATATCGAGGGCAAGCTCGGTCACTACGCGCTGGCCGCCGAAACCTCGATCAGCGACGGCACCTGGGAAGCCGCGCGCGCCAGCGTCAACGTCGCGCTGAGCGCCCAGGCGGCGCTCGCCGACGGCGCCAGCGCGGCCTTCGCGCTGTGCCGCCCGCCCGGCCACCACGCCGCCAGCGATATGTTCGGCGGCTACTGCTTCATCAACAACGCCGCGGTCGCAACCCAGGCCTTCGTCGACCAGGGCGCGGCGCGCGTCGTGCTGCTCGACGTCGACTTCCATCACGGCAACGGCAGCCAGGCGATTTTTTACGCCCGCGACGACGTGCTGTTCGTATCGCTGCACGGCGACCCAAGCGAAGCCTTCCCGCATTTCCTCGGCTATGCCGACGAAACCGGTCGCGGCAAGGGCGAAGGCTTCAATCTCAACTACCCGATGGGTCCGGGCACCGATTTCGCGACCTGGGGCGCGGCGCTGGCCGACGCCTGCGACAGGATTCGCGCCTACGCTCCGGACGCGCTGGTCGTCTCCCTCGGCGTCGATACCTTCGAACGCGACCCGATCTCGTTCTTCAAGCTCACGAGCGACGATTTCAAACGCTACGGCGCGACCATTGCCGCGCTCGGCCTGCCGACGCTGTTCGTCATGGAGGGCGGCTACGCGGTCGAGGAGATCGGTGTCAACGCGGTCAACGTGCTCGAAGGCTTCGAAGGTCGCTGAGTAAGGCGCGACCGGCGACGTCGATGGCAGCCGGACGTAACCCGGGCGCGCGTGTTTCTGCCGCCGGCGGATCGTCGTGAGCGCTAATGCGCGCGGCATCGCGTGCCTGCTCGGCGCGCTCGCGTTTCTGACGATCAGCGATTCGATCATGAAGTGGCTGAGCCCGGCGCTGCCGCTCCACGAGGTTACGCTGTGGCGCGCGCTGTTCGCGCTCGGCGTGGTCGTCGTCATCGTCCGCCTCGAGGGTGGATTCGCCACGCTCAAGACCCGCCGCCCGGTGCTGCATTTCACCCGTGGCACGATGCTCGTCATCGCCAACGTGTTCTTCTTCCTCGGTCTCGCGGCGATGCCTTTCGCCGAAGTCGTCGCGCTGTTTTTCAGCGCACCGCTGTTCATCTGCCTGCTGTCGCAACCGGTGCTCGGCGAGCGGGTCGGTGCACCGCGCTGGTGCGCAATCGGCGTCGGCCTGCTCGGCGTGCTGATCATGCTGCGCCCGGGCAGCGAGTTGTTTCGCCCGATCGCATTGCTGCCGATCGCCGCGGCGCTGTGCTACGCGGCGATGACGATGATGACGCGCAAGCTGGGCATCGGCGAAAAAGCCGGCGCGATGACGTTTTACATCCAGCTGCCATTCATCGCCATCAGCCTGCTGATCGGGCTCGCCATCGGCGAAGGCGGCTTCGATCGTTTCGACGATCCGGCTCTCGGTTTTTTGCTGCGCGCGTGGCGCTGGCCCGACGCCGGCGAATGGCGGTTGCTCGCGCTGTGCGGCGTCATGGTCTCGTTCGGCGGCTACCTGCTGTCGCAGGCCTACCGCCTCGGCGAAGCCTCGGTGGTCGCGCCGTTCGAATACGCGGCGATGCCCTTCGCGTTGCTGGCCGGATACTACCTGTGGGGCGACTGGCCCGACGGCGTCGCGTTCATTGGCAGCGGGCTGATCATTGCCGGTGGCCTGCTGGTACTGTACTTCGAAAACCGCGCGCAACGCCTCGCCGCACGCCTGGCGCGCACCGAGTGACGCCCGCTCGGCCGGTTTTTCAAATGCGCGCGACTCGGCGGCGAACTTCGGTATAATCGATCACGGCACAGACAAGCGGAGCAATCCGGGTGGACGCAGAACCGTTCAAAAAACGCCTCATCGAACTCAAGGCCGAATTGACCAGGCGTATCCGCTCGATCGACAAGACCATCCGTCACGAGGGCATGTCGGCCGACTGGAGCGAGCAGGCCAGCGAGCGCGAGAACGACGAGGTGCTCGAATCGCTCGGTAACAACTCCGAGCAGGAACTCGCGATGATCAAGTTCGCGCTCAAGCGCATCGACGACGGTAATTATTTCTACTGCGAGCAGTGCGGCGACGAAATCCCGTTGGCGCGTCTCGAGCTGTTGCCATTCACCGCTTACTGCGTCGACTGTGCCGAAAAAATAGAAAACTAAGGAGGAACCATGCTGATCGAAGACCACGACCTGGTGCACGAATTTCCGGAGCACTACAAGACCATCCACCACCTGCGGCAAAACGACGAGCACTTCGCCAAGCTATACAACGAGTACGAGGAAATCGACCACGAAGTGCATCTGATCGAGGAAGGTATCGAGAATACCTCTGACGAGTATCTCGAGGGCCGCAAACTTCGCCGCGTATACCTGAAGGACGAGCTTTACCGGATGATCCGCGAAGCCGACGCGGTCGCCTAGAGAGACTTTTCCGGGGTCTCTATATAGACCGCGAGCAGGCAGCCGCGCTCGGTGTGCGAGCAGTGCTGCGTGCCCGCTTTCATCAATACCAGATCGCCCTCGCGGTAAACCGTCCCGTCGTTGTCGACGAGGTCGCCGCTGATGACGAGAAACTCCTCGTTGCAGCTATGTTCGTGCGCGATCGTCGTCGCACCGGGTTCCATCTTGTAGACGTGAAAACCGGTGCCGAGCGGTTTGCTGCGATCGAGTTGTAACGCATAGCCGTCGTTTTCGCCCCGGTCGTTGACGAAGGGTTCGTAGTCCGCGGCATAGATATTGGCGACGATGCGTTCGCCGTCGGCGACAGGTTTCATCGGCTGCTCTCCCATGATCAGTTCTTCAATTGCGTGACTTCGCGTCGGAATGGTAGCGCATCGCCGCGCTCCGGCGTATCCAGTTCGCGCGCGTAGCGATGCCCGGCGTAGGTCGCCCAGGCGATTGGCGCCGGCGCCTCGGCATCGCCGATCAGGCGGATCGATTCGATTCCGCGCTCCGCCCATTCGCTGGCGCGCGCGGCGAGCGCCTGCCAGAGCGCATCGTTGCCGATGCGTGACGCGACCATGACCAGCGCATCGGCACCGAGTGCCTGCGCGCGGCCAGAGTAAACGCAGTCGCTGCGGACCTCCCCGGCGGCGATCGCGCCGACCGCGCGGTTGAGGCGGATATCGACGCCGAGCTCGACGAGACGGGCGTGAATGCTGGCTTGCTCGAGCGTGTTCTGCGTCCACGCCGAGACGTGCGCGGCCGGCGTCACGAGGGTTACCTCGCAACCCCGCTCGGCCAGCAGCTCGGCCAGCACGCCGCCCATGTAGTAATGGTCGTCGTCGTAGAGGATGACGCGCCCGTCGGGCAGCCTGCCGTCCATCAGGTCGTCGGGTGTGTACAGCGGCAGCGAACCGTCGTCGGCAAGCGGCACGACGTGATGCCGGGCGACGCCGTCGGCGCGCCAGCGCGAACCCGTCGCAAGGCAGACGTGCTGGAAGCCGAAATCGAGGATATCGCCGGCGCCGAGCTCGTTGTCGAGGTAGATCTCGACGTTGGCCATCTGGCCGAGCTGGTATTCGCGATAGTCGGCGACGCGACCCCAGGCGGCGAGCCCCGGCAGCTCGCGTTCGCGTGCGACGCGACCGCCGAGCCGGGTGCCGGCTTCGGCGAGTACCACGCGATAACCGCGCTCGCCGAGCGCGCGCGCGGCTTCAAGCCCGGCCGGCCCGGCGCCGACCACGAGCACCGATTCGCTCGCACCCTTCGGCTCGATGCGCTCGGGGTGCCAGCCCTTGCGCCACTCTTCCATGAAGGTCGGATTTTGCGTACAGCGCGAGATCGACATCGTCATGTCGCCGGAAATGCAAATGTTGCAGCCGATGCATTCGCGTATGTCTTCGGCGCGGCCCTCGTCGATCTTGCGCGGCAAAAACGGATCGGCGATCGACGGCCGCGCGCAGCCGATAAAGTCGAGAATGCCGGCGCTGACCTGCCTGGCCATGACGTCCGGCGACGTAAAGCGGCCGACGCCGACTACCGGCTTCGGCGTCAGCGCCTTGATGCCCTCGATCAGCGATTGCTGCGCGGCCTCGTCGACGAAGCGCGACGGTCCCGAGCACTCGGCCCAGCTGCCGTGGGCCAGGTCCCACAGATCGGGCAGCTCGGAGTGCATCTCGATCAGGTCGCGGATCTCGGCGTTGCTGAAGCCAAGCTTGCCGATGGTTTCGACCATCGACAGGCGCAGCGTGATGCCGCAACGATCGCCGACCGCGTCCTTGCATTCCTCGAGCACTTCGCGCAACAGGCGCGCGCGGTTTTCGAGGCTGCCGCCATACTCGTCGCTGCGCTGGTTGGTCGCCGTCGACAGGAAATGCTGGAACACGCCGTGGCCGTGCGCGGCGTACAGGCAAATCAGGTCATAGCCGGCGGATTGCGCGCGCTTGCAGGCCGTGCGATGCCAGCGGCGCAGGTCGCGGATATCCCGGCGCGTCATGGCGCGCGCGCTGACCGGATCCGACGTGTAGGTCCGGATCGGCAGCGCGGTCGGGGCGAGTGGAATTTCACGGCTGTACAGGTTGGGCCCGTTGATGCCGGCATAGGTCAGCTCGGTACCGGCGAGCGCGCCGTGTTCGTGCACCGCGTCGGCCATCCTGGCGAGGATCGGCAGGTCGTCATCGTCCCACAGGCGCAGCTCGATGTAAGGCGAAATTTCCGAGCTATGGTGCATTTCGGTCTGCTCGGTGAAGATCACGCCCCAGCCGCCCTCGGCCTTGATGCGGCGCATCGCCGCCGCGGCCGACGGGTCGCGGTAACCGCCGCCGTTGCAGTGGGGCACCTGGTAAAAGCGGTTCTTCGCGGTGACCGGACCGATCGCGACCGGCTCGAACAAGATATCGTAACGTGGGTCTCGTGCCATGATTGCCTGGTCTCCGCTCAAAGCCGGGTCATGCCCGGAATGTGGGCGCTGCTGATCTGCGCGCGGCAAAACTCGCTGAATTCGTCGACGACGACCGTCTTGCCCAGGCTGGCGAGCGTCGCGACGCCCAGCGTCAATCCCGGATTGACACCGGCCAGCGGAATGTAGCGTAACTCGCTGCCGTCGAGCGAGCGGGTATTCAGCGGACGCACATTGGCGAGACTGTAACCGTAACCTCTCGCGACGAGACCGCGCTGCACCTCTGTTTGACGCGTGCGCGCATGAATGCGCGGCTTGACCTTGTGATTCGAGAACAGCGACATGAAATACGTGTCGCTGAGCGGCAAGTCCAGCAGTATGAACCTTTCCTCCGCCAGGCTTTGCAGCGAGAGCGACGCGCGGTCGGCAAGCGGATGATCGGCGGCGAGCATGACGTAAGGCTCGAGCTCCGCCAGCGGAATGAAAGCGATCTCGCTTTCGAGTTGCAGATCGTAGGTCAGCGCGACGTCGATCGCGCCGGTCTTGAGCCGCGACAACAGTTCGGCCTGGTTGCCTTCGCTGACGCTGACCTCGACGCCGCGATGCGACTGCAAAAAGCCGTGGCACAGTTCCGGAATCACGATCGGCGCCAGCGGAATGAAGCAGCCGATGTTGATCGAACCGAAGATCCGGTCCGCCAGCTTGCCGGCGAAACTGCGCAACTCGTCGGCGTCGCGCAGCAGCGCCTTGGCCTTTTCCATGATTTGCGCCCCGGCGGTCGTCAGGCTCATGCCCTGGGCGTGGTGGCGGATGAAAAGCTGGACCTCGAAGACGTCCTCGAGATGCGCGATCGCATTGGAGATCGACGGCTGCGACACGTGGATGTTCTCGGCCGCGCGCAGGATACTGCCGGCCTCGCCGGCGGCGACGAAATAGGCGAGCTGTTTGAGCGTGAACTGCACCGTTGGCGTCAGTCCTCGGGGATTACCGCGATGACGTCGATCTCCATCAACCATTCGGGCTGGCCGAGCCCGGCGACGACCAGCCCGGTAGAGATCGGGTAAACCCCTTTGAGCCACTTGCCGATTTCCCGGTAAACCGGCTCGCGAAAGCGCGGATCGGTGATGTAGGTCGTCGTCTTGACGATGTGCGTGAGGTCGCTGCCGGCTTCCTCGAGCAACTGCCGGACGTTCTTCATCGCCTGCTCGGCCTGTGCGCGCGGGTCGCCGAGTCCGACCAGCTTGCCGTCGAAATCGGTGCCGACCTGGCCGCGTACATAGACCGTATTGCCGGCGACGACCGCCTGGCACAAATCGTTGTCGAGCGTCTGGTTCGGGTAGGTATCCCGCGTGTTGAACATGCGAATGCGCTTGTGCGTGGGCATTTCGGGTCCTCCCTTGCCCGGCCGCGCTTGCATCGCGCCGCGCGAACGGCCGGCTTAGAGTCTCGCAAAGCGCCCAGTTTGGGCCGGATCCTGCCTCATGTAAATTACTATTTCCGGCAAATTTGATTCAATAAAACCGAATCATGGTCACCCGCGAGCGCGAATGACATCGGCGCCCGACGTGTTATCCTTCGCCGCACGGATCTCGCCGGCAGCGCTTCGCCGCAAGGCCCCGGCCGGGCGTCGCGCGGCCGTTCCGATCCGCATTTAAATCACCACAGGAGAATCAATGACGCTGTCGATCGCCGCATGGGACGAAGCCACCGGCCGGCTCGGCGCCGCCGTTGCATCGTCGAGTATCAGCGTCGCCAGCCGTTGCCTGCACTGGCGCAGCGGAGTCGGCATCGCGCTGTCGCAAAACATCACCGACCCGCGGCTCGGACCGCGCATGCTCGCACTGCTGGCCGACGGCGTCGAGGTCGGCGCGGCGCTCGACGCGACCGTCGCGAGCACGCCGTACATCCGTTTTCGCCAGCTCGCACTGATCGATTGCCGCGGCAACACCGGACTCTATACCGGCGACGGCGTTCTCGGCTGCTTCGCCTCGGCCCAGGGCCGGCACTGCGTCGCCGCCGGCAACCTGCTCGCCAACGACGGTGTGCCGCGGGCGATGATCGACGCCTTCGAGCAAAACGACGCGAGTTTCGGCAGCCGGATACTCGGCGCGCTCGAGGCCGGCATCGACGCCGGCGGGGAAGCCGGTCCGGTGCATTCGGCCGGTTTGCTGCTCGGCGGCAAACCCAGCTGGCCGCTGGCCGAGTTGCGCATCGACTGGGACGACGACCCGATCGGTAAAATGCTCACCGGCTGGCAGGTCTACGAGCCGCAGATCGACGACTATGTGACCCGCGCCTACCACCCCGACGACGCGCCGTCCTACGGCGTGCCCGGAGACCCCTGAATGAACAGCACCGAGATCCTCGAACGCCTGGTCGGTTTCGATACCACGAGCACGAAGTCGAACCTGGGATTGATCGACTTCGTTCGCAATCTGCTCGACGACCACGGCATCGCGTCGCAGCTGGTCGAAAGCGACGACCGCAGCCGCGCCAACCTGTACGCAAGCATCGGCCCCGACGACCGCGGCGGCGTGATGCTGTCCGGCCACACCGACGTCGTGCCGACCGCGGGTCAGGACTGGAGCGGCGATCCGTACCGCCTGCGCGCCGTCGACGACCTGCTGTTCGGCCGCGGCAGCTGCGACATGAAAGGTTTCATCGCCTGCGTGCTCGCGGCGCTGCCGCAAGTAACCGCGCAGCGTCTGCAGACGCCTGTTCATCTGGCATTCTCCTACGACGAGGAAATCGGCTGCGTCGGCGCGCGGCGACTCGCCGACGCGCTCGCCGGCTTCGAGGTCAGGCCGAAAATCGGCATCATCGGCGAACCGACGAGCATGCAGATGGTAACCGGGCACAAGGGCAAGTTGTCGTACCGCGTGACCTTCACCGGCCTGTCGTGCCACTCGGCCTACATCAGCAGCGGCGTCAACGCGGTCGAGTACGCCGCCGAACTGGTCGCGTTCATCCGCGCGATGAACCGCCGCGTGCAGGAGCGCGAGCTCCTCGACGCCAGCTACTCGGTGCCGCATTCGACCTTCCACGTCGGCAATATTCGCGGCGGCACCGCGCTCAACATCGTGCCGAGCGAATGCAGCTTCGAATTCGAAATCCGCAACCTGCCGCAGGACGATCTCGACGCACTGGCGCACGAAATTCGCCACTACGCCGACGCTGTGCTGTTGCCCGACATGCAGGCGCGCCATCCCGAAAGCGCAATTCGCTTCGTCGAGATCTCGAGCTATCCGGGCCTGCATACACCGCGTGATTCGACGGTGATCGAGTACACCCGCGCGGTCAACCCGGTCGACGCTTTCGGCGACAACGTCAGTTTCGGCACCGAGGCCGGGTTGTTCGACGGGATCGGCATCGAATGCGTGGTTTGCGGCCCGGGCAGCATAGAACAGGCGCACAAGCCCGACGAATTCGTCAGCCGCGAGCAGCTCGCGGCTTGCGACCGACTGCTTGAAAATCTTGTACATCGGGCGCGCAACCCGTCAGAATTCGGCTAATCACGAAAACGCCTGGTATCGTCCATGAGCTCAGCATCCGGTCCCGGCATTATCGGCTGGCGCGAATGGGTCGCGCTGCCCGATCTCGGTCTACCCGCGATCAAGGCCAAGGTCGACACCGGCGCACGTACCTCGGCGTTGCACGCCTACCAGATCGACCCTTACGTCGACGGCGGACGCAATATGATCTGTTTTCTGATTCACCCGATCCAGCGCGATTTCGAGTTTTCGGTCGAATGTCACGCGCCGGTGCTCGACCAGCGCCAGGTCACCGATTCGGGCGGTCACCGCGAGGAACGCTACGTGATCGAAAGCCTGGTCGCGATCGGCGGCGAACGCTGGCCGATCGAGTTGACGCTGACCAACCGTGATACGATGCAGTTTCGGATGCTGCTCGGGCGCACTGCGATGGCCGGGCGTTTCGTCGTCGACCCGGCCGAGTCCTACGCCAGCGGCAAACTGCGGCCGCGCAAGCTGTACGGGCTGGCACCCCGTCAATCAGACTAAACATATTCCAGGATAAAACATGAAAATTGCACTGCTCTCTCGCAACCGTCGGCTTTACTCTTCGCGCCGTTTGATCGAAGCCGCGAAGGAACGCGGACATGAAGTCGTCGTTGTCGACGTGCTGCGCGCGTACATGAACATCGCGTCGCACAAGCCGTCGATTCATTACAAGGGCGAACCGCTGGAGGGCTTCGACGCGACGATCCCGCGCATCGGCGCGTCGGTGACGAGTTACGGCACCGCGGTGTTGCGCCAGTTCGAGATGATGGGCGTGGTCTCGCTCAACGAATCGGTCGCGATCACGCGCTCGCGCGACAAGCTGCGCTCGCTGCAGCTGTTGTCGCGCAAGGGCATCGGTTTACCGCTGACCGGTTACGCCAACAAACCCGACGACATCAAGGACATGATCAAGATGGTCGGCGGCGCGCCGCTGGTCATCAAGTTGCTGCAGGGCACGCAGGGCATCGGCGTGGTCCTCGCCGAGACGCAAAAGGCGGCCGAGAGCGTGATCGAGGGCTTCATGGGCGTCAAGGCCGACATCCTGGTGCAGGAATTCATCAAGGAGGCCGGCGGCTCGGACATCCGCTGCTTCGTCATCGACGGCAAGGTCGTCGCGGCGATGTGCCGCACCGCGCAGCCGGGCGAGTTTCGTTCGAATCTGCACCGCGGCGGCACCTCCAGCCTGATCAAGATCACGCCCGAGGAGCGCTCGACCGCCGTGCGGGCGGCCAAAATCATGGGCCTCAACGTCGCCGGCGTCGATCTGCTGCGCTCGAATCACGGTCCGGTCGTCATGGAAGTCAACTCGAGCCCGGGCCTCGAAGGCATCGAGGGCGCGACCGGCAAGGACATCGCCGGCATGGTCATCAGTAATCTCGAGAAACTCACTCCTGGAAAAACGGGGACCCGTGGTAAAGGTTAAGCCACGCCCGGCAATCGAGATTGCCGGCGTCAGCGTCGCGCCCGGCACGCAGCAATCGATCGATATTCCGCTGCCAAGCTTCTATACCCACAGCAGCGTCAACATGCCGGTGCACGTTGTCCACGGGCGCAAGCCCGGACCGGTGCTGCTGGTCTGCGCGGCGATCCACGGCGACGAGATCAACGGCACCGAAATCATCCGCCGGTTGCTCGCACACCGCGCGATGAACCGCCTGCGCGGTACGCTGATCGCGATCCCGGTGGTCAACGTCTACGGTTTCGTTTCCAAGTCCCGCTACCTGCCGGACCGGCGCGACCTGAACCGCTCGTTCCCCGGCAGCGAGACCGGTTCGATGGCCTCGCGCCTGGCCCACGTGCTGACCAAGCAAATCATCGCCCATTGCACCCATGTAGTCGACTTGCATACCGGCGCGGTCTACCGCGAAAATCTGCCGCAAATCCGTGCCAAGCTCAGTGGCGAACCCGAGGTCGAGGCGCTCGCACGCGCCTTCGGCGTGACGGTAATTCTCGATGCGGGCCTGCTCGAGGGATCGTTTCGCGCCGCCTGTAACGATCAGGGCGTACCGGTGATTCTATACGAGGCCGGCGAGGCGCTGCGCTTCGACGAACTCGCGATCCGCGCTGGCTTGCGTGGCGTGCTCAACGTCATGACCGCGCTCGGCATGCGCACGCTGACCAAGGCACCAAAGACGCCGAAAACAATGGTCGCCAATATGAGCCGCTGGCTGCGCGCGCCGCAAAGCGGCATCCTGCGCTCGCTGTGCGCGACCGGCGCGCACGTCAAGGAGGGCGAGATCGTCGCCTACGTCAACGACCCGCTCGGCAATAACCTGTGCGAAATCACCAGCATGATCGACGGCATCGTCATCGGCAAGACCAACCTGCCGCTGGTGTTCGCCGGCGAGGCAATCTTCAACATCGCCGCCTACGAATCGCCCCACAAGGTTTCCGGCCACATCGAGGCTTACCACGAACAGCTCGCGCCGAGCGACGACGAAAAAGGCGTCGACGAACCTCCTCTCGTCTGAACTAGCCGGCGGGTTCGAAGGCGGGGCGCTGCACCGGCTCCTCGCGGATCGGCCAGTGAACGATCGCGGCGAAGATGCCGAGCGCGACGCCGATCCACCAGATCGCATCGTAGCTGCCGGTCAGATCGTAGAGCTCGCCGCCGAGCCAGACGCCGAGAAACGAACCGACCTGGTGTGAAAAGAACACGATGCCACCGAGCATACCGAGGTAGCGCGTGCCGAACATGACCGCGACCAGCCCGTTGGTCGGCGCGACCGTCGACAGCCACAGGATGCCGATAACGATCGAGAACACCGTGACCGTCAACGGACTCGCCGGAATCAGCAGGAACAGCGTCACCGCGATCGAGCGGCCGATGTAGATCCAGGCAAGAAATATGGGTTTCGAGTAACGCTGGCCGATCACTCCCGAGGCGAGCGAACCGATGATGTTGAAAAAACCGATCAGGCCGATCGCAACCACCGCCCAGCGCGAGGCAATGCCGAGATCACTGATGTAGGCCGGAAAATGCGCGGTGATGAACGCGACCTGGAAGCCGCAGACGAAAAAGCCGGAAATCAGCAGGATATAGCCGCGCGTCGCCAGCGCCTCTCGCAATGCTTCGCCGACGGATTGCTCGAACTCGGCGCTGGCGATCGCCGACGATGCGGAATTGCCGCGCAACGGTATCGCGAGTAGCGGAATTACGAGCATGATCGCGCTGATTGCGATCAGGCTGTCCGACCAGCCGAGGGAGTCAATCAGGCCCTGCGAAATCGGCGCGAACACGAACATCCCGGCCGAACCCGATGCGGTACCGAGGCCAAAAGCGAAAGAACGCCGCTCGGCGCTGACGCGGCGCGCAATTGCCGCGAGGATGACGCCGAAGGAACAGGCGGCAACGCCGAGGCCGACGAGGATGCCGCCGCCGATATGCAACCACAGCGGGGTCGGCGCGATCGCCATGACGACAAGCCCGAGCGCGTACAGGATCGCGCCGATCGTCAGTACCCGCCAGGTTCCGAACTTGTCGGCGATCACGCCGAACAGCGGCTGGCCCAGGCCCCAGAACAGGTTTTGCAGCGCCATCGCGAGGCCGAAGGTCGCTCGGTCCCAGCCGTTGGTCTCGATGATCGGCAGCTGGAAGAAGCCCATCGCCGAGCGCGGACCGAAGGCCAGCAGCGCGATCAGGCAGGCACAACTGATCGCAATCGGCGGAATTCGGGAATTGGCGCTCAAGTCGTCGCTCCTGGGCGGTTCTATCGGGTTAGTCGTGGCCGTCCGGGGAGTTTACAATATCACTTTGGCCGATGCGCCCCGATCTGCGAGGAATCGTCGCTTGACGATCAGGATATTCACCACCGGCGGAACCTTCGACAAGGTTTACTTCGACGCGCTCAGCGAGTTCCGGTTCGGCGACACGCTGGTCGGCGATTTGCTCGTCGAGGCCAACGTCAATTTTGCCTATCAAGTCGAAACGCTGCTGCAAAAAGACAGTCTCGACCTCGACGACACCGACCGCGAACTGATCCGGCGCGCGGTCGAAGGCGCAGACGAGAGCAGGATCGTCATTACCCACGGAACCGATACGATGGTAGAAACCGCCCGCGCGCTGGCCGGCATCGACGGCAAGACCATCGTCCTGTTCGGTGCGATGCAGCCTGCGCGGATGCGCTATACCGACGCGATGTACAATCTTGGTGTCGCCACCGCGGCCGTGCAGCTGCTGACGCCCGGCGTACACCTGGCGATGAACGGGCAGGTATTCGCGCCCGACAGGGTGCGCAAGAATCGCGCGCGCGGCCGCTTCGAGCCGATCGACGGTGGATCCGCGCGTCGCGAGTAGCCTGTCCAGCGCCGATGAAACGACGATGACGATACGCAGCAAAGCCCGGATCCTGCTTCCGCTACTCGCGCTCGGGCTCGCCGCGTTCATCTACCACGCGCTGCTCTCGAGCAAGACCGAACGGCAAAAACCGCAACTCGCGGAAAAGGTCTGGCAAATCGAGGCGCTCACCGCCGCGCCGCAATCGCTCGCGCCGAGCGTCACGCTCTACGGCCATATTGAGTCGCCCGAACGCCTGCAGGCCGGGGCACCCGGGCCCGGCGTGGTCGAGCGCGTATTCGTCCGCAACGGCACGCGGGTGCAACGCGACGAGCCGCTGATTCGCCTCGATCCACGCGATTTCGAGGCCGCGCTGCGCCAGTCCGAAGCCGACTATCGCGACGTCGAAAACCAGCTCGACGAGCTGCAGATCCGCCATCGCGCTGACCGCGCCGCGCTCGATACCGAGCGCGAGCTGATGGCGATCGCCGAAGCCGAAGTCGAGCGCCTTGTCAAACTGCAGCAGCAGAATCTGAGCACCGATACCGCGCTCAACTCGGCGCGCAGCGAGCTCGAACGACGCCGCCTCGCGGTGCTGTCGCGCGAGCTCGACGTCGCCAGCTACCCGGCGCGGCTCAAGGCCCTCGAAGCCCGCCGCGACCGCGCGCGCGCACGCGTCGACCAGGACCGCCTGGCGTTCGACCGCGCCGAGATTTCTGCGCCCTTCGATGCGATCGTCAGCCGGGTCACGGTCGCCGCGGGTGACCGCGTCGCAATTGGCCAGGTATTGCTCGAGCTGTTCCCGTTCGACAGTCTCGAGATTCGCGCCCATTTGCCGCTTAAATATATGGACACGCTGCGCCGTGCACTCGCCGCCGGGCAAACGCTTCGGGCCCGCGTTACGCGCGCCGGCACGGACCGGAGCTTCGCGTTGCTGCGCCTGGCTGGCGAGGCCGAAGCAACCGGCATCGACATCTACTTCGACGCCAGCGAGTCGGGCGAAAGCCTGCGGCCGGGCGAACTGCTCGCACTCGACCTCGAATTACCGCGCGAGGATGACGTCTACGCCCTGCCCTACCAGGCGATTTACGGCAATTCGCGGATCTACCGGGTAATCGACGATCGGCTGCAGGCGCTCGATGTCGTCAGCGTCGGCCAGACCCGCGACGCCGACGGCGGAACGCTGGTGCTGATCCGCAGCGACCGGATTACGCCGGGCGACCGGATCGCGACCACCCACCTGCCCAACGCGGTCACTGGCCTCAAGGTGCGGATCGATGGTGAATAGCCCGCTCGGAGTTTTCGCGCGTCACCGCGTCGCCGCCAATCTGCTAATGGCGATGATGCTGCTGGCCGGTGCGATCGCGCTGCAAAAACTCAACGTGCAGTTCTTCCCGAACTTCGAACTCGACCGGATCAGCGTTTCGACCGTCTGGAGCGGCGCCAGCGCCGAGGACGTCGAGAGCGCGATCACAATCCCGCTGGAGCAGCGCCTGCGCAGCGTCGATCGGCTCAAGGAGATGACCTCGACCTCGGCCAGCGGGACGTCGGGCATCACCCTCGAATTCGAGGAAGACAGCAACATGGTGTTCGCCCTCGAAGAAGTCAAGAAACAGGTCGACAATTTCACCAACCTGCCGGCCGACGCGGAGAAACCCGAGGTCGCGCAGGCGGTGCGTTACGAGTCCGTCGCCCGACTGCTGATCAGCGGCACGACGCAGATCGACGAGATGCGCGGACTCGCACGCCAGTTCGAGCGCGAACTGATTGCCGCGGGCATCGACAAGGTCGACATCGTCGGCCTGCCCGAACGGCAGATCCAGATCGAACTCGCCGCCGAGCAACTGCAGCGCCTCGGCCTCGGTCTCGACGAGCTCGCGCGGCGGATCGACGCCGAGAGCCAGGACCTGCCCGCCGGGTTGATCGGCGAGGACGACGGCACGCGCGAAATCCGTGGTCAGAATCAGCGCCGTTCGCCGCAGGATTTCGCCGATCTCGCGATCATCACGTCGGCCGACGCGCGCGTACGTCTCGGCGACCTCGCGCGGGTCGAGCTGGCCGATCAGCCCGGCGCGACGACGATCAGCCGCGGCGGAAAAAACGCGGTCGTGCTCGTGCTTCGACGCAACGAAACCGGCGACTCGCTCGACGCCGCACAAGTGCTGCAAACCTGGCTCGACGACGCGCGCCCCCGGCTGCCGCCGAACATCGAGATCGAGGTCTTCAACGAGCGCTGGCAGCTGATCAAGGATCGCATCCTGCTGCTGGTCAAGAACGGCGCCGGTGGACTCGCGCTGCTGCTGGTAATTCTCTACCTGTTTTTGTCCGCGCGGGTCGCATTCTGGGTAGCGGTCGGCATTCCGGTGTCGTTCATGGCGACGCTCGCGGTGCTCTACCTCGCCGGCGGCTCGATCAACATGATCACGCTGTTCGCGCTGATCATGGCGCTCGGCATCATCGTCGACGACGCGATCGTGGTCGGCGAGGACGCGCAGGCGCATTTCGACATGGGCGAAGACCCGCTGATGGCTTCCGAGGGCGGCGCGCGTCGAATGCTCGCGCCGGTGCTGGCGTCATCGCTGACGACCATCGCGGCCTTTTTGCCGCTGATGCTGATCGGCGGGCACATGGGCAATATCATGATGTCGATTCCGCTGGTCATCATCTGCGTCATCGTCGCGTCGCTGATCGAAAGCTTTCTGATCCTGCCCGGCCACCTGCGCCACGCCTTCGTTCGCGGCGGCCACTCCGAGACACGGTTGCGGCGCCGGCTCAATCGCGGCTTCGAGCGCCTGCGCGACGTTTACTTCCGTCGCCTGGTCACGCTCGCGATCGAGTTTCGCTGGACCACGCTGGCAACTGCGCTGGCGTTCCTGATCATCGCCGTGGGCCTGTTTTTCGGCGGCCGCACCGGCTGGCAATTCTTCCCGTCGCCCGAATCGACAACGGTTTACGCCAACGCCCGGTTCGTTTCCGGCACCAGCGAGGCGATCGTCGATCGCTTCATGGATCGGGTCGAGGCCGAGCTCGACAATGTCATCGCCGATCTTGACGAGACCGTCGTATCGACCTACTACCGGGTACACGGCTCGACCGTGGGCCGCGGTCGCGCGATCACCGGCGAGCGCGTCGGCGGCATCTACGTCGAGCTGGTGGGTTCCGATGCGCGCGCAACCGACAACCAGACTTTCATCGCTGACTGGCGGCGGCGTATCGACGTGCCGGCGGGTGTCGAGTCCTTTCAGATCACATCACGGCGCGTCGGCCCGGCGCGACGCGACCTGAGCCTGCGCCTGACCGGCCCGTCGCCACAAACCCTCAAGGCCGCCGCGCTCGATCTCGCGCAAACCCTCGAAGCGATTCCCGGCGTCAACGCGATCGACGACGATCTTCCCTACGGACGCGAACAGTTGATTTATACGCTGACGCCGGCCGGCGAGGCACTCGGGCTGTCGATCAGCGACATCGGCCGCCAGCTGCGCGCCGCCTACGACGGCATCGTCCTGCAGCGCTACCAGCAGGGCGCCGACGAAATCGAGGTTCGGCTGCAACTGCCCGATGCCGAGCAGCGCCGTCTCGACAGCCTGCCGAACCTGCCGATCCGCCTGCCCGACGGCCGCTTCGTGCCGCTGGAATCGGTTGCCGCGTGGCGTTCGGCGCAGGGCTTCGAGACGCTGCGCCACTTCAACGGCCAGCTGTCGGTCGACGTCAGCGCCGACGTGAACCCGGCGCTCAACAATATCGCCGATATCGTCGCCGATCTGGACGCGTCGACGCTGCCGTCGCTGGCGTCGCGACATGGCATCCAGTACAGCGTCGAGGGCCGCTCGGCGAGCCAGCGCGAAACCTTCGCCGACATGCGCACCGGCGCGATGATCGCGCTGCTGCTGATGTATCTCGTCCTCGCCTGGGTATTTTCGTCCTACGGCTGGCCGCTCGTCGTGCTGCTGGCGGTGCCGCTCGGCTTCACCGGGGCGATCTTCGGCCACTGGCTGATGGACATGAACCTGACGATTCTGTCGGTATTCGGTTTGTTCGGCCTGTCCGGCATCGTCGTCAACGATTCGATCATTCTGGTGATTTTCTATCGCCAGTTGCTGGCACGGGGCGCAAGCGTGCGCGAGGCGCTCGTCGAAGCGGCCTGCCAGCGCCTGCGCGCGGTGCTGCTCACGTCGCTGACGACGATCGCGGGATTGACGCCACTGTTGTTCGAAACCTCGCGCCAGGCGCAGTTCCTGATTCCGATGGCGGTGTCGATCGCCTTCGGCCTGGCCTGGGCGACGATGTTGATCCTGCTCGTGATTCCGAGCCTGCTGTCGATCTACGAGGATGCGCGCGTCGCCTTGCAACGCGATCCCGCGGTAACCGCGACCTGAATAATCCTCCCGGCAGCCGCGGCGATCCGCCGCGCGCTCGAGCTGCCGCTAGTCGGTGCCGCCGACGGTGATCTCGTCGATTTTGAGCGTCGGCTGGCCGACGCCAACCGGCACACCCTGCCCTTCCTTGCCGCAGACGCCGACGCCCTGGTCGAGCTCCAGATCATTACCAACCATCGAAATCTTGCCCATGACCTCGGGCCCGGAGCCGATCAGCGTCGCGCCCTTGACCGGCGCGCCGAGCTGGCCGTTTTCGATCAGATAAGCTTCGGACAGCGAAAACACGAAGCGACCCGACGTGATGTCGACCTGGCCGCCGCCGAAGTTGACCGCGTAGAGGCCTTTGTCGACCGAGCGGATAATTTCCTCCGGTTCGCTTTCGCCGGGCAGCATGTAGGTGTTGGTCATGCGCGGCATCGGCAGGTGGGCGAAGGATTCACGCCGGCCGTTGGACGTCGGCCGCATGCCCATCAGACGCGCATTGAGCTTGTCCTGCATGTAGCCTACGAGAACGCCGTTTTCGATCAGCGTCGTGCACTCGGCCGGGACGCCCTCGTCGTCGACGCTCAGCGAGCCGCGCCGGTCCGGCAGCGTGCCGTCGTCGACCACCGTGCACAGCGGCGACGCAACCAGCTCGCCCATGCGATTCGAGAAAGCCGACGTCCCCTTGCGATTGAAATCGCCCTCGAGACCGTGGCCGACCGCCTCGTGCAACAGCACGCCCGGCCAGCCCGGCCCGAGTACGACCTGCATGCTGCCGGCCGGCGTCGGCACCGAACCGAGATTGACACTCGCCTGGCGGACCGCTTCGCGCGCGATTTCGTAGGCGCGATCGGTATCGAAAAAAACATCGTAGGAATGACGCCCGCCGCCGCCGGCGCCGCCCTGCTCGCGGCGGTCGCCGTCGCGCATCAGTACGGTGACATTGAGCCGCACCAGCGGCCGCACGTCGGCCGCCAGCGTCTCGTCGATCGCCGCGACGAGCACGTGATCGACGCCTCCTGACAGCGAAATGATGACCTGCTCGATACGCTCGTCGAGGCTGCGAGTATAGACGTCGAGCTGCTTGAGCAGGTCGACCTTGGCCTGCGCGCTGCGGCCGTCGACGGGATTGTCGGCGGCGTAGAGCGCCTTTGCGGGTCGATTGACGAGCCTGATCGCGGCCGACCCCGACTGTCCCTGCCTGACGATCGCGCGGGCGTTGCTGACCGCCTGGGTTATCGCGTTGCCGGCGAGCTCGTCGCAGTAGGCGAAACCGGTTTTCTCGCCCGCCATCGCGCGGATACCGACGCCCTGCTCGATGTTGAAACTGCCCTCTCGAAGGATGCCGTCGTCGAGCACCCAGGATTCCTGCTGACTCATCTGGAAATACAGGTCGCCGGCGTCGATTTGCGTGCTTTGCAGGCTGCCGAGATAGCGATCCAGCCCGGCGACGTCGAGATCGCTGGGTTCGAGAATTTTTCGGCTTACGGTTTCGAGTGCTGTTGCCATGCCTTATTGCTCCAGTTCGCCGCGGTTTCCGACCACGAGCGTGATTTCGTCGGCGTCACCGCTGCCGGCGCGCAAGCCGATTGCGTCGGCGGGCACGCCGAGCGATATCAACCAGTCGCGCAGTTCTGCGGCCCACAATACGCCGCTATCTTCGCCCGGGTGGCGAATCACGATCATCGCGTCGGCTCCGAGCTCCCAGTAACGCACCGCCGATCGGACTGCTTCGAGCTGCGGAATTACCGCGCCGCTGCGCGGCCGGGCCCACTCCTCGGCCGACAGCGAGAACAGCCGCAGGCTGCTCGCATCGAGCGCCGGCGCGAGCGCGAGCAGTATTGCCGCGGCCAGGCTAGCGTTTGTCGGCCGGAAGTTCTTGCTGATTTTCATCGACTGCCTTGATCAATTCAATTTTCGGGTCGTCCCAGCTGCCGCTGATCCGGTACTCGACCTCGACGGCCTTGTCG
The DNA here is from genome assembly GCA_041569645.1 of Gammaproteobacteria bacterium. Classification (GTDB taxonomy): domain Bacteria; phylum Pseudomonadota; class Gammaproteobacteria. Next base: position 47,374 of record JBFFXR010000001.1, read on the forward strand.
ATGGTCTTCTTGAACAGGTTTTGCAGCAGCAGCAAACCCCAGCCCACCGAACTGCCGGCGGAAACCGCGCCGATTACCGGCAGGGTTTGCCGGATACTGGGCGTTACCCGGATTACCTGGTCATAGCTCCGATCGACAATCCCGGTCGTGCCAGAAATCCGGATCGTCGCCGACGGCCCCTCGAGCTTGGTATCGGCAGTATGCAGCCGGCCGTCCTCGAGATGATAGGTGCCGGCGATTCTATCAAACTCCATGCCCTTGATCAGCACATCGCTGAAATCCAGTGACAGTCGCCGTGGCAACGCGCTCAGGCTGAGCAGCCCGACGAAGCGGCCGCTGCCGGGTTCGACATTGTTCAACACGCCGTCGCGAATCTCCAGGCTGGCATCGCCGACGAGGTTTTCGAGGCTGAAGCCGAGCGCCGGCGCGGGCCAGGTGAAGCCGCCCTCGAGCTCGACCTCGCCGCCGCGGATACTGTCGCCGAAGCCGAGACCGGAGAGCGCCTGGCCGAGATTTTCGCCGGCCATCTTGAGCGCCAGCGAACTCTCGTGACTGCGGTCGGATTCGCGATACTGCCATTTGCCGCTGGCTTGCAACTCGACCTGGTCACGGCGCATGTCGAGGCGATCGATGAGCAAGGCCTCGTCGACCACGCGGACGTCGATTGCCACGTCATTGAGCAGCATGTCGTGATAAACCAGTGCGGCGCAGCGCAGCCTGAAATCGGGAAAATGCGTCGGCAACAGCGCGCCGTAGTCGGTATCGCGCTCGAGCTTGTCGAGGCGAAGATATTCGAGGTCGATCTCGACCGGCTTTTCCTCCGCCGCCTGGAAGCGGCCGTCGAGCAGATCCGATTCGATCGAGCCGACGAACCCGACATCGGTTTGTTCGAGTTCGAGACTGACCATTTGCAGCCGACGAGTGTAAACCTGCAGATCGTCGATACGGAGTTCGACCGACTGAAGCAGCGCCGGATTGACGCCTTCGGCGGCCTTGTAGAGCCCGGCCCATTCCTCGAGCGAAACCCGCTCGATTCGACCGTAGAGATTCAGGCCCGGCGTCGGATTGGCACGCAAGGCCTGGCCGAATGCGACGTCGAGACTTTCGAGCCGCTGCGCGGGGCCGCGGGCGATACGGCCGCGCGCCTGGATTGCATCGCCATAACGCGCATCGAGGCTGATATGGTCTGAAAAGAATTCCAGGTCCAGCGCGATACGTTGCGCGCCTGAGGCCGGCTTGGCAAAGGGCTCGGGGAAATCGAGCGAGGTACCCAGCAGATTACTCGCCGCGCTGATGCTCAATTGCGGTGTAGTGCCGCTGCCGGCGATGCCGATGCGCAGCTGCCAGTCGCTCTTGCCCGCGACCCGCGCGCGCAGGCGCTCCGGCAGCGGCCACGCCAGCCGCCGGCCGTCGAGCCGGCCGTTCGCGCTGATCAGCGTGCGTGGCGAGTCCGCATCGGGCGCGACGACGATGTCGACCGGCTCACCGAACAGACGCCCGCCGAGTCCGTCGGAACGAACTTCCCTGCCGGTGACGACCAGACTTCCGCCGACGTCATCGAGTTCGAGCCCCCAGTCCGGCGCGCGCGCGCTCAGCTTCTCGAGCTCGATCGCGACCCGGCTGTCGGCCGATGCCGGCGTCTTGAGCGGGATGCCCAGCGTGACCGCGGTGCGAGTGCGGCCGCCGATCGTGTCGACGGCGGCCAGCGGCTCGCGATAATCCTCGCCGACCGGCGTCGCCAGCCAGACCGCGACCGCGTCGGCGGCATCCGCGTCGGCGCGCGCGTCGACCTCGACGAACGCGGACCTGAAATCGGCGATGGCGATTCGCGCGCTGGCCTCCGCAATGCGATCGAATCCGACGCGGTCGAGCTCGATCGTCATGCCCAGGTTATGGAACAGCCCGCGCCCGGTACCGTTACGCGCGTGTTGCCAGCCGGGCGCGAACATTACCTCGGCGTCCTCGATGTCGAAATCGACGAAGAATTCGCCGGCGCCGGCAGCGGCGAGATGCTCGATCCGACGCAGGCGGCCGTGGAACTGCAGGTCACCACGCGGGATCCGGCCCGCGCGAATGCCGCGATCGAGCCAGGCGACGGTCTTTGCCGGCATGATTCCGACCGGCAGGTAACGGCCGTGGTTTTCGGCGTTGCGGCCGCTGAAATTCGCGCGCAGGTACATGAACGGACGCTGTTCCGCCTCGGCTTCGAGCCACAGGCGCCCGTCGACGTCGAGGTCGGCATTGCCGGCGCGTGCATTGCGGACCTCGAGTAAAAATCCGTCGTTGCGAAACTGCAGACTGGCCTCGGCCTGCAGGTGATCGAGTTCGAGCGGCGCGCGCAACAGGTCGCCGAAATCGAGCCGCAGTTGCCGGCCATCGAGTTCGGCGCCAAGCTTGTCGTCGCCATACAGGATTCGCGCGTTCAGATTGCGCACGCCCGGCAAACGCGCCAGGGCTTCGCTTTCGAGGTTGCGCACGGCGCCGCCGAGCTTGACCTGCCGCGGCCGCGCGGGGTCCAGGATCATGACGAAATTCTCGATCAGGCCGCTGAACCTGCCCCGCTCGACGTGGCCGCCGATATCGGTCGGCACGAATTGCGGCAGCACGGTGGCGAGATCGTCGAGCTCGACGCGTTCGACCCAGGCCAGCAGACGCTTGCCGTAGTCGCCACGCGCGAGCCGCATTTCGGCACGAAACCGCGGCACCCGCTTGCCGTCGATGCTCATCCGCTCGAAACGGTTGCTGATGCGCCAGCCGGACTCGCGATTGACCGCGTTGAAACGGGCATGGTAGCTTACCGGCAGCGCGCGTTTTTCCGGCGTCATTTGCAGCACGCCATTCTTGAGTACGATGTTGCCGTTTATCGCGCGCGCGCGGCGGCCGTCGACATTGAACCAGAGTTCGCCGTCGAGGGCGCCTTCCCGAAGACCCCAGGTATCGATATCGAACAAATCCGCGACCGGTCGGGTCTGCAGATCCGACGTGTTGACATAGAGCAGGCTGTTTTCGCGAGACAGCACCGACTTGATCAGGATTCCGCGACCGAGCTGCGGCGGCAAGGCCGCGCTGACCTGCGCCAGGTATTGATCGCCGCGACGGTCGATGTAAGCCCTGACCCGCTCGAGCGTGTGTTCGGCGTCGCGCCGCCGATCACGAATCACGAGCCGGCGTAAATCGATCTTCAGGTAGCGCGGCACCAGCGCGAGGCGGCCGGTCAAATCGCGAATCGTTGCGCCGTCGCCGTCGGCGGTGAGCGCGAGCTCGTCGAGCCACCAGCGGCCGTCGACATCGCGCGTCAATTCGAGTTTCTCCAGGGTGCTGGTGATTTCTCGCGCGACCGGCGCCCCGGCGCGCAGGCTGGCCCAGAAATCGAACTCGACGGCGAGACGATCAATGAAAACCGGCTGCGTACGATCCGGCAGTGTCAGCGTCAGGTTGTCGATCCGTATTATCGGGTTGAACCGGTTCATGTCGCCGGCCAGGCCGCCAAATGTGATCCCCTGGCTGATGTCCTCGGTCAACAGGTACTCGATTTCCGACTTGAAATACTCGATGTTGATCATCGCCAGCCGCAGCGCCCATAGCGCCAGCGCGAGCAATATGATCGCGGCAGCCAACAGGCCAAGGGTAATTCGTTTGAACGCCTGCATTTCGGTTGCGGCTCGCGCCTACATCGGCACCACGTCGTAGGATTCCTGGCTAAAGTGCGTTTCCACCTGTAGTTTGACCGGAATACCGATAAAGGTTTCCAGTTCGGCGAGGCTCGCCGCCTCCTCGTCGAGCAGGCGATCGATGACGTCCTGGTTGGCCATGACCAGCAATTGCTGGGCCTCGTCATAGAGCCTGGCCTCGCGCAGGATCTCGCGGAATATCTCGTAACAAACGGTCTCGGTCGTCTTGACCGAGCCGCGGCCATGGCAGACGTTGCAGGGCTCGCACAGTACGTGCTCGAGGCTTTCGCGGGTGCGCTTGCGGGTCATCTCGACCAGCCCCAGCGGCGAAACTTCGCATACCTGGGTTTTGGCGTGATCCTTGTCGAGTTGTTTTTCCAGCGATTTGAGCACCTGGCGCTTGTGATCGTCGTGCTCCATATCGATGAAGTCGATGATGATGATGCCGCCGAGGTTCCGCAATCGCAGCTGCCGCGCGATCGCCTGCGCGGCTTCCATATTGGTGCGAAAAATGGTCTCCTCGAGATTCTGATGCCCGACGAAGGCGCCGGTATTGATATCGATTGTCGTCATCGCCTCGGTCTGGTCGATGATCAGGTAGCCGCCGGACTTCAGGCTGACCTGGCGGGCGAGCGCACGCTCCAGTTCGTCATCGATATTGTAGAGGTCGAACAGCGGCCGTTCGCCGGGATAGTGCTCGATCTTGGCCGGTAGGTCCGGGATGTAGCGCAGCGCGAAATTCACCATTTTCTGATAAGTCTCGCGCGAATCGACCTTGACGGCGCTGGTATCGGCGCCGACCATGTCGCGCAGTGTGCGAATCGACAGCGGCAAGTCCTCGTGGATCATCGTACCCGGCTCGACCTCGCTGGCATAGGCCAGGATCGAGCCCCACAGCTTGGACAGGAAGTTGATATCGCGCTTGAGTTCCTGTTCGTCGACGCCCTCGGCCGCGGTGCGAATGATGCAACCGCCCAGCTCGTTTTCGGCGCGGCAGGCCTCGAGCAGGCTGCGCAGCCGCTCGCGTTCGGTTTCGTCCTCGATCTTGACCGAGATCCCGACGATCTGCGAGTTGGGCATATAGACGAGATAGCGCGACGGCACCGAGATGCTGGTTGTCAGGCGCGCCCCCTTGGTGCCCATCGGATCCTTGACGACCTGCACCAGAACGGTCTGGCCGTCGCGCAGCAGCTCGCCGATTACCGGCCGGTTGTTGGCCTCCTCGTCGTCGCCGCCCCCGCCGACATCGATGTCGGAGACGTGCAGAAATCCGGCCTTGTCGAGACCGATATCGACGAACGCGGCTTCCATGCCGGGCAGCACGCGGTTGACCTTGCCCTTGTAGATATTGCCGACGATGCCGCGACTGCGCTCGCGCTCGATCGAGACTTCCTGCAGCGCGCCGTTTTCGACGATCGCGACGCGGGTTTCCTGCGGCGTGATGTTTAACAGTATTTCTTCGTTGATCGTCATGTTTAAAGCAACTCGATGCCGGCTTCGCGCAGCAGCTCCGCGGTTTCGAACAGCGGCAATCCCATGACCGCCGAATAGCTGCCCTCGAGACGGCGCACGAAGCACGCGGCCTTGCCCTGTATCGCGTAGGCGCCGGCCTTGTCCCGCGGCTCCTCGGACCCGCAATAAGCTTCGATTTCACGGCTATCGAGCGGCCGGAAGCTGACCCGGTTTTCCGCCAGGCGCAGTTCGATCCCGGCCTCGCTGGCCAGCGCGACCGCCGACAGTACCCGATGTTCGCGGCCGGAAAGTCGGGCGAGAATCCGGCAGCATCCGGCGGGATCGGCGGGTTTGCCGATGATATCACCGTCGAGCGCGATCGTCGTATCGGCGCCGAGAACGAGACCCGGGGCGTCGCGCGCGGCGAGCTCCGCGGCAGCCTGTGCGGCCTTGTCACGGGCGACTCGGCAAACGTATTCATCGGGTAATTCGCCGGGCAGCCGGGACTCGTCGACGTCGACCGGGAATACCTCGAATTTCACGCCGATCTGGCGCAGCAACTCGGCGCGGCGAGGGGAACGCGAGGCGAGATAGATCATGAATGGATAATAGCCAAAATCCCTGCTCGCCGCCTATTCGCGATGATAGGGATGCTTGTTCAGGATACTCCACGCGCGGTAGAGTTGTTCGAGCAGGACGATGCGCACCAGCGCATGCGGCAAGGTCGCCGGCCCCAGCGAAACGCGCTGCGCGCAGGCCTCGAGACAATCCCCGGAGAGACCGTCGGGACCGCCGATAACGAGGTCGACGTGCGGATGCCGCTGCATCCAGCCGGCCAGCTCGCGCGCCCAGTCGTCGCTCGACCAGGCCCGGCCGCGCTCGTCGAGCGCGAGGGCCAGACCGCCGGGGTTGAGCCGGTCGACGATCCGGCGTCCCTGCTCCTGCTTGCGCTCGGCCGGCGAGGTTTTCGCGCCACGCGGCACCAGTGGCAGGCTGACGATTTCGGGTTTGATCTCGCGCGGCAGGCGAGCGAGATATTCGTCGCAGCCGGCGTCGACCCAGGCCGGAAGTCTTTGCGCAACGCTCAGTATCCGGATGCGCACACTATGAATCCGGCGCGAGCGTTTCGCTCCAGAGTTTTTCCAGTTCGTAGTAGCGACGTACGTCGGGCAACATGATGTGAACGATGACGTCACCGAGATCGACCAGAATCCATTCGCCGGCTTCGGCGCCTTCGACGCCCAGCGGTCGATGGCCGCGGGCATCGGCAGCTTCGACAACCGCGTCGGCAATCGCGCCCGTGTGCCGCGTCGACGTACCGCTGGCGACGATCATCGTGTCGGTGAAGCTCGCCCGCGCGCGCACGTCGAGCTCGACGATATCGACCGCCTTGAGGTCTTCGAGGGCCTGCCGCGCGAGCTGGCGAACGGCGGCCGATTCCAGCGAGACGGGCTCGGAGTCAGCCATCGGCGGTGCGATACAGTTGCCGGGTTTCGATGTAGTCGGCCACCTGCGGATGCAGGCAGTCCGGAGGCGGCGCCTCGCCGGCGGCCAGCGCCGCGCGAATCGCACTCGATGCGCAATCGTTGGCGTCGATGTCGAGCAGCAGGATCGCGCCGGCCGGACTCGCGGCTAACGCCGCGACCGACGCGACCCGATTATCGGCGCAGATCCCGGCATCGACGGCGACATCGGGGCGCAAACAGACGGCGATATTCGCCAGACGCAGAATCTCGGCCGGCTCGCGCCAGCCGGCGAAGCCGTTGAACGCGTCGCCGCCGAGAATCAGCACCAGCGGGCCGGCAAGCGCCGCACGCAGCGCACGCAGCGTATCGACCGAGTACGAGGGACCGCCACGGTCGAGCTCTTGCCGATCGAGCGAAAACGCGGGCTCGTCGTCGATCGCCAGTTCGATCATCGCCACCCGATGTGCAACGCTTGCGCGCGGCGGATCGCGATGCACCGGCTCGGCACAGGGCACGAAGCGCACCGCGTCGAGCCCGAGGCGCTGCCGAACCGCCGCCGCGACGAGAACGTGGCCGTTATGGATGGGGTCGAAGCTGCCACCCAGGATACCGATCATGCGCGGGACAGGCTAACTGCGAATGTGGCCGTCGCCGAAGACCACGTATTTTTGCGTGGTCAGGCCTTCGAGGCCGACGGGACCGCGCGCGTGCAGCTTGTCGGTGCTGATACCGATCTCGGCGCCGAGACCGTATTCGAAGCCATCGGCAAAACCGGTCGACGCGTTGACTATCACCGAACTCGAATCGACGCGCCGCAGGAATTCGCGCGTATGGCGGTAATCGTCGCTGACGATCGCATCGGTGTGGTGCGAGCCGTAACGATTGATATGCTCGATCGCCGGTTCGAGCCCGTCGACGATGCGGATCGCGAGGATCGGCGCGAGATATTCGGCATGCCAGTCGTCCTCGCCGGCTTTCGCGATCGACGCATCGAGCGCGCGGCTGCGCTCGCAGCCACGCAGTTCGACGCCGGCGGCACGCATCCGCGCGATAATTTCGGGCAATACGGTCGGCGCGATCGCGACGTCGACGAGCAGCGTCTCCATCGCGTTGCAGACGCCGTAGCGGCGGTTCTTCGCGTTGTCGGCGATCGCGATCGCCTTGACCGGATCGGCGGCGCCATCGATATAGACGTGACAGTTGCCGTCGAGGTGCTTGATCACCGGGATCTTCGATTCGCCGGCGATGCGCTCGATCAGCGATTTGCCACCGCGCGGAATGATCACGTCGATCGCGTCGTCCATTTGCAGCATCAGGCCGACCGCCTCGCGGTCGGGCGTGGCGACGACCTGAACCGCGGCTTCGTCGAGGCCGGCTTCAACGAGGCCCTCGCGGATGCACTGGTAGATTGCCTGATTCGAATGCAGGGCTTCCTTGCCGCCGCGCAGGATGCTGGCATTGCCGGATTTGAGGCACAGCGCTGCCGCGTCGACGGTGACGTTGGGCCGCGATTCGTAAATGATACCGATCACGCCGAGCGGCACGCGCATCTTGCCGACCTGGATGCCCGACGGGCGATAGCGCAGCTCGCTGATCTCGCCGACCGGGTCGGCCAGCGCGGCGACCTGTTCGAGACCCTCGATCATCGCGTCGATTCGCGCCGGGTCGAGTTCGAGACGCTCGGTCAGCGCCGGGCTCAGCTGCGCGCCGGCGGCGCCGGCGAGATCCTTCCGGTTGGCCTCGAGGATGAAGTCGCGGCGTGCGTCGAGCGCGCGCGCAATCGCGCCCAGCGCGGCGTTCTTCTGCTGGGGTTCGGCGTGCGCGAGAACCGCGGCCGCCGCGCGCGCGGCGAGACCGAGTTCGCGCATGTAAGCGCCGAGGTCGGCGGCGTAGTCGTCAGGTAAGGCCAGACTCATGGCGGTTGGTCGTTTCTCCACAAAAGCGGGTCACCAGGGAGCGGATTTCGTGCCAGTCCGCTTGCGGGAAATCGCTGCCCTCCTGACCCTTGCCAAGGCGGTCTAATTTAGCACAGCTTTGCAGCAAACGCTCGACCACCGCCGCCGGCAGGCGCCCGAGCGCGGCGCGGTACAGGCGCTGCTTGTTGCGCCAGATGCGCAGCCGTTGCCAGGTACGGTCGTCGATGCCGCCGGCGCGCTCGGCCGCCGCGAGCTCGTCGAGCTGTTCCAGCGCCGCCTGCAATGCCCAGCGCAACTGTGGCGTCGCATAGCCTTCGGCATCGAGGCTGCGCAGGATCTTGACTGCGCGCGCGGTCTGCCCGGCGAGACAGGCGTCGACCAGCAGGAAATGACTATAGCGCGACGACTGGGCGATAGAATCCTCGATCATCGCCAAATCGATGCGCGCGTCGGCGGTGAAACGGATCGACAGCTTTTCGAGCTCCTGGTCGGCGGCGAGCAAGTTGCCCTCGGTACGCTCGGCGAGGAATTGCGCCGCCTGGCCATCGAGCTCGAGCCCCTTGGCCCGCGCGCGCTCGCCGATCCAGTCAGGTAACTGGTTGTCGTATACCGGCTTCAGCTCGACGATGCGGCCGTGACTCTCGATAGCGCGAAACCACGCGGTCTTGCGCGTCGCGCGGTCGAGCACCGGGGTCACGAAAATGAAGACGTCGCCGGCGGCGATCCGCGCGCACAGCGCTTCTATCGCTTTCGCGCCGGCGACGCCCGGCTTGCCGGTCGGCAGCGTGACGATGCGGCATTTGTTGCTCGCGAACAGCGACAGCGTATCCCTGTCCTCGAGCAGTTCGTTCCAGTCGAAACCGGCGTCGGCCTGCAGGTTCAAAATATCTTCGCAACCCGCCGCGCGCAGCGCCGCGCGCGCGTCGTCGAGCCAGTCGCGCAGCAGCAGCGGCTCGCCGCTGGCGAGCAGATAGACGGGCTGCAAATCCCGGGTGATACCGACGCCTTGCATGGGCGGCAATGCTAGCACAGAAGCGCGCTGTGGCCGGCGGAAAAAAAGGATCCCCGGTCACGAAGAGCGCGGGGATCGAATGATTACCTGCTATATCATCCAGCAGCTTCCTGCAAGGCTTCCTGCCTCCGATGTGGGGAGAAAGTCCTTGTACACATCTCCGTCACCCGCCTCCTTGCAGGCACGAAATCAGTATAGCCGCCGACCGGCGCCCGGCTGAAGTCGCAGCGGAGGTTTGAGCTGTAAGCCAGGGCAAAAGCCGATGTAGGATTTTTCCTACAATTTCCGGCCTACGCGGCGAATCAGACGTCGCGCAGCCCGTCCGACGGCTGGATGCGAGCCGCGCGCAGCCCGCCGAGTATCGCCGCGTAGATCGCGATCAGGACGGTCAGGCCGAGCGCCCAGAGGAAATGCTCGGTCAGCAGAAAGCAGAGCTTGCGGTCGATGTTCAGCGTCGGCGCGAGCACGTGGTTGATCAGGTGCTCGAATACGAGGTAGATCAGCACCGCCAGCAGCCAGCCGAGAAACGCGGTGTAGCAGGATTGCAGCACCGGGAACAGCACGATGCGGCCGCTCTTGAAACCGATCAGGCGCAGGATACTCAGATCCTTGCGTTTGCGGTCGACGTTGGCCCACAGGCTCGCACCGAGCGAAAACGAGAAACCCAGCGCGCCGACGCAGGCGATGATCCAGAAAATCACCGACAGGTTGCGGTCGATCGACTGCACCGTGTCGATCTCGGCGACGTTGGCCTTGACCCGCACGCCCTCGCGCTCGAGATCCTCGACCAGCCGCGTGACGTCGTAGATCGATCGCGCGTAGAGCCGGAAGGACGGGAAGCTGCGCGCCCCGGCCGTCGCCGAGTTGCCGCTCCAGCCGAGTTCGGGCACCGCCCGGCCATCCTTGAAGTGTTCGCTGGCGATCAGCAGGTCGAGGTGAACGAAGGCCACGTTGCGCGGCGTCACGCCGGGATCGGCCACGCTGATCACGGTCAGCGGCAGGTGCACGCGCTCGCGTTTGCCGCGAAACTGGCGCGCGAGGCTGCCGTCGATACGATCGCCGGCGGTAATCTCGAGGCGTTTGGCGGCGCTCGCACTGAGTACGACCTCGTAGTAGTTGGCCGGCGCGCGCAGGCCGCTGCCGAGCAACGGATCGCCCGCTGCGGTCGCCAGCAGTTCGGTCGACAGGATACGCCTGGCGGTGTCGCTCTTGAGCTGAATCGTCGCCGCCAGCGCGCGCGTTTTCGGGATGATGAACTCGACGTCTTCGCGCGCGCGCAGGCGCTCGATCCAGGCATCGTCGTAACTGCCGCTGCCGATCGGCCGAATTTCGCGGTTGATCGGGTTTTCGACCAGATCGGCGATCATCGTGCTGACGACACCGAACTTGAGGCCGAACAGAATCATCATCGGCGCCAGCACCGAGGCCAGCGCGAGTACGAAACAGCCCGACATGCGCCATTCGTGGCTGTAGTCGCGAAAACTCAGGCGGACGATGTTGGTGATCTGCGCCATCAATCGCAAAAAGTCGACTGGTAGATCTTGCCGTCGTCGACCGGCTCGGCAACCTGGTTCAAGGTACGTAAATCCATTTTGTAGACGTGATGCCAGTCGTGGCTCGCGGTGATCAACGTGATCTTGAGCCCCTTGATGACCTCCATGACGACCGCCATGATCTTCTGGGTCGTGATCGGGTCGAGGGTCGCGGTCGGCTCGTCGGCGATCAGGATCGACGGCCGGTGCGACAGCGCGCGGGCGAAAGCCGCGCGCGAGCGCTCGCCGACCGACAGGTAGCCCGGTAGCTTGTCGAGCTGGCGCTGAATGCCGAGCACTTTCGATATCGATTCGATCGAGTCGTCGTCCGGCAGGTTCAGCAGCCGCCGCGGCAGTTCGATATTTTCGCGCACGGTCAGGTACGGTAGCAGGCCGCCCGATTGCAGCACGTAGCCGATGTGGCGCTTGCGGATTTGCGACAGGGGGCCCTGGCGATTGCGTTGCCACATATCGGCGACATCGCTGTTGTCGCCATCGATCGGGTGCAGGTTGAAATCCTCGGAGTCATCGGGACGCAGAATCAGCGCCAGCATGTCGAGCAAGGTACTCTTGCCACAGCCGCTGTGGCCGATCAGAGCGATGTTTTCCTGCGCGCGAATCTCGATCTTCGGCACGCACAGGCGAAAACCGACGCCGTCGTTCAGCCGTTCCTTGACGACGTTCCTGAGCGTATAGATGATCGACACCGCCGTAAGTCAGGGCAGCAGGTCGAGGGCGACCGGAAATACCGAGTTGCCGTTGACCGGCCCGCCGCCGGGCGTGACCCACAGGTCGGTATGGTCGTGCAGCGCCTGGTAGTAGTTGATCTTGCTTTCGAGGCGGTGCATGAACTCGATTTGCACCTTGGCCGACCATTCTTCCCAGGACTCCAATGTCAGGTTCATGACCTCGCCGGTATACGGCAAATCCTCGATGTATTCGCGCATGTAGCCCATGTCGGCGAGATTGCCGCCCGCCCCGGACGTGCTCGCGGCGACCGCCGACGGATCGCGGCTGACCGTTGCCGCGAGGCTCTTGAGATCGTCGATGAAATTTTGCGGGCTCAGCACGCCTTCCTCGGCGAGTTCGAGCACCTGCTGCATGACGTTTTTCAAATCGGAGAGCTGATCGCGCGTCAGCAATACGCGGACGTCGACCGCCGAGCGTTCGGGTTTGAGAAAGTCGCGATCGACCATCCACGCGTCGAAGACCTTGGGCAGCGGCGCGCCGCGTTCTTTCTGGATGTAGCGCATGCGCAGCGCATTGCCCAGCTTGGCGACGCGATCCTGCAATTGCGCGAGCTGGGACTCGCCAGCGTCGCGTTCCGGCAGCGGCAGCGGCGGAACGCCGTTGGTCGTCGCCAGCACCTGCTGGGTAATCTGGTTGGCGAGCACTTCGAGCACGGTGCCGAACTCGTCGACCTGGCCGAGGCTGACGCCGTAGTAAAAATCACCGATACCGGGGTAGTACGAAACCTGCTTGTAGAGCTGCTCGGCCAGCTCGTGGTCGGCGGACTCCGACGGCGTGCGCAGGTGCAGCACCCAGACCGAAACGCCCTTGTCGTAGGCGAGCTGGCGCAGCGCTTCGGCCGACAGGCGCGTCGCGCCCAGCGAATCGTGACTTTCGCGCGGCCCGGCGTCGGTAATCAGCACGACATAGCGCGCGTCGAATTTTTCCCAGTCGGTGTCCTCGATCGCCGAGCGGATCCCGGCGTAGGCATCCTCGCGAAAGTCGCGACTGGAAATTTCGGCCGGTTTCAGCGCATTGACGTTGGCGAAGAAGGTTTTGACATCGGTGCCCTCTGCGAGACTGACGTAGCGACGCGTCAGGTACTCGAGCTCGGGAACCATATCGACGTTGTCGCGATAGGCGGTCAGCCCGAAGCTCACCTGGTTGGTCAGGCCCTGTCGCTCGATCGCCGCGTAGACTCGCGCTACGGCTTCGCGCGTACGGTCGATGTACGGCCCCATCGACTGCGTCGAGTCGATGACGAAATGAATCCCGCTGCGGTAGCTGCGTGGCTTGGCGTCGGGCGCCGACAGCTTGCCTGCCGCGTCGCTGTCGTCGAGCGGCACGCTGGCGATCTCGAGCAGGCGCGCCTGCTCGTTGCCGAGATAGACGTCTTCGTGCTGCTTGATCGGCACGAGGTAGAAATTCTCGCGGATCTCGAGGTGCGCCTCGGGCTGGATCGCGATTACCGGCGAGTCGGGCGGCGGGCTGCCGCTGACGACCGCGTTGTAGAGCGCCTGGTAGCCGATCTTGTCGTATTTCGTCACCATCCGTTCGAGCGCGTCGCGCTCGCCGAACATCATGACTCGCTGGATGTCCTGCGGGTCCTTGAACGACACGGTCAGCGCCGTATTCCACTCGATCGCCTGGTCGCGGCGGATCCAGCCGGCGATCCGGCCGACGCTGTCGTAGCCGACCTCGAGCCAGTCGCTGCCCTTGTCGTAGACGTAGAGCACGCTGAAAGGCACGACCTCGCTCGATGTCGCGGTGTCGGTCGGCGACTCGTAGAGCCGCGCCTCGGGCACGCTCAGGACTCGCTGGTAGAGCGATTTCTTGCCCTCCATCAACAGCGGTTTCTCGCCCGCAGCGAGCGGCGTCGCCAGACAGGAACACAGCAGGAACAGGAATGCGGTGGCGCGCGGTAATCTGCCGGAGCGCTGCATGGAAGTCACCTTAACGATAAATGAGAAGCAATTGCGCCGCGTCGGCATCGCCGGCTTCGGCAGCGGCCTGCGCCCAGTGGCGCAACGCGTCGACCCGCGCGCCCGCATCCGGATGGCCGAGATCAGCGGCCTTGCGATACCACTTGTGGGCCTGAACCGCATCGGCCTCGTCGAGCAGCGAATCGGCGGCTTCGAAGCGAGTCGGGTCGGCCATTTCGCCGAGCGTCATGATCGCCGGCAGGTAATCCTCGCGCGCGGCGAAGAAATACAGCAGATGGGCGTCGGCGAGACTGCCCTCGGCAAGATGCCGGCCGGCGCGGGCGAAGACTTCTTCGAGCGGGTACGGCTTGCCGGCAGCGCGCATCCGGTCGATGTATTCGCGCGCGTGCATGCCCGGGGGCACCAGCAGGTTGCGATCGATCGTGTCGGAGGTGGATGATTCGGGATTTTCGACCAGGGTCGCACTGGTTTCGCCCCGATCGCCACTGAGAATGACGAAGACGATGAGGCCCGCGATTACGGCCGCGATCCCGATCAGCGGATTGATGCGGCGTTGCCGCCGGCGCGCCGCGCCGTTTTCCGGTTCAACTGGTGATGGCATGGGACATACTAAATTCGCTCAGCTCCGTGTTCGGCTTTGGTGTGTCGATTAGGGTCCCAGTTCGGGCGATTATAAACGCTTGTTGGCGGCCGGTAAATTCAGATTCGGCCTAATTGGAAAATTAATTGCTCGAAGAGCGATTTTTCCAGCTCGACGAGCAGGTTCGCGCGCTCCTCGTTGGATGCCAGCAGGTTATCCTCGTCGCGGGTGAAATCCCGTTGCCGGGTCAGGGTCTTGGCCTCGATCAGCGGCTCGCCGTCTGCGCCGACCAGGCTGAAGCGCAGGCTGCGGGTAAGCCGCTCGATGGTCTTGCCGCTGCTGCCGCCGGCGACGAGATCCCTGGCCGGAACGTTCAGGAAACTGACCCGCAGCAGCGTCGCGTCGGCATCGCCCTCGCCGGCAAGCAACGCGCCGGCCCGCTCGAGGCGCGCGCGCAGGGCCTTGCGCTGGCGCTCGCTGAAATTGTCGGTTTCGAGCCGGATCAGTTCGAGCGAATCGGCCAGCTCGGCGGTGCCGGCGAGACGAAAGCCGCAGGCCGCAAGCGCCAGGCACAGCACCAACAACGCGACCCGGCAAGTGACGGCTCGCGACATGCTCAGACGACGATGTTGACCAGCTTGCCGGGGACGACGATGACTTTTCTGACTTCGGCGTCGCCGATGAAGCGCCTGGCCTGCTCGTTCGATAGCGCCGCGGCTTCGCAGGCGGCGCGGTCGGCATCGGCCGGCAGCTGCATGCGCCCGCGCAGCTTGCCGTTGACCTGAATAACCATCTCGATCGTGTCCTGCTCGAGCGCCGCCGGATCCGCCTCGGGCCAGGCCGCGTCGATCAGCCCGCCGGCGTGGCCGAGATCGTGCCACAGACGATGGCAAATATGCGGAATGATCGGTGCCAGCATCAATATCATGTGGTCGAAGACTTCCTGGCGGATTGCGCGACCGGTCGCGGTTTCGTCGTCGAAACGCGTGACCGCGTTGAGCAGCTCCATGTTGGCCGCGATCGCGGTGTTGAAGGTCAGACGCCGCTCGAAATCGTCGCCGACCTTGGCGACGGTCTCATGCAGCTTGCGCCGCATCGCGTGCTGGTCGTCGTCGAGCGTCGCGGCGTCGATGTCGACCGCGACCACGCCGGCGTCGACCTGCGCGCGCACCGCGGCCCACAGGCGCTTGATGAAACGATAGGCGCCCTCGACGCCGGAATCGGACCAGTCGAGGGTCTGCTCCGGCGGCGACGCGAACATGATGAATAGCCGTACCGTGTCGGCGCCGTAGCGGTCGATCAGATCCTGCGGGTCGATCGTGTTGCCCTTCGACTTCGACATCTTGCTGCCGTCCTTGAGCACCATGCCCTGGGTCAGCAGCCGCTGGAACGGTTCGTTCGACTCGAGCAGCCCGTGATCGCGCAACAGCTTGTGGTAGAAGCGCGCGTACAGCAGATGCAGGATCGCGTGCTCGATGCCGCCGATGTAGAGATCGACCGGGGTCCAGTAATCGGCGCGCTCGTCGAGCATCGCCGCGTGCTGATCGGCGCAGGCGAAGCGCTCCTGGTACCACGACGATTCCATGAAGGTGTCGAAGGTATCGGTTTCGCGCTCGGCGGCGCCGCCGCAACGCGGGCAGGTCGTATCGATGAACGAGCGCATTTTCTTGATCGGCGAACCGATACCCTCGAATTCGACGTCTTCGGGCAACACCACCGGCAAGTCCTCCGCCGGCACCGGCGACAGCCCGCAATCGGGGCAATGGATGACCGGGATCGGCGCGCCCCAGTAGCGCTGGCGCGATACGCCCCAGTCGCGCAGCCGGTAATTGACCTGGCGGCTACCCTTGCCCTCGGCTTCCATCTTGTCGGAGATGCGATCGAAGGCGGCCTGGAATTCGAGGCCGTCGAGGATATCCGAATTGCAGCAGCGGCTTTCCTTGGTGACGAACGAACCGGCGTCGAGGTCGATGGCCGAACCGTCGATCGGCTCGACCACCTGGCGGATTTCGAGGCCGTACTTGCGCGCGAACTCCCAGTCGCGCTGGTCGTGCGCCGGCACCGACATGATCGCGCCGGTGCCGTAACCCATCA
>JBFFXR010000002.1:0-52747 GCA_041569645.1 Gammaproteobacteria bacterium
GACGATCGGTGTATTCGACCGCCTCGGCGTAGGCGGCATAAATCTTGTGTGGATCATGGCCGCCGCGGTTCAGCCGCCAGATGTCCTCGTCCGACATCTCGGCGACCATCTCGAGGGTCTCGGGGTACTTGCCGAAAAAATGCTCGCGGGTATAGGCACCACCCTTGGCCTTGTAAGCCTGGTATTCGCCGTCGACGGTTTCTTCCATCAGCCGCTGCAATACGCCTTCCTTGTCCTTGGCGAACAGGTGATCCCAGTAGGAACCCCAAATGACCTTGAGCACGTTCCAGCCGGCGCCGCGGAACACGGCTTCGAGTTCCTGGATGATCTTGCCGTTGCCGCGCACCGGTCCGTCGAGCCGTTGCAGGTTGCAGTTGATGACGAAAATGAGATTGTCGAGCTTTTCGCGCGAGGCCAGCGAGATCGCGCCGAGCGATTCCGGCTCGTCCATCTCGCCGTCGCCCATGAAGGCCCAGACTTTTCGATTTTGCCGTTCTTGCAGGCCGCGATTCTCGAGATATTTCAGGAACCGTGCCTGATAGATTGCCATCAACGGGCCGAGCCCCATCGACACGGTCGGGAATTGCCAGAAATTCGGCATCAGCCAGGGATGGGGATAGGATGACAGACCGTTGTCGTCGAGCGCTTCCTGGCGGAAGGCACGCAACTGCTCTTCGCTGAGGCGGCCCTCGAGAAACGCGCGGGCATAGACGCCGGGCGCCGAATGACCCTGAAAAAACACCAGATCACCTTTGTTGTCATCGGTCGGTGCACGGAAAAAGTGCATGAAACCGACATCGTAGAGTGTCGCCGCCGATGCGAAGCTCGCGATATGACCACCGAGTTCGCTGGCCTTGCGGTTGGCGTGCACGACCATCGCCGCGGCATTCCAGCGAATCGCGGAGCGGATGCTGTGTTCGATCGCCTGGTCGCCGGGTATCGGGCGCTGGCGTTCCTCGGGAATCGTGTTGACGTAGGCGGTATTGGCAGAAAACGGCAGGTAGGCGCCGGAGCGGCGAGTCTTGTCGATCAGTTTATCGAGCAGGAAGTGCGCCCGCTCGGGACCCTCCCGCTCCAGCACCGAATCGAGTGACTCCATCCATTCCTGTGTCTCCTGCGGATCAATGTCAGTTTCGTCTACCACGGGATTCGCCTTTATTGTAAATTGGCCGGAGTATATCGCATGCGGTCGAGCCGCCTGACTTAATTCTTGGAATTTATTGCAATATTAATCTTCCTTATCCGCCCTCTGCAAATACTATGGACGAACTGAGCCTCATCCGTCCCGATGACTGGCACCTGCACCTGCGTGACTCGCCGTTTCTCGAAGCGGTCGTCGCCGATAGCGCGCGCCAATTCGCGCGCGCGATCGTCATGCCGAACCTCGTGCCGCCGGTGCGCAGCTACGCCGATGCGCTGGCCTACCGCGAGCGCATCCTCGCCGCGCTGCCGCCGGCAAGTTCCTTCGAGCCGCTGATGACGCTCTACCTGACCGACAACACGCGCGTCGACGAAATTCGCGCGGCCGCCGAGTCGGCCGAAGTATTCGGGGCCAAACTCTACCCGGCCGGCGCGACCACCAACTCGGATGCCGGCGTCACCGATCTCGACAGGCTCGCTGCGGTGTTCGACGCGATGCAGGAACACGACCTGGTGCTGCAGGTCCACGGCGAGGCGACCGATCCCGGCATCGACGTTTTCGATCGGGAAAAGGTCTTCATCGAGCGCAGCCTCGAGCGGATCCGGCGGGATTTCCCCGCGCTGCGCATCGTCTTCGAACACGTCACGACGCGCGACGCGGTCGACTACGTCTGCGCCGCCGACGCCAATCTCGCGGCGACGATTACGCCGCATCACCTGTTGATCAATCGCAACGCGATGTTTGCCGGCGGGCTGCGTCCGCATCACTACTGCCTGCCGGTGGCCAAGCGCGAGACGCACCGCCAGGCGCTACTGGCTGCGGCGACCGGTGGTGATGCGCGGTTTTTCGCCGGTACCGACAGCGCGCCGCACAGCCGCGCGGCCAAGGAGTCGTCCTGCGGCTGCGCCGGCATCTACTCGGCGCACGCCGCAATCGAACTCTACGCCGAAGCCTTCGAACAAGCCGGCGGCTTCGCTCACTTCGAGGCCTTCATGAGCCGTAACGGCGCCGAATTTTACGGCTTGCCGCCCAACCGGGAGCGAATCCGGCTGGTCCGCCGCGACTGGCAGGTGCCGGACGCACTGCCCTGCCCCGACGGCGAACTGGTGCCGTTTCGCGCCGGCGAAACCCTGCGCTGGAAACTCGAAGCCGATGGCCGAACCGGCTAGTCTCGCGACGCGCTTTCGCGGCTTTCTGCCGGTTGTCGTCGACGTCGAGACCGGCGGTTTCAACGAGGCGACCGACGCGCTGTTGCAGATCGCCGCGGTGCTGATCGATGTCGACGAGGCGGGCAAGCTCTACTGTGCCGAGACCGTTGCCTGCCACGTCAATCCGTTCGCTGGCGCCAACCTCGATCCCAAGTCGATGGAAATCAACGGCATCGATATCGACCACCCGTTTCGCCTCGCGGTCGACGAGAAAGAGGCCCTGCCTAAAATCTTCAAGCCGATTCGCAACGAGATCAAGCGCCACGGCTGCAACAAGGCTATCCTCGTCGGCCACAACGCGCACTTCGATCTGAAGTTCGTCAACGCCGCGGCCGAGCGCGCCGGCATCAAGCGCAATCCTTTTCACCCGTTTTCGACGCTCGACACGGTCAGTCTCGCCGCGCTCGCCTACGGCCAGACCGTGCTCGCGCGAGCGGTTCGCGCGGCCGGACTGGAATGGGATCCGAGCGAGGCGCACTCGGCGATCTACGACGCCGAAATGACCGCGGCGTTGTTCTGCAAGATCGTCAACGAGACCCGGGTTGGTCATGTGGGCAAGTAAATTTCATCTATACTCATCGCAATCCCCCACCGCTCGCCAATCTTGCGTAAAGAAGATCTCGCCATCATCGTCGTCGACGATTTGCAGTTCAGCCGCGAAGTCGTCAAGTCGGGCCTGACCAAGTCGGGTTTCGCCGACGTGCGCACCGCGTCGTCGGCCGACGAGGCGCTTTACCTCTTGAACCAGCGTCGTGCCCACGTAGTGCTCGCCGACTTCTGGATGCCGGGCATGAACGGCCTCGAGATGACCGACCTGATCCGCCGCTGGGACGAGAACCACGACCGCTATACCGGCATCGTCTTGCTGACCGCCGAGGACACCGCTTCGAGCATCGTCGTCGCCTTCGAGCGCGGCGTCGACGATTTCGTTTCCAAGTCGGCGAATCAATTCGAACTGGCGGCGCGGGTGTTCGGCGCCGGCCGCACGGCGTGGGAGCAAAACGCGCTGCGCGAACGCATGCGCAACCTGAGCAGCCAGTTCCTACGGGTCAAGCAGTTCAGCCTGCAGGATCCGGAAACCAACCTGCCCAACCGCTCGCAGCTCGAATTGCACATCGAATCGATGATCGAACACTGCAACGCGCGCGGCGGCGGACTCGGGCTTGGCCTGATCGAAGTCAGCGCGCAAAACGGCAAGCTGCGACTCGGCACGCTCAAGACGATCGCCAACTCGATTCAGCTTTCGCTGCGGCCGATGGACATGGTTTCGCGCTTCAATCTGAATACCTTCGCCGTGCTGGTGCAATACGGCGATCCGCAACATTTCAATCCCGACCTGTTTGCGCGGCTGATCCAGAACATTCGCCGGCACACGCAACAAACCAGCGAGCAGGGCCGCCAGTTACAAATCGCGGTCGGAATCTGGTACGGGCACGAATTCAATCCTGCGCCAACGGTCGACGAAATCGTCGCCATGGCGCACCAGGCGAGCCTGCCGATTCACTGAGCGGGAGGCCGGCGCTGCGTTCAGCTGGCCTTTTTCGCCAGCGCCGCGTTGGCCAGCTTTTCGAGGTCGCCCGACTCGAGCATTTCCAGCGTGATATCGCAGCCGCCGATCAGCTCGCCGTCGACGTAAACCTGCGGAAAGGTCGGCCAGTCGGCGAAGCGCGGCAGATTCTCGAAGATTTCGGGGTCGGCCAGAACGTTGACGTAGGCGAACTCGATTTCGAGCGACTTGAGCGCCTCCGCGGTACGGCTGGAAAAACCGCACTGCGGCAATTGCGGCGTGCCTTTCATGTAAATGATGACCGGATAGGTCTCGACTTGTTGCTTGATCCGTTCCAGGACGTCCATTAAATACCTCTGAAAATTATCTGCCGGTTGCAGCTAAGTAATCATCTTAAACCTTTTTTTCAAGCCGGAGAATTACCGCCTGCCGCCCGCGCGACCGGATCGACGTGCATCTGCAGCCAGTATTCGAGCAACGCGCTGTGCCACAGCTTGCTGCCGTTCAGGCGCGTAAAGTGGGTTTCGGGTTCGGCCAGCAGGCGATCGATGTAGGCGCGGTTGAACAGCCCGCGCTCGCGGCTGGCCCGGCAGTTCAGCGTGTCTTTCATGAAATCGTAAAACTCGCCACGGACGTATTTCAGTGCCGGCATCGGAAAATAGCCCTTGGGCCGATCGATGACCGCATCCGGAATCCGACCGCGCGCGATTTCCTTGAGCAGGCCCTTGCCGTCGTGTTTCAGCTTGAGTTCGGGCGGACAGGACGCCACCAGCTCGACCAGATGGTGATCGAGGAAGGGTACGCGCGCTTCGAGTCCCCAGGCCATCGTCATGTTGTCGACGCGCTTGACCGGATCGTCGACGATCAGCGTGGTCACGTCGAAACGCAACACCGCGTCGAGGAAGCTGTCGGCCTGGTCGGTATCGAGATGTTCCGCGATCAGCGCCGACGTGTAGTCGTCGCCGTGGTAGCGCGCGGCTACCGTTTCGAGGAACTCGGCGTGGTCACGGTCGACGTAGCGCCGGGCGAAGCGCTCGAGCGGCGGCTCGTTTTGCGCCGCCCACATCTGCGCGTACCAGAAGTACCCGGCGAAAACCTCGTCGGCACCCTGGCCGCTCTGCACGACCTTGACCGAGCGCGAAACCTGCTCGGCAAGCAGGAAGAACGCAACCGCATCCTGGCCGAACATCGGCTCGGCCATCGCCGCGACCGCCTCGGGCAGACGCGTCAGCACTTCGTCGTTCGGAATCAGAAATTTCTGGTGGTCCGACGAGTAGCGCGCCGCTACCGGGTCGGAAAATTCGAACTCATTACCGCGCTCCTCGGGCTGGTCCTCGAAGCCGATACTGAAGGTGCGCAAATCATGCTGGCCGGCCTCGGCGAGCAGCGCGACCAGCAGGCTGGAGTCGAGACCGCCCGACAAAAGCACGCCGACCGGCACGTCGGCGATGGTCATGCGCTTCTTGACCGCCTGCATCAACGCATCGTGGACCAGCTCGTTCCACTCCTCGGGGCTGCGCCGCTCGGCTGGTCGTTTCGCGTTCAGATCCCAATAACGGCGCTCGACGATCTTGCCGTCGGTGGACACCGTCAGCGTGTGCCCCGGGTGGCACTTGTGAATCGCCGCGAGCAGCGTGCGCGGCGCCGGTATCACGGCGTGCAGGCTCAATTGATGATGCAGGCCGATCGGGTCGATCGCGGTGTCGAAGCGCCCGGTCGCGAGCAACGCCTGCAGGTTGGACGCGAAGTAAAAGCCGTCGTCGGCGACGGCGTAGTACAGCGGCTTGATGCCGATGCGGTCGCGCGCGACGAACAGGCTTCGCCGCTCGCTATCCCAGATCGCGAAGGCGAACATGCCGTGCAGTCTGGCTACCGCGTCCTCACCCCAGCAGGCATAGGCATTCAGGATGACCTCGGTATCGCTGTGCGATTTGAAGCGGTAACCCTTGCCGACGAGTTGCTCGCGCAATTCGGGATAGTTGTAAATCGTGCCGTTGAAGACGATGTGGTAACGACCGCCCGCATCGACCATCGGCTGGTGCCCGGCGGGCGACAAATCGATGATTGCGAGCCGCCGGTGGCCGAGCAGCACCGGCCCGTCACGGTACTCGCCGCTGTCGTCGGGACCGCGGCGCGCGACGGCTTCCGACATACCCGTCGCGAGCCCTGGATCGGGCACCGTATCATTGAATCCGAGGACTCCGAACAAGCCGCACATAGGTCTCTATATCCGTGATTTTCAGCGCGGATGCCAGCGCCCGGGGCGGCAATTGCGCCCCCTCGGGAAAGTCCTTATACTCCGCCGCAAGTAGCGGGTAAGGGCTAGCAACCCGTGATCCGCTTATTCTAAACGTTTATAACCGGGAGTCATTAATGAATCCGTTAAAATCCATTACCGGCACCATCGTCACCGGTATCGTGATCGCCGTGATCTTGATGATCATCTTTGCCGACGGCGCCGGCTTCAATCTCCTCGGCTGGAGCGTCTGGTTGCACGCGCTGGCGGGCGTCGCCTGGATCGGCCTGCTGTACTACTTCAATTTCGTCCAGGTCCCCGGCGTCGCCAAGGCGCTGGCCGAAGCCGACAGCGGCGGCCCGGGCCCGGCAGCGATCAACAAGTACGTCGCCCCCACGGCACTGCTGTGGTTTCGCTGGGCGGCGGTCGTGACCTGGCTGTCGGGCGCGTTGATCCTGTGGCAGTACGGTATCCTGCACGCGGCCTTCATGTTCCAGGAAGGCGCCGCGGTGATCGGCGTCGGCGCCTGGCTCGGCACGATCATGTTGTTCAACGTCTGGGTTTTCATCTGGCCCAATCAGAAGAAGATCCTCGGTCTCGACGGCCAGAGCCACGACGCCGAAGTCATCGCCAAGGCCAAGTCGGTCGCGCTGATGGCGTCGCGCACCAATACCGCGCTCTCCATTCCGATGCTGTTGTCGATGACCGCTTACGCCCACGGCGGATTTCCCTTCTAAAACGTTTTCGGTCCGCTCGAGCCACCCGTTGCATTACAGCGGGTGGCTCGGTTGCGGACGGAAAAAACACTTGTAATCGCGCCAAATCGCTGTATGTTTGAGCGTTTTTTTCAGGCGCCATCCGAATGTCGGACCATCTCGTCACTGCCTACCAGTCGCTACCGGTCAGCTTCGAGCGCGGCGACGGCTGCTATCTGTGGGATAGCGACCAGCGGCAGTACTTCGACGCGCTGTGCGGCATTGCGGTCACCAGCCTGGGGCATAATTTTCCGCCGCTGACCGCCGCGCTCGGCGAGCAGGCGGCAACCCTGCTGCACACCTCCAACCTTTATACGATACCGTGGCAACAGAAACTGGCCGACCGGCTTTGCGCGGCGGCCGGCATGGAGCGCGTGTTTTTCGGTAACTCCGGCGCCGAAGCCAACGAGGCGGCAATCAAGCTCGCGCGCCTGCACGGTCACGCGCGTGGCATCGAGTCGCCGCAGATCATCGTCATGCAGGGCGCGTTTCACGGCCGTACGATGGCGACACTGTCGGCGACCGGCAGCCGCAAGGTGCAGGCCGGCTTCGAACCGCTGGTCGGCGGCTTCGTGCGCGCGCCCTTCGACGACGTCGGCGCGATCGAAGCGATCGCCGCCAACAACCGCAAGGTTGCCGCGGTACTCGTCGAACCGGTGCAGGGCGAGGCCGGCATCGTCATCCCGGAGCCGGGATACCTCGCGGCGCTGCGGCGGATCTGCGACCAGCGGGGCTGGCTGCTGATGCTCGACGAAATCCAGTGTGGCATGGCGCGCAGCGGAAAGTTGTTCGCCTTCGAGCACGAGGACATTCGACCCGACGTCATGACGCTGGCCAAGGCGCTCGGCAACGGCGTGCCGATTGGCGCCTGCCTGGTCGCCGGGCTCGCAACCGACCTGATCCGGCCGGGCAACCACGGTTCGACCTTTGGCGGCAACCCGCTCGTCTGCCGTGCTGCGCTGGTCGTCCTCGAGGCCATGCTCGAAAGCGACCTGGCGGCCAACGCCGCGGCGCGTGGCGCCGAGCTCCGGGCGCAACTCGACGCGGCGTTCGGCGACGACGAACGCGTTACCGATATTCGCCAGCTCGGCCTGCTAATCGGAATCGAACTCGATCGCGCCTGCGGCGACGTCGTCCGGCTCGCCCTCGAGCGTGGCTTGCTGGTCAACGTCACCGCCGAGCGCGTCGTGCGCGTCCTGCCGCCGCTGATACTCGATGCCGCGCAAACCGCCGAGCTCGGCGCGCGACTGATCGATACCATCAACGCATTCCTGGATCACTGACATGGCACCCCGGCATTTCATCAGCCTGCTCGATTTCAGCGGCGACGAGCTGCGCGAGTTGATCGCGCACGCGATCGACGTCAAAGCCAAATTACGCCAGGGCATTGAACACAAACCGCTCGCCGGCAAGCTGCTGGCGATGATCTTCGAAAAATCCTCGACTCGCACGCGGGTTTCTTTCGAAGCCGGCATGTACCAGCTCGGCGGTCACGCGATGTTCCTGTCGCCGCGCGACAGCCACCTGGGCCGTGGCGAACCGATCGAAGACAGCGCGCGCGTGATCTCGAGCATGGTCGACGGTATTCTGATTCGCACCTTCGGGCATGACCGCGTCGAATTGCTCGCCAGGCACTCGGCGGTACCGGTCATCAACGGCCTGAGCGATCAACTGCATCCCTGCCAACTGCTCGCCGACATGCAGACCTTCTTCGAACTGCGCGGCGAAATCGCCGGCGCGACCGTGGCCTGGATCGGCGACGGCAATAACATGTGCCACTCGTACATCAACGCCGCGATCCGTTTCGGTTTTCGCCTCAAAATCGCCAGCCCCGACGGACATGCGCCCGATGCCGCGATCGTCGCCAGCGGTGGCGACCTGATACAAGTCTTTGCAAGCGCTGGCGAGGCTGCCCGCGATGCGGACCTGGTCGTTACCGACGTCTGGGCGAGCATGGGACAGGAGGACGAGCTCGAGGCGCGCAGCCGGGTATTTGCCGCCTACCAGGTCAATCGCGAAGTCATGGCCGCAGCCGGTGCCGACGCGCTGTTCATGCACTGCCTGCCGGCGCATCGCGGCGAGGAGGTCAGCGCCGAGGTGCTCGACGGCGCGCAATCGGTGGTCTGGCAGGAAGCGGAAAACCGCCTGCACGCGCAAAAGGCGCTGCTCGAGCGCTTGCTCGCCGGTACAGCTTAGACCCTAGGCCGCCAGCACCTCGAGCCGGTTGCGTCCCTTTTCCTTGGCGAGCTTGAGCGCGGTATCGGCGCGCGCCAGCAGTTCGCGCGACGACGAGCCGGGCGCCACGGTCTGGCTGCCGACCCCGACCGATAGCGTCAGATAAGGACCCGATCTCGATTTCGCGTGCTCGATCTCGCGCGCTTCGAGTTGTTGCATGATCCGCCCGGCGAGCGCACGCGCGTTTTCGCCGCTGGTGCCCGGCAGCAGCAGCGCAAACTCGGCACCGTGCAGGCGCGCGACCATTTGCTCGGGTCGCGACAGCTCGGCCGCCAGCAGGCGGGCGATTTCCTTGAGGCGACGATCGCCGGCTTCCTGGCCGTAGTGCGAGTTGTATTCGTAGTAATAGTCGAGGTTGAGCTTGATCAACGACACCGGTTCGCGATTGCCCTCGTACTGCCGCCAGACGTCCTCGAGCGCAACACGGAACGCACGGTAGTTGGACGCGCCGGTCAACTCGTCGGTAGTCGAGATCTTCTCCAGCGCCTTGTTGGTTTGCGAGACCGATTCGAGCAGGCGCTCGAGGTCCTCGATCAGCGTCTCGTTGTCGTAGCGATAGTACAGCGCGTCGTTGACCAGCGTACTCATGCGCTTGACGCTTATCGACGCCGCGCCCATGAAGAAGATATACAGGAAGCAAAGCACGTAGGTATCGGCGTTGCGCTGCAGGAACAGCCAGATCGTCACCGGCAGCATGATCGCGACCAGGTAGGCGATATAGATGCGCAGCGAGGTCGAAAGATAGGCGATCGCGCCGGCGCCCATGCCGAGCAGCAGCGAATGCAGGATGATTTGCACGTTGGTCGTAATGTAAGGCATCAACAGCGCGGCGCCGCCGCCGAGCATCGCGCCGGCGGCTACGACGCCGACGAAAAAGCGATTGTGCCATTTCTGATACGGGAAATAAGCCTTGTTGCTGATCTGCTCGAAGCGCCTGAGCAGGCGCCAGCGCGCGAAGGATATCAGGCATAACAGCCCGAACCAGCCGACCACCCACAGCTCGCGTCCCTGGATCGATAATTCGATATAGGCCAGCAATGCCGCGACCCCGGCGACGACCAGCGTAATCAGCGTACCGAGGCTGAAGCGGCTATAGAGAAAGGCGACGAGCTCCTGCTGCTGCAGATGATGGCTACTTACCGGCTGGTGGTCGAGATCGATACTGGACACGGCTGGAGTCTAGGTTGCAACCTGCTTCTATAATATAGTGCGATCTCGAGTGTATAGGATCACGAAAGCGATGGGCAACACGCAGGATATGGTGGAATGGTTTCGCGCCGCGGCGCCGTACATCCGGGCGCACCGCGAGCGAACCTTCGTCATTCTGGTCGCCGACGAGCTCATCCTGTCCGAGCGTTTCGTCGGGCTGACGCACGATATCGCCCTGCTCCACCATCTCGGCGTCAAGCTGGTGCTGCTGCACAGCAGCCGGCGCAGCATCGATGCGCAGCTCGCGCGGCACGGCATCGAGGCGCGCTTTCACCACCACGTTCGCGTCACCGACGCCGACGCCCTGCCGTGCGTCGTGCAGGCCGTCAACGAGGTCAGAACCCGTTTCGAATCACATTTGTCGATGGGTTTGCCGAACACGCCGATGTCGGGTTCGGAGATTTCGCTGGTCAGCGGTAATTTCGTCACCGGCATGCCGCTCGGCGTTATCGACGGGGTCGACATGCAGCACTCGGGCAAGGTGCGAGCAATCCGCCACGGCGCGATACGCGAGCTGCTCGCGCAAAATCACGTCGTCTTGCTGTCCAACCTCGGCTACTCGCGCAGCGGTGAAGTCTTCAACCTGCCGGCCGAGGAACTCGCCGGCGAAGTCGCGCGCGCGCTGGCGGCCGACAAGCTGATTTATGCGATGGCCGAGCTCGGCGACGACGGCGCGCTGCGCAATACGCTGTCGACGCAGGACTGCGAGGTGCTGATTGGCGCGCCCGAGTTGCCCGACGATCTGAAAAACCTGCTGCGCCAGGCAATCTACGCGATCCAGGGCGGAGTACGGCGCGCGCACCTGATCGATCAGCGCGTCGACGGCGGCCTGCTGCTCGAGCTGTTCACCCGCGACGGCTACGGCAGCATGGTCACCAACCTGTTCTACGAGGGAATCCGCGATGCGACGATCGACGATATCGGCGGCATCTTGCAGCTGATCGAACCGCTCGAAGCCAGCGGCACGCTGGTACCGCGCTCGCGCGAGCAGCTCGAACTCGAGATCGGCCATTTCCAGGTTATCGACAAGGACGGCATGATCGTCGGCTGCATCGCCTGCATCCCCGACCGCGTCGCCGGGATCGCCGAGATCGCCTGCCTCGCGGTGCACGACGATTACCGCAACGCCGGGCTCGGCGGCGAACTGCTCGAGCGCGCCGAGGGACGCGCCGCGGAGGCCGGCCTGGGCCGGCTATATACGCTGACGACGCGCAGCTCACACTGGTTTCTCGAGCACGGCTACGCCGAGGAAGATGACTTCGACCTGCCAGATACGAAGCGGGCGAGCTATAATCCCGGGCGAGGCTCGAAGATACTGGCGAAGTCCATCTAATGCCCTACGATCTGAGCAACTATCTCGTCATCGGCGTATCGTCGCGCGCGCTGTTCGACCTGAACCGCGAAAACGAAATCTACGAGCAACAGGGTCTCGAGGCCTATTGCCAGTACCAGCTCGAGCACGAAAACGACGTGCTCAAGCCGGGCACCGGCTTCGCGCTGATCGACGCGATCCTGCGCATCAACCAGATCGAGGCCGGCGTGCGTCGCACCGAGGTCGTGATCGTTTCGCGCAACTCGGCCGATACCAGTCTGCGGATTTCCAACTCGATCGATCACTACCGGCTCGATATTACCCGCGCCGCATTCACCGGTGGCGAGCCGGTGGCCAAGTATTTGAACGCCTTCGACGTCGACCTGTTCCTGTCGGCAACCGAGGAAGACGTGCAGGCCGCGGTCGAATCGGGCGTCGCCGCCGGACTGATTTACGACGGGCCGCGGCGCGAGCGCGCCGACCCGCTGGAACAGATCCGCATCGCTTTCGACGGTGACGCAGTCCTGTTCTCTAAGGAATCGGAGATGATCTACCAGAACCAGGGTCTCGAGGCTTTCATCGCCCACGAGAAGCAAAACGCGCAGCAGCCCCTGCCCGAGGGACCATTTGCCAAGCTGCTGAAAACCCTGTCCTACCTGCAGTTCGACCTGAAACGCAAGGCCGGCCGCGACAAGCCGCCGATACGCACCGCGCTGGTCACGGCGCGCAACAGTCCGGCGCACGAGCGCGTGATCCGCACGCTACGCACCTGGAACGTACGCATCGACGAAACGTTTTTTCTCGGCGGGGTGCCGAAACACAAGATTCTCGAATCCTTTTCGCCGCACATCTTCTTCGACGACCAGCACCTGCACTGCGAGGGCGCGGCGCCGATCGTGCCGACCGCGCGGGTACCTTATCTGAAGGATTCGACCGAAGACGAGTCGGAGACGGCCTGAGCGAGGGCCGCGATGATCAGTCGTCGCGGCGCTGCTTTTCCAGCCGCTCGTGCTTTTCCTGCGCTTCGACGGTCAGCGTCGCGATCGGTCGCGCTTCGAGGCGGAACAGGCCGATTTCCTCGCCGGTGTCGTCGCAGTAACCGTAGGTACCGTCGGCGACCCTCGAGAGCGCGGCATCGATTTTGTTAACCAGTTTACGGTAGCGGTCGCGCGTGCGGAGCTCCAGCGCGGCGTCGGTCTCGAGCGAAGCCCGGTCGTTGATGTCGGGTTCTTGCCAGTTTTCTTCTTTCAGGTGCGAAATCGTATTTTCCGATTCCTGCAGCAACTCCGAGCGCCAGGCCAGTAATTTGCGCCGGAAATACTCGAGTTGCTGCGGTGACATATACTCTTCTTTCGGGGATGGCTTGTAGCCGTCGGGCAGCTCTATTGTCATTGATTTGCGCTCCAGAAGTTAACCAATAGCAATAAAAGGCGGGCAGTATAGGGAGGTTTATGGCCTTCAGCAAGTCACCCGCGTTAATTTTTTCCACGCGGCGAAATCCCGCGTTTTGCCGCACAGCGGTTATAATCATAGACTTGAAAATCCCGATTTCCAGAATCGATCCGACTGCCTCCTGAATCGATGTTTCTCATGCGCCTGATCGTCCTGCTCGTCATCGTCGCGATCCTGCTTTGGCTGCTGAAGCGCCTGTTTTCGCCGAGCCCACCCCCGCAGCGCCTCGAGGCGCAGGGCTCGGAAGACATGCGCCAGTGCAAATACTGCGGCGTGCATGTCCCCGAATCCTCGGTCGTCGTCCGCGATAACGAATCCTACTGCTGCGCCGAACATGCAGAGCTTGACCGGCAATAAATCCTTCGACAGCGGCTACAAGCGGCGGTCGACGAACTGGACTTCGGTACGCCTGCTCAACGTCTACCGGCTGGGTCTGGCGTCGATTTTCGTCAGCCAGAGTTTCGTCCGCGACTCGCCACTGCTCAATATCGTCGATCTGACGCTTTTCTCGTGGACCAGCTTCGCCTATCTGTTGCTGTCGATGATCTGGATCGTAGCCGCCTGGATCGAGCGCCGCGGATTCCAGGTGCAGGTATCGCTGCAGATTTACTGCGACACGATTATCATCATTTTGCTGATGCACGCCTGCGGCGGAATTTCCAGCGGCCTCGGCATGCTGCTGATCATCTCGGTGGCGACCACCGGGTTGCTGACCCAGCAGTCGCTGGCGATTCTGTTCGCGTCACTGGCGTCGCTCGGCTTGCTTGCCCAGCACATTTTTTCGGTAACCAGTGTTCCCGACTATACCGGCACCTCGACTCAGGTCGGGATACTCGGCGCGAGCCTGATCGCGACCGCCGTCGTGACCCATAATCTGATCATGCGCGTGCGTTCCAGCGAGCAGCTCGTACAGCAGCGCGAGCGCGACGTCGCGCTGCTGTCGGCGCTCAACCAGGAAGTCATCGAGAACCTGCAGGCCGGCGTCATCGTACTCAACCGCAACGATCGAATTCGCCACATCAACCAGGCGGCTCTCGATCTGCTGCATTTGCCGGGCGACCGGGCGATCATCCTGAGCGAGGATTGCCCACGCCTGCAGGCGGCGCTCGAAGCCTGGCGCCAGGCTGGCGAAGACGAGCGGCCGCTGCTGCCGACCGAGACCGGACTCGACGATATCCAGGTCAGCTTTCGCCGCCTCAAGGGGCTCGAACAGGCCAACACGCTGATTTTTATCAATGACGTATCGTCGATTCGCGACAGCATGCAGCAGGCCAAGCTCGCCGCGCTCGGCCACCTGACCGCGAGTATCGCGCACGAGATCCGCAATCCGCTCGGCGCGATCTCCTATGCCGCCGAGTTGCTGCACGAAAACGATGACATCGAGCAATCCGAGCAGCGCATGGTCGAGATCATCAACCAGCACACCGCGCGCATCAACCATATCATCGAGGACATACTCAGGATATCGCGCGGCAATCCGACGGCTCGCGAAAGTATCGATCTCGAGTCCTGGTTACCGCGTTTCGTCGACGATTTTTGCCATTCCGGACTTGCCCGCCCCGAGCAATTCGAAGTCGAAATCGCCGCCGAGCAACCGCTGATCGAGTTCGACTCCGGTCATCTGGCGCAAATTCTGACCAATCTGTGCAGCAATGCGCTGATTCACGGCATTGCCGACAAACCGATCACGCTGCGCGTCGCCGTGGTCGACAGCTTCCATACCCAGATCGAGATCGCCGATCGCGGCCCGGGAATCGATCCCGCGGTGCTCGACAAGATCTTCGAGCCGTTCTACACGACCAGCCATCAGGGTTCGGGGCTCGGCCTGTATATCGTCGGACAATTGTGCGAACTCAACAATGCCTCGATCTCGGCGCGCATCAATCAGCATGACGGCACCAGCTTCGTGCTGCGCGCGCATTCGTCGGTCATCCGGCAACCGCAACGGGTCGCGTCATGACCCGCCAGCGCGTGCTGATCGTCGACGACGAGCCGGATATTCGCGAACTGCTCGAGATCACGCTGCTGCGCATGGGCCTGGAGACCCGCAGCGCCGAGGACTACAGTCACGCGACCCGACTGCTGCACGAGGAATCCTTCGATCTCTGTCTGACCGACATGAAGCTGCCGGACGGCGACGGCATCGCGCTGGTCGAACACATCCAACAGCACTGGCCGGATACACCGACCGCGGTAATCACCGCTCACGGCAGCATCGATCTGGCGATCAAGGCGATGAAATGCGGCGCCTTCGACTTCGTCTCCAAGCCGGTATCGCTCGACACCTTGCGCAACCTGGTCGAAAAGGCGCTGACCCTGCCGCGCTTGATCCAGCATGAGCCGGACGTTGCCGATTCGCGCTATCGCATCGTCGGCGAGGCGCCGACGATGGTCGAGCTC
Organism: Gammaproteobacteria bacterium; assembly: GCA_041569645.1. Taxonomy (GTDB): domain Bacteria; phylum Pseudomonadota; class Gammaproteobacteria. Next base: position 15,456 of record JBFFXR010000002.1, read on the forward strand.
AAACGCTCGATCGCGAAGTTCGCGCGCAGCCAGGCGCCGGTATACATCCAGGGCGAATCGGGTACCGGCAAGGAGCTCGTCGCCCGCCAGATCCACCTGCAGGGTTCGCGCGCGGACGCGCCGTTCATCGCCGTCAACTGCGGTGCGATCCCGTCGGAATTGATGGAGAGCGAGCTGTTCGGCCATCTGAAAGGCAGCTTCACCGGCGCGACCAGCGACAGCGATGGCCTGTTCAAGGCGGCCAGCGGCGGCACCTTGTTTCTCGACGAGATCGCTGACCTGCCGCTGGCGATGCAGGTCAAGCTGCTGCGCGTGATCCAGGAGAAATCGATCCGCCCGGTCGGCGCGCAGCAGGAAACCCCGGTCGACGTCCGCATCATCAGCGCGTCGCACAGAGATCTCGACGCGATGGTCAAGAACGGCGAATTTCGCCAGGATCTGTATTACCGGATCAACGTCATCGGCGTCAGCGTACCGACGCTTGCCGAACGCGCGGGCGACCTACCGGCACTGACCAGGTACATGATCGAACGCCACAACCGCGAATTCGGCAGCCGCATCGAGATATCGAAGGCGGCACTCGATTCGCTCGAGCAATATCCGTTTCCCGGTAACGTGCGCGAGCTCGAAAACATCCTCGAGCGCGCACTGGCGCTGTGCGAAAATGACCGCATCGAGCCCGACGATCTGCAACTGCCGGCCGTCAGTTCGGCAATCGACGAATCCGCGCCGAGCCTCGGCGAACTGACGCAAAACCTCGAAAAAGAGCAAATCGTCAACGCCCTCGAGGAACATCGCTGGAATCAGTCGGCGGCCGCGCGTGCGCTCGGCATCACGCTACGCCAGCTGCGCTACCGAATCGACAAACTCGAGCTCAGGAAAGACGAGCGCGGCGATTCGTGACATTCGCTGTCAAAATTTGACATTTTTGTCAAACTTTTCTGTCGCCGGGCCACCAGAATCGCCGTCAAAACGCCATAACATATTGATTTTACGATGTAATTATTTAACAACCCGGTTTGGCACCGGGATTGCATTCTATTCCAGCATGAAACGGCTTTGGTCGCTTTCTAAGTCGATTTTCAGGTTTTTTGACAAGAGGAAACTCAAATGAAAAAAGTACAATCCGGCTTCACGCTGATTGAATTGATGATCGTAGTCGCAATTATCGGCATCCTGGCCGCTATCGCGATTCCGCAGTACGCCGACTATACCCAGCGCACCAAGCTGGCCGGCGCGGTCGCAGGCATGGCGACTTACAAGACGACGATCGCCCTGTGTATCCAGGACCTGGGTACGCTGACCGGCTGTAACCACAACACCAACGGCATCCCGAACACGATTGCTGCGGGTAACAACGGTGCCGTTATCGCTTACGTCGACTCGGTTGCAGTCGCCAACGGCGTTATCACGATGGCATCCACCGGTATCGCAGCCGGTAGTACCCTGCTCGCCGTGACGATGACCCCGGTTGCCGCTTCGGGCGCCGCCGCCATCGACTGGAACCTGACAGGTAATGGTTGCACGACCGCCGGTCGTTCGATCAAGTGCTCGGGTAACTAAGCCGCCCGAGCAGGAAAAAAACGGGCCTTCGGGCCCGTTTTTTTTCCACCCCAGGATGGCAATCCAGTTTCGGAGGTAGGCGCAATGAACAACAAATATTCCGGCTTTACCCTGATCGAATTGATGATCGTCGTTGCGATCATCGGCATCCTCGCCGCCATCGCGATTCCGCAGTACTCGGACTACACGCAACGCACCAAGCTCGCGTCGGCACTGTCCGGCATCTCTTCCTATAAGGTCACGGTCGCGATGTGCCATGAAGATCTCGGCGTCATGGCCGGCTGTAACAGCGGCACGAACGACATCCCAAACGCGATCGCCGCCGGCAGTAACGGCGCGGCCGTAAACTACGTCGATTCGTTGTCGATCACCGACGGCGTCATCACGCTGGTTTCGACCGGCATCGCGTCGGGTTCGACCAAACTCAGCCTGACGATCACACCGATTGCGTCGACCGCGTCGCGTTCGATCGACTGGAGACTGACCGGCAACGGTTGCACGACCGCCGGGCGCTCCATCAAGTGCACCAATAACTGACGCGGGCGGTTCGGGGATGCAAAAAAGCGGGCTTGCGGCCCGTTTTTTTATTCCAGAAACGATCCGCCCTGCTGCCCCGGCCGGACTCTGACAGCTGTCTCAACCCCTGGCTTAAGCTTGGCTTATAAGCGCATGATTTTGAACATATTTCACATTTACCAGCGGTCGCCTTGAGCGGTCGATTTTTTGCGCCTATAGTAAGGTGCCAGATTCTCCAACAATCCCGCGAATCTGTAATATACTCATTTCAATCGGGGTAAACCCTCTCTAGACCTGATGTTGTCCTTATGGCCGCAACCAATATGAATTTGACCGGAATCGCGCGCAAGCTCGTGATGGACAAGCATCTCGATGAAGGCGCGGCGATTCAGGCGGTCGAGGCGGCCAACAAGGAGGGGGTACAGCTGACCAGCTTCCTGGTCAGCAACAAGATCGTGCCGTCGAGCGTCATCGCGATGATTTCGTCGCAGGAGTTCGGCCTGCCGGTATTCGACCTGACGGTCATGGACACCGAACTGGCGGCGTTTTCGCTGGTCGAGGAAAAACTGATCGTCAAGCTCAACGCCGCGCCGCTGTTCAAGCGCGGCAACAAGCTGTTCGTCGCGATTTCGAGCCCGACCAATACCCAGGCGCTCGATGAATTCAAGTTCGCCACGGGTCTCTCCACCGAGGCGGTGCTGGTGCAGGAAGACCAGCTCACGGACTTCATCGAGAAAGGCACGTCCGCGATGGACACCGCGATGGACGACATGCTCGACGACGATCTCGAGAATCTCGATATCGGCGGCGAGGAAGAAGAAGACAGCGGGCCGACCGCAGCCGATGCCGAAGACGCGCCGGTCGTCAAGTACGTCAACAAGATCCTGCTCGACGCGATCAACAAGGGTGCGTCGGACATCCACTTCGAACCCTACGAAAAAAAGTACCGGATTCGCTACCGGATCGACGGCATCCTGCAGGAAGTCGCGTCGCCGCCGATCAACATCGCCGCCAAGCTGACCGCGCGCGTCAAGGTCATGTCACGGATGGACATTTCCGAGCGACGCGTACCGCAGGACGGCCGCATCAAGCTCAAGCTGTCGAAAAAACGCGCGATCGATTTCCGCGTCAACACCTGCCCGACGCTGTTCGGCGAGAAAGTCGTGCTGCGGATCCTCGACCCGTCGAGCGCCAAGCTCGGCATCGATGCGCTCGGCTACGAGCCCGAACAAAAAGATTTGTACATGAAGGCGCTGGCCAATCCCTACGGCATGATCCTGGTCACCGGCCCGACCGGTAGCGGTAAGACGGTGTCGCTGTATACGGGCCTCAACATCCTGAATAAACCCGAAACGAATATCTCGACTGCCGAGGATCCGGCCGAGATCAACCTCGAGGGGATCAACCAGGTCAACGTCAACGATAAGGTCGGGCTGACTTTCGCCGAGGCGCTCAAGGCCTTCCTGCGCCAGGACCCGGACGTGATCATGGTCGGCGAGATCCGCGATATTGAAACCGCCAACATTGCGATCAAGGCGGCGCAGACCGGCCACCTCGTGCTGTCGACCCTGCACACCAACGACGCGCCGCAAACCCTGACGCGCCTGATGAACATGGGCGTGCCGGCGTTCAATATCGCGACCTCGGTCAGCCTGATCATCGCCCAACGACTCGGCCGCAGGTTGTGCCCCGAGTGCAAGGCGCTCGACGATCTGCCCAAGGACGTCCTGGTCAGGGAAGGCTTCAAGAAAGAAGACCTGGCCGAGGATTTCAAGCTCTACAAGGCCGTCGGCTGCGACAAGTGTGTCGGCGGCTACAAGGGCCGGGTCGGCATATACCAGGTCATGACGATCTCCGAGGAAATGGGCCGCCTGATCATGAGCGGCGCCAACTCGATCGACCTCGCCGACCAGGCGGCGAAGGAAGGCATCGACGATCTGCGCCGTTCGGCGCTGAAGAAAGTCATGCAGGGCATTCTCAGCCTGGAAGAAGCAAACCGCGTTACTAAGGACTAAGCAATGGCAGCAAAAGCAGCGACCGCCGAAAAAATCGAATTTCTCTACGAGGGCACCAATCGCGGTGGCACCAAGGTCAAGGGCGAAATATTTGCACTCAGCGATACGCTCGCCAAAAGCGAACTGCGCAAGCAGGGAATCAATCCGCTCAAGGTCAAGAAAAAGCCGCAACCGCTGTTCGGCAGCGGCGCCAAGGTCAAAGCCGCCGACATCGCCATATTCGCGCGCCAGATGGCGACGATGATGCAGGCCGGCGTACCGCTGGTGCAGTCCTTCGAGATCATCGGCCAGGGTAACGAAAACCCGGCGATGCAAAAACTGATCTACGGCGTCAAGACCGATGTCGAATCCGGCTTGCCGCTCGCCGAGGCGCTCGCCAGGCACCCACTGCACTTCGACCAGCTGTTCGTCAACCTGGTGAACGCGGGCGAGCAATCCGGCGCGCTCGAAAGCATGCTCGACAAGCTGGCGACCTACAAGGAAAAAACCGAAGCGCTCAAGGCCAAGGTCAAAAAGGCCTTGTTCTATCCGATCGCGGTGCTCGTCGTCGCCTTCGTCGTGACCGTCATCCTGCTGGTCTTCGTCGTGCCGCAATTTCAGGATCTCTTCGAATCCTTCGGCGCAGACCTGCCGGCGCTGACGCTGTTCGTTATCGGTCTTTCCGATTTCATGCAAACATGGTGGTACGTCATCGCCGGCGCGATCGCCGGTATCGTTTGGTTCATACTGCGACTGAAGAAAACCTCGCCGAAGGTGCAGGAAGCCTTCGACCGCTTCGCGCTGCGCGCGCCGGTGGTCGGCGATATCGCGACCAAATCCGCGATTGCGCGCTTTTCGCGAACGCTCGAGACCATGTCCGCCGCCGGCGTGCCGCTGGTCGAAGCGATGGATTCGGTCGCCGGCGCCACCGGCAACATCATCTACCACGACGCCAGCCTGCGAATCAAGGACGAGGTATCGCAAGGCACCCAGCTTCAGACCTCGATGCGCAACACGGGTCTTTTCCCGAACATGGCGATCCAGATGGTTTCGATCGGCGAGGAAGCCGGTTCGCTCGACGCGATGCTCGCCAAGGTGGCCGACTTCTACGAGGCCGAGGTCGACAATGCGGTCGACGCGCTGACCTCGCTGCTCGAGCCGATAATCATGGCGGTTCTCGGCATTCTCGTCGGCGGCCTGATCATCGCGATGTACCTGCCGATCTTCAAACTGGGCTCGGTCGTCTAGGCGGCGTTCGTCCAGGGCGGGTTTTTGTTCCAGCAGTTTCTCTACCTGTTAGAGCAGAGTCCGACCTTTTTTCTCGGCAGCCTGTTCGTGATCGGGCTCGCCGTGGGCAGTTTTCTCAACGTCGTCATCTATCGTCTGCCGGTCATGATGCAGCGCGAGTGGCGACGCGACTGCCTCGAGCTGCTCGAACAGGCTGCGCCTGGTGACAGTGAGCGCTTCGATCTGGCCTATCCGCCGTCACGCTGCGGCCAGTGCGGGCATCGAATCACCGCGCTGGAGAACATTCCGCTACTGAGTTACATCGCGCTCGGCGGTAAATGCGCCGCCTGCAAAACCCCGATATCGCTGCAGTATCCGCTGGTCGAACTGTTTACCGGCCTGGTTTCGGTGGCCGTCGGCTGGCGTTTCGGCGTCGGTATCGAAACGCCGGCCGCATTGATTCTGAGCTGGAGTCTGATCGCCATGAGCGGCATCGATATCGGCCACAAGCTGCTGCCCGACAGCATCACCCTGCCGGTGCTGTGGCTCGGCCTGCTGCTGGCGCTCGGCGACGTATTCGTGCCGCTCGACACCAGCGTCATCGGCGCCGCGGCCGGCTACCTGAGCCTGTGGAGCGTATTCATGCTGTTCAAGCTCGTGACCGGCAAGGAAGGCATGGGCTACGGCGATTTCAAGCTGCTCGCCGCGCTCGGCGCCTGGACCGGCTGGGAAATGTTGTTTGTGATCGTGTTGACCTCGTCGGTGGTCGGCGCCACGATCGGCATCACGATGATCTTGCTCAAACGCAGCGAACGCGGCACGCAAATACCGTTCGGCCCCTACCTCGCGGCGGCCGGCTGGATTACGCTGCTGTGGGGCGATTCGCTGCTGCGCTCCTACTACGCCCTGTTCGGGCTGTGAGCGACGACGCCGTGTTCGCGATCGGGCTGACGGGGGGCATCGCATCGGGCAAGACGACGATCAGCGACCTGTTCGCCCAGCGCGGCGTGCCGGTAATCGATACCGACGTCATCAGCCGCGGCCTGCTCGAGCCCGGCGAACCGGCCTTCAACCAGGTACGCGCGCATTTCGGCGACGAGATCATCGCTGCCGACGGTCGAATCCAGCGTTCCCGCCTGCGCGAAATCGTGTTCAACGACAGGCGCGAAAAATCCTGGCTCGAAACCATGCTGCACCCACTGATCTACCAGCGCAGTCTCGACACGATTCGTCGGCACAGGCGCGACGCCTATGTGCTGGTGGTGATTCCGCTATTGTTCGAAACCAACTTCCAGGCGCTGGTCGACCGGATCCTGGTCGTCGACTGCCCGGCCGCGATGCAAATCGAGCGGCTTACCCGGCGCGACGGGATCAGCGTCGATCTGGCGCGCAAGATGATCGCCCAGCAACTGTCGAACGAAGACCGCATCGCCCGGGCTCACGACGTCATCGACAATAGTCACGACGGCGCCAGGCTCGACGCCGAAGTCGAGCGGCTGCATCGCCAATACCTCGCGCTGGCAAACGCCTAGCGCACAGACGCCGGCGATTTCAACGGGGTCCAGTGCATTGCGTTTTCCGCTATAATTTAAAGGTTTCCCCTATTGTTTTCCGCGATGTCGGCTAAATACCAGACTTTCGAGCAGCCGCTAAACGAGCGCATCCGCATGTTATTGCGCGTCGAGACGCTGATGAAGCGCTATCACTATTTCGAGGCGCTGAAGGGGGACTGGAGCGCCTATTCGGCATTGCTGACGATTCTCGAAATCACATCGCTGCTCGAACGGGGCGACCTGAAGCAGGAGCTGATGAAGGAACTCGAGCGCCAGCATATCGCGCTCAAGGCCATGGCCGATCACGCGGAAATCGACCGCGGCAAGCTGGATTCGATCCTGAGCAAGCAAAAGCAGGCGCTCGAGCGCATCCATCGCCTCGATGGCAAGCTCGGCGAACATCTGAAACGTACCGACTTCCTGCTCGGAATCAAGCAACGAACGTCGATTCCCGGCGGCTCCTGTGATTTCGACCTGCCGCAACTACGCTTCTGGCTGAACCGGGAACACGAACGGCGCGTCGCCGACCTGCGCCTGTGGGTCGCGCCCTATCTCGAGGTCGACGAAGTCATCGAGCTGATCCTCGCCACCATCCGCGACAGCGCCAGCGCGAACCAGGTCATCGCCGAAAACGGTTTCTACCAGGAATCGCTGAATACCCGCAAGGCCAACCAGTTGCTCCGCATCGGCGTCGACGCCGACGCGCCCTACTACCCCGAGATCAGTGCCGGCAAGCACCGCTACTCGGTGCGCTTCATGCAACCCCAGGGCGGCGACGCGCCGTCGACGCAGGTCAAGGACGACGTCGTTTTCCAGCTGTTGCGCTGTTCGCTATAGCATCGAGAACCGGCCGATCGGCGGGTGGAAAGCTGAAGTCGTCGATCTGCGTGACCGATATCCATTTCACCACCTGGCGTTCGAGCGCCACGACGCTGCCATCGTAGGCATCGACCGTCCAGAAATCGAGCAGTACGTTGCATTCGGGATAACGCTGGTAGACCCGCATGAGCGGCTTGGCCCGCGTGGGCCGAATGCCGACCTCTTCGCCGAGCTCGCGGTACAGCGCCTGCCAATCGCTCTCGCCGGACTCGCGCTTGCCGCCGGGAAATTCCCACAAGTCGGCAAGGTGCTGATCCGCGCGGCGTTGCGCGATCAGGAATTCGCGCCTGTCGGGATTACGCCAGATGACCGCCGCAACGACGTGCACATGATCCTCGTCGATCGGACCGGGATCGACGATCGGCGCCTCAGCTGCGGTACTCGGCATTGATCCTGACGTAGTCGTAGGACAGATCCGAAGTCCAGACCCGGGCGCGGGCATCGCCGAGATTGAGGTTCACGCGAATACGGATTTCGCTGCGCCGCATCTCGGCCAGCCCCAGTGCTTCGCGATAGTCGGGATCGGGCAGTCCTCGATGCAACAACCGAAGCTCGCCGAGACAAACGTCAACGCGCTGCGGGTCGATGCGCCCGAGCGGCGCGCGTCCGATCGCCATAATCAGCCGCCCCCAGTTCGGATCCGATGCGAACAGCGCGGTCTTCACCAGCGGCGACTCGGCGATCGTAAACGCGACGCTGCGCGCATCGGCGTCGCTGTCGGCACCCTCGACCTCGACCTCGACGAACTTGGTGGCGCCCTCGGCATCGCGGATGATGGCTTGCGCGAGCTGCTCGAACAGTTTGCGCAGCGCGTTGCGCAGCTTATCGCCGCCGCCGTCGAGATCGACTCCTGAGGCGCCGGTAGCGATCAGCACGCAGGAATCGTTGGTCGACGTGTCGCCGTCGACCGTGATCGCGTTGAAGCTGGTCGCGACCAGTTCGCCGAGTAGCGTCTGCAGCGCATCACCGTCGATCGCCGCGTCGGTCGCGACGAAGGCGAGCATGGTCGCCATGTTCGGTTTGATCATGCCCGAGCCCTTCGCGATGCCGGTCATGGTCACCCTGCGGCCGTCTATTTCGACTCGCGTACTGACCGCTTTCGGCAGCGTATCGGTGGTCATGATACCCTCGGCCGCGGCCAGCCAGGCATCGGCCGCGAGCGTTTCGACGAGCCGCGGAATCGCCCCGCGAATCGGTTCGAGCGGCAAGGCTTCGGCAATCACGCCGGTGGAAAACGGCAATACCTCTTCTGCGGTGACGCCGCCCGCTGCGGCAACCACGGCGCAGCTGGCGGCCGCGGTTTCGAGACCCGCCTCACCGGTCGCCGCGTTGGCGTTACCCGAGTTGATCAGCAGGTAGCGCGCCGCCGGTTGTGCCTGCAAATGGCGCCGGCACAGAATCACCGGCGCGGCGCAGAAATGGCTTTGCGTGAAGACCGCAGCGACGCTCGCGCCGGCGGCGATTTCGATCAGGCTCAGGTCCTTGACCGCCGGATCCTTTTTTATGCCGCAGTGGGTCGCGGCGAGCCGAATACCGTCGACAGGATAGAGTTCACCCGGAGCCTGCAAGCCGACCGCCATGAATTACAGCTTGCCGTGGCACTGCTTGAATTTCTTGCCCGAACCGCACCAGCAAGGCTCGTTGCGGCCGATCTTGCGTTCCTTGCGCACGTAAGGCTGGTGCGCTTCCTCGGCTTCGGCTTCGGCTTCCGGCGCCGCCAGCGGGTTTTGCGCGCTGGCATGCTCCATTTTCATCGCCGGTTCGGCGGCGTGGCTCTGCTCGAGCGCCTCGACCTGCGCTTCGCTGCGCACCTGCACGCGCGTCAACGCCTGTACGACCTCGTAATTGATGCTATCGAGCATCGCGGTGAACATCTCGAACGATTCGCGCTTGAACTCCTGCACCGGATTTTTTTGCGCATAACCGCGCAGGCCGATGCCCTGGCGCAGGTAGTCCATCGCCGCAAGATGCTCCTTCCAGTGGCGATCGACGATCATCAGCGTGATTTCCTTTTCCAGCCGCACGGTCAATTCCTCGCCGAGCATTTCGACCTTGTCCCGATAAGCCGCCTCGAAGTGCTCCAGAATACGCTCGAGCAGGTCTTCGTCGCCAAGTTCGTCGTCCTCGTCGAGCCAGCGCGCGAGCGGCAATTCGACGCCGAACTCGGTTGCGAGCGTCTGCTCGAGGCCGGGTAAATCCCACTGTTCGTCGAGCGAGTTCGGCGGCACGTGGGCGTGAAACAGGTTCGTCAGCACATCTATGCGCATATTGGCAATCGCCTCGCTGATGCTGTCGGCATGCAGCAGGTCGTTGCGTTGCTGGTAAATGACCTTGCGCTGGTCGTTGGCGACGTCGTCGTATTGCAGCAATTGCTTGCGGATGTCGAAGTTATGGGCCTCGACCTTGCGCTGCGCGTTTTCGATCGCGCGGCTGACCCAGGGATGTTCGATCGCCTCGCCCTCCTCCATGCCGAGGCGCTGCATCAGCCCGGCAACTCGCTCGGAAGCGAAAATCCGCATCAGGCTGTCTTCCATCGACAGGTAAAAGCGCGACGAACCCGGGTCGCCCTGGCGGCCGGAACGGCCGCGCAGCTGGTTGTCGATGCGCCGCGATTCGTGGCGTTCGGTGCCGACGATGTGCAAACCACCGGCGGCAATGACCTGCTCGTGGAGCCCCTGCCATTCCCGAGTCAGCTTGTCGCGCGCAGCGGCGTCGTCTTCGGGAGTTTCGTTCAGGTGGACCTCGAGATTGCCGCCGAGCACGATGTCGGTGCCGCGGCCGGCCATGTTGGTCGCAATCGTGACGGTGCCCGGCATGCCGGCGTCGGCAATGATCTTGGCCTCGCGTTCGTGCTGTTTGGCATTGAGAATCTGGTGCTTGATGTCGAGCTTGTCGAGCAGCCCGGAGAGATATTCCGAGGTTTCGACCGAGGTCGTGCCGACCAGCACCGGCTGACCGCGACCGACGCAATCGCGAATGTCGTCGATGATCGCATCGAATTTCTCGCGCTTGGTCAGGTATATCAGGTCGCCGAGATCTTCACGAATCATCGGCACGTTGGTCGGCACCACGACGACCTCGAGACCGTAGATTTGCTGGAACTCGAAAGCCTCGGTATCGGCGGTACCGGTCATGCCAGCCAGTTTTTCGTAGAGTCGAAAGTAGTTCTGAAACGTGATCGACGCGATCGTCTGGTTTTCGTGCTGGATGCGCACGCCTTCCTTGGCTTCGATCGCCTGGTGCAAGCCGTCCGACCAGCGCCGGCCCGGCATCGTGCGGCCGGTAAATTCATCGACGATCACGACCGCGCCGTCCTGGATCAGGTAATCGACGTCGCGGTGATACAGCGCGTGCGCGCGCAGGCCCGCGTTCAGATGATGAACCAGCGCGATGTTGCTGGCGTCGTAGAGGCTCTCGCCTTCTTGCAGCAAGCCCGCTTCGACGAGCAGGCGCTCGGCCGTATCGTGGCCTTCCTCGGTGAGAAACGCCTGGCGGGATTTTTCGTCGATCGAATAATCGCCCGGCCCGTCCTCGGATTCGACCGGCTTGAGTTTCGGGATTACGCCATTGATGCGCTGGTACAGGTCGGAACTGTCGCTCGCCTGCCCCGAAATGATCAACGGCGTACGCGCTTCGTCGATCAGGATCGAATCGACCTCGTCGACGATCGCGAAGTGCAAGCCACGCTGGACACGCTCGTCGAGCGTGAAGCAGAGATTGTCGTGCATGTAGTCGAAGCCGAACTGGTTGTTGGTACCGTAGGTGATGTCGGCCTGGTAGGATTCACGCTTGCGGTTGTAGTCCATCGTGCTCAATACGACGCCGACGCTGAGACCGAGAAATTCGTAAATATGCCCCATCCACTCGGCGTCGCGCTCGGCGAGGTAGTCGTTGACCGTGACGATATGCACGCCCTTGCCGCTCAGCGCGTTCAAATAGGCCGGCAGCGTCGCGACCAGCGTCTTGCCCTCGCCGGTGCGCATCTCGGTGATCTGGTTGTTGTCGAGGATCATGCCACCGACGAGCTGCACGTCGTAGTGGCGCAGTCCCAGCGTGCGCACCGAGGCTTCGCGGACCACGGCAAAAGCCTCGTCGAGAATTTGATCGAGGGTTTCGCCGTCGGCGAGACGGCGCTTGAATTCGTCGGTCTTGGATTTGAGCTCGGCATCACTCAGCGACTGCATTTGCGGTTCGAGCAGGTTGATGCGCTGCACCCGCTGACTGAGCTTCTTTATAATGCGGTCGTTGCGACTGCCGAACAGGGCTTTACCAATTTTGGACAACATCAAACGACCGTAGCTAACGAACAGTTAACAAGAGTTGGTGACTAGTTGGATTGTTTCAAGCGCAACGCCGAATTAACGGGTCGACGCTCAGTTTGAATCACGAATAAACCGCACGGGATTGATCTCGCGGCCGTTCTTCAATACCTCGAAATGAACATGCGGCCCGGTGGAGCGCCCCGACGAGCCGATCTCGGCAATTTGAAACCCTTTCTCTATCGTGTCGCCAACCGACACCAGCAGGCGTGAATTGTGCGCGTAGCGTGTCGTGTAGCCGTTGCCGTGCGCAATGTCGATGACCTTGCCGTAACCATAACGCTTGCCGGCATAGGTCACGACGCCCTTGGCCACGGCGATGACCGGCCCGCCGAGCTTGCCGGCAAAATCGATGCCCTTGTGCATTTCCCGGCGCCCCGACAACGGGTGCGTGCGCATGCCGTAATACGACGAAATCCAGCCGCGCGTTATCGGTCGACCGCTGGGCTGAACTTCCTTGCGCAGGTTTTCGTTGAGCACCAGATTTTCGAGTACCGTCAATTGATCTTCGCGCGCCTCGAGCTCGAGACTCAGCTGATCGATTGCAATCGACAGTTCGTTGGGCTCGATACCCGTGTTGCTGACCGTCTCGGGTCCGCCGACCGCCGGCGCCTGGTCGAAGTCGAACTCACCCTTCTCGATGCTCGCCATGTGAGTGAGCTTGCGGCCGAGCGCATCGAGCCGCATGACGTGTGCCTGCAACAGGCCGATACGCGACGAAAGCGCGTCGATATTGGCGTCGGCTTCCTCGCGGATGTGTTCGAGTTGCACCTGCTGTCGATGCACCTTGGACTGCCATTCACTGATCAGCGCGTGATTGTCGGGATTCTTCAGGCGATAACCCAGGTAAGCCGAGCCGCCTGCGATTGCCCCAATTAATACCATCATCAGCAACAAGTGCAGCGGCTTGGCGAGATTCAGCCCGCATATTTTGCCCTTGTTGGATGACAGAATTAGGATATTCAAGACGCTACCTATATCGCCGCTTCGACCGGCTGGGCGTAAGAGATCGGCGCGGTAGACGCGTCCTCGAATGTGACTTCTTCCCAGGCGCTCTGATCGTCGAGCAGTGCGCGCAGCAGCCGATTGTTGAGCGCGTGGCCCGATTTGTATCCGGCGAAAGCACCGATCAGGCTGTGACCGAGCAGGTACAGATCGCCAATCGAATCGAGGATCTTGTGCTTGACGAACTCGTTGTCGTAGCGCAGGCCGTCCTCGTTGAGTACTCGGTAATCGTCGAGCACGATCGCGTTGTCCTGGCTACCGCCGAGCGCCAGATTGTTGGCGCGCAGATGCTCGATGTCTCGCTGAAAACCGAAGGTACGCGCGCGACTGACTTCCTTGACGAACGAGGTCGTCGAAAAATTGATCGTGCAGACCTGTTTTTGCTTGGTGAACAACGGGTGATCGAAGTCGATCTCGAAGCTGACCTTGAAACCGTCGAAAGGGGTGAATTCGACCCACTTGTCGCCGTCTTCGACGCGCACCTTCTTTTTGATCTTGATGAATTTTTTCGCCGCGTTTTGCTCGACGATGCCGGCCGACTGGATCAGGAACACGAACGGCCCGGAACTGCCGTCCATGATCGGCACCTCATCGGCGCTGACGTCGATGTAGGCATTGTCGATACCAAGTCCGGCGATCGCCGAAAGCAGGTGTTCGACTGTCGAAATACGAACACCATCTTCGACCAGCGTGGTCGACAAGTTGGTGTCGCCGACCTTGTCCGGGCGGGCGAGGATTTCGACCGGTTCGTCGAGATCGATGCGACGAAATCGGATTCCGGAATCGATTGGAGCCGGCCGCAATGTCAGATAAACTTTTTTCCCTGTGTGCAAACCGACGCCCATGGCGCGGATTACATTTTTCAACGTGCGCTGTTTAATCAAAACCGCTTCCCAAAAAAACGAGTAAAATCAGAAACTTGGCTAGGGTGGTTCTTATACCGCCAATGGACCGGTAATGATGGACGATTTCCCTCGGAAAATCAATCTCGTCGGTGAAAACGTCACACTAAACGCCTGAAAATGCTCACGGTTTCCAGGTCCATGTCATACCCCAGCCGATTCTCGGCATCATCGATGCCGCTGATTCTGTCGGATCTTCGCTTTTTGCAGATCCAGTATGTAAGAGTGTAGTAGATTTTCCGCATCTTCGTGAATTTCTCGGAAGCAACAACGACACAGATCACGTTGCGTCGCAACCACCTCGAGCACGACCGGAAAAACCCGCTCCTGGCTCGACAGGCGAATCATCGCGCGCTTGCGTTCGCCATCCCGAAAACCGCTAGCGCGGAACGCGATTCCGCTGCCGCTGATATTGACCGCGCGATGCGATTTACCGTCGATCACAACGAGCACCGGGTCATCCTCGGCGCAGGCGATGCGATACGCGCTGCGGTGATCCTCGTGGCGCGACTCGAGTTTCAGATCGATGCTAGCTTTCTTTTTCCAGAACAAATTCGACTCTCCGGTTTCGCGCCCGGTTGTTCGGGTTGTCGTTGTCGACCAGCGGCAGGTAATCGGCGTAGCCGGTCGCGGTCATGCGTACCGGGTCGATACCCTGATCGATGAAATAGCGCAATACGGTCGTTGCGCGCACCGCCGACAGCTCCCAGTTGGAAGGAAACTGGGCGGTCGATATGGGCTCGTCATCGGTGTGGCCCCGGATCGCGATGCGGTAGTCCGGGTTTTCACGAAACATCTGCGCGAGGTTGGCGAAGATGAATCGCGCGCGGTCCTTGAGTACGGCCGAACCCGAACCGAACAGAAAGCGACCGTCGATTTGCAGGTTGATCTGGTCGCCGTCGAATTCTACCTGCACGCTGTCGGCGAGATCGGTGCTGTCGATCATGCTTTCCATTTCGCTGACCAGCGCGGGTTTCAGATTGTCGACCGCGGCATCGGCAGGGTTCATGCCGAGCATGTCCTCGACCGGCTTGATCGGCTGCGGATTGCGGCCCTTGCGCGTGGCGAAATCGATGACGCTGACCTGGTTGCCGTCGCCGTCGATGACCTGTACCGACTCGACCAGCTGCTTGTAAGCTTCGTCCTCGAAGTCGGCGAGCGTATACAGCAGGATGAAGAAGACCAGGATTAGCGTCATCATGTCGGCGAAGGTCACGACCCACGCGCTGCCGCCCTCGTCGTCTTCGACCATGTCGCTGAAAGATCGCGCCGACATCAGGCGCGCTGCCTCAGTTTCTGCATCGGTTTGCGTTTCTTGGCCGGCACGAATGACGACAGCTTCTCGTAAACCGAAAGCGGGTTATTGTCCTGCAGAATGCTGATCGCGCCCTGGTAGATGATCTCGAAGTTCATGATCTCGGCAAGCGTGCGCGACTTGAGCTTGCCGGCGATCGGCAGGAAGATCGCGGTCGACAGCAGCGTACCGTAAAACGTCGTCAGCAATGCAATCGCCATCGCCGGGCCGAGGTTGTCGGGCGTCGCCAGCATCGACAGCATCTGGATGAGACCGATCAGCGTACCGAGCATGCCGAAAGACGGTGCGTACATCGCCATCTTGCGAAACACATCCTGCACGACGAAGTGACGCATGCGCATCGAATCGATCTCGGTGCGCATCGCCGAGCGCAGCGTTTCCTCGTCGGCGGCGTCCGCGATCAGCGTGCAGACCCGTTTGAGAAACGGCGAATTGGTCTTGACGTCCATCAGGCTCAGCAAGCCCTTGCGGCGGCTGATCGTGCCGAGCTTGATCATCGTGTTGATCAGTTCCTGCGAATCCTGCTTGGGCGACGAAAACACGAAGTAGGCGCTCTTGAATGCGCTGACGACGTCGCGAAACTGAAACGTCAGCAAGGTCGCTGCCATCGTACCGCCCATGACGATCATGATGCCGGGCAGGTTCATGAAATTGTGCACCTCGCCACCGAGTATGATCGCCGCGACGATCAAACCGATTCCCGAGATGATGCCGATCAGCGAGGCAAGATCCATGCGCGGTCTGCAATCTGGTTTTGTGACGCTTGAAGTATCGGCCGCGAGGCCAATATCTTGAGCCACGTCGAGGCCGCGACAGCTGCGCCCGGCTTTATTTCAACCCGGTGCGGTGAGACACCCGAGACGGTCGTCGACGGAGGGTAATGATGGTATCCAGTGGGCGCGCGCGCAGCCGGGTCGAACTGGTCGAGCTCATCAACCAGGCCCTCGATGCGGTCGAGGATTTACGCGCCGCGATCGAGTTCGACGAGGACTACGTCGACGACAACAGCCTCATCGTCGAGCCGCTGTCGAACGGGCTGTCTGACGTGCTGATCGCGATTCGCAACGGCGAGTACCATCCCGGCGAGCGCGACTGGTTCGAATTCCTCGAAGGCATTCGCGACATGGATCATCGCGCATTACCCTTCTGGCCGCTATTGCGGCGGATTATCGATACCCACGAACAGGGCTACCAGACCGATGATCGACATGCGGATTAAACCCGGATGAAGTGCTCGCGGTAGTACTTCAGTTCGTCGATCGATTCGAGAATGTCGTCAAGCGCCAGGTGCGCACCCTTTTTGGCGAAGCCGCCGACGAGATCCGGCTTCCACAGGCGCGCCAGCTCCTTGAGCGTGCTGACGTCGAGATTGCGGTAGTGAAAAAAAACTTCGAGCTCGGGCATCAGGCGCGCGAGGAAGCGGCGATCCTGGCAAATGCTGTTGCCGCACATCGGCGACCGCCCCGGCGGCACCCAGGCGCGCAGGAATTCGAGCGTCTCGCGTTCGGCCTCCGCCGCGCTGCTCGAACTCGAACGCACGCGACCGATCAGACCCGAGGCGCCGTGATGCCGGGTGTTCCATTCATCCATCCCGGCAATGACCTCTTCGGGCTGGTGGATGGCGATAACCGGACCCTGCGCCAGCACCGCGAGATGCGGGTCGGTGACGACGGTCGCGATCTCGATGATCTGGTCTCGCTGCGGATCCAGGCCGGTCATTTCGAGATCGATCCAGATGAGATTGTTGTCGTTCAGCGTCATCCGCTGCTCCCGTCTACAGGCAGGCCTAGATGCGCTAAACTATAGCAAGTTTTCCAGTCCACATTGGCCGATGCCGGTATTCACCGCCGTATTCCTAAGTTTCGTCACCGCAACCGTCATCGTTCGCCTGTGGCTCGGTCAACGCCAGATACGGCATATCCGTGCCCACTACGATCGCGTGCCGCCGGCCTTCGCCGACCGCATTTCGCTCGACGATCATCGTCGCGCCGCCGATTACAGCTGCACCAAGCTGCGCTTCGGCCGCGTTCTGCTGGCCTGGGAAACCCTGTGGTTGTTGCTATGGACACTCGGCGGCGGTATCGATTTGCTCGACCGCAGCTGGGCGGGATTCGACTACCCGCAACTGATCGGCGGAATGCTCGTCATCTTCTCGCTGTTGATTCTTTCGTCGCTGCTCGGCCTGCCGTTTTCGTGGTACAGCACTTTCGTCATCGAGGAGCGCTTCGGCTTCAACCAGACGACGCTGACCACGTGGATCAAGGATTTGCTCAAGACCGCGGTGCTCGTGGCCGTGCTCGGCGTGCCGCTGCTGGCGGCAATCCTGTGGCTGATGCAGCGCGCCGGCGAATACTGGTGGTTGTACGCCTGGGCGCTGTGGATGGCCTTCAGCCTGACGATGATTTGGGCCTATCCGGCGTTCATCGCGCCGCTGTTCAATACTTTCAGCCGACTCGAAGACGAAAGCCTGCGCGCGCGTATCGAGGCTCTGCTCGAGCGTTGCGGATTTCATAGCCAGGGTGTTTACGTCGTCGACGGTTCGCGTCGTTCGTCGCACGGTAATGCCTACTTCACCGGATTCGGCCGCAATAAGCGCATCGTGTTTTTCGATACCTTGCTCGATACGCTGTCGCCCAATGAGGTCGAGGCCGTGCTGGCGCACGAACTCGGCCATTTCAAGCGCCATCACATCAAGAAGTCGTTGCTGTTGTCGGCGGCATTTTCGTTCGCCGGATTCGCCCTGCTCGCCTGGTTGATGCGTTCCGACTGGTTTTATTCGGGGCTCGGCGTGTCGTCCCCGTCGACGCACGCCGCAATCATCCTGTTCCTGCTCGTGATGCCGATATTCACCTACTTCATCAGTCCGCTTTTCTCGGCGCTTTCGCGCAAGCACGAGTTCGAAGCCGACGAGTTCGCTCATGCCAACAGCGATTATCGCGCGCTGATTTCGGCGCTGGTGAACCTCTACCGCGACAACGCCAGCACGCTGACGCCGGATCCGTTACACTCGATATTCTACGATTCGCATCCCCCCGCGACGATACGCATCGACCATCTCGAAACCCTGGCGACTGACGGCCGCGGGTACCACGACTGATGCCGGGTAACGCGGCTCCGGACAGTGGCGAAACGGCGGCTTAGCCGGCAGCAGCAGCGCCGGATAAGCGCGGGCCAGCGCGCCGAGGCCGGACGCGATGATAGCCTCCACGGCCGCATCGTTTCGCATCAGGGCAAACGGGTATTGATCGAGATCGCACCCGCGAGGGTCGGCGAGGCGCGTATCCGCGCAAACCTCGGCACGCTCGTCTGCGGCGATCGGGTCGCGGTCGAGATGACCGCCGGCGGCGAGCTGCGCGTCGTCGCCGTGCTGCCGCGCGACAATCTGCTGCAGCGCGTCGACGGCTACGGCCAGGCGCGCGCGGTGGCCGCCAACCTCAGCCGGCTGTTCGTTTGCCTGGCGGTAGCACCCGAGCCCAACCTGTTGTTGCTCGACGAATACCTGCTGTCGGCCGAGCAGCAGGCAATCGACGCGCAAATACTGCTCAACAAGATCGACCTTGCGCCGGGCGTCGATGATCCCTTCGAATTACGCCGGATCTATGCTCCGCTGGGTTACCCGGTCCTGCACACGAGTGTCAGGAGCGGCGCCGGCATGGCGGATTTCGAGCGCAGCCTGCCCGGCCAGGTGTCAGTATTGAGCGGCGTCTCCGGAGTCGGCAAATCCTCGCTGACGCAGTATTTGCTGCCCGACGAGGAAATCAAGATCGCCGAGCTGTCGGCGCACGCCGACGAAGGCCGCCACACGACTCGCGCGAGCCGGCTCTATCACTTGCCGAAGGGGGGTGACCTGATCGATACGCCCGGCGTGCGTGGATTCAGCCCCTTCGTCGACGCCGAACGCTCGCCGGCACAGGGCTTTCGCGAGATCCACGCGCGCGCGACCGGCTGCCGCTTCAACGATTGCCGACACGCCAACGAACCGGGTTGCGCGGTCATTGCCGCGGTCGAGGACGGCACGATCGCGGCGTCGCGCTACCGCAACTATCTGAAACTGCTCGAACGTCCGGCCACGCCGGGTTGAAGCGCGCCGCCCGGTCGGTCAGCTGCCGGCGAGGCCGCGCAGCTGGCGGCCGCCGATCAGGTGCAGGTGCAGGTGGAAAACTTCCTGGCAGCCGTGGCGGTTGCAATTGATTACGAGCCGGTAACCGTCCTCGGCAATGCCGGCGTCGGCGGCGAGTCGCTGGGCGGTCAGCACCAGTTTGCCGATCAGTTCGGCCTGCTCGGGCCGGATATCGTTGACCGTCGCGATTTCGACCTTCGGCACGATCAGCAGATGCACCGGCGCCTGCGGATTGATGTCGCGGAAGGCGATGATTTCATCGTCTTCGTAGACGATGTCTGCGGGCAACTCCTTGCGAATGATTCTGGAAAAGATGGTATCTGCCACAAGCCCTCCGAAAACCAGGCGTTACTGAAACTGCTGTCGACCATCGAGCGCCCGCGACAGCGTGCCGCTGTCGACGAACTCGAGCTCGCCGCCGAGCGGAATACCGCGCGCGAGCCGACTGCTGCGAATGCCGTGGCGGCTGGCGAGATCGGCAATATACTGCGCGGTGATATCGCCCTCGATGGTCGCGCTGGTGGCCAGGATGATTTCGCCGATCCCGCCATCCGCGAGTTCTGCCTCGAGCGCGTCGAGCCCGAGTTCGTCGGGACCGAAACCGTCGAGCGGTGAAAGCCGTCCGAGCAATACGAAGTAACGCCCGCGATAAGCACCCGAGGATTCGACGGCGAGCACGTCGGCCGGTGTTTCGACGACGCAGATCGTCGCCTGGTCGCGGTCTGCATCGGAGCACACCGGGCACAGCGCCTGGTCGGAAAAATTACGGCAACGCTCGCAGTGCCCGACCCGCTCGAGGGCCTCGGTGATGGTCTCGGCGAGCTGGCGAGCACCGTCGCGGTCTCGCTCGAGCAGATGCAGGGCCATGCGTTGCGCCGACTTGCGCCCGACCCCGGGCAGGCAGGTGAGCGCCGCGATCAGCGCATCGAGACTGGCCGAGGACATGGGCTAGAACGGAAGTTTGAAACCCGGTGGCAGGTTCAGACCCGCGGTGATTTCCTGCATTGCCGCCTGGTTGGACTTCTCGACCTTGTGGACCGCGTCGTTGATCGCCGCGGCGATCAGATCTTCGAGCATTTCGTGATCTTCGCCTGTGAGCTCGGGATCGATCCGCACCTGGCTGACTTCGTGCGTGCCTCGCATGACGACCGACACCATGCCGCCACCGGCTTCGCCGGTGACTTCGCGATTCGCCAGCTCACGCTGCGCCTTTTGCAGGTTGTCCTGCATTTCCTGCGCTTTTTTCATCATGTCGCCGAGCGCGCCTTTCATGCTTCTACCTCTATCATCACTCGCGATCGTCGGTCTTGACGACGCTCGATTCGTCGAGTTCCGCGGCCAGCGCGTGGCCGAGTTTGCGCACCACTCGATCGTCGCGAATCGCCGCGATGACCGCGTTGCGTTCGTCCTCCAACTGCCGATCCCTGGCTTCGACCGGGGTCGACGAACCCAATCCGGACGAGGCCGTGAACTCGATTCGCAATGATAACCCAAGACGCCGCTCGAGAGCTTGCCTAATTTCCGCCGCCAGCGGCGGGGTAAGCAAATCGTGGATCTCCTGCCGCAGGCCAAGCTCGAGACGCTCCGGGCCCTGCTCGATGACCAGACTGTTGGCAACGATTTGCCGTGCGAGACCGCCGAGTTCGAGTTCATAGGCGAGCGTCGACCAGTCGCCGATCGTGGTATCCCGATCGACCGCCGCAGCCGATCCGTCGGCGGCCGGCTGCGACGGTGTCAGCTCAGGCTTTTTTTTTTCGGGCGACGCCGCAGCCACGGCATTTGCGGGCGTAAAGGCGTGCAGGCGCAACATCAGCATTTCGAAGCCGGCAGCCGAGTCGGGCGCGAGCAGCAGATCGTGGCGCCCCTGCAGCAGGATCTGGTAGTAGAGCTGAATTTCTTCGGCCGTCCACGCGGCGGCGCAGCGCTCGAGCAGTTCGGAGGAAAAAAATTCTTCCTCGACCAGCGCCGGATCCTGCCGGTAGAGGGCAAGCTGCTGCAACAAGGCGAGCATTTCGGCACAAACCCGCTGGTAATCGGGGTTGTGTTCGATCACCGTGCGCGCCTCGCGGATCAGGCCCGCGGCATCGTGCGCGAGCAAAGAATCGAACAGGCGCTCGAGATATTCGCGCGAGATCGTACCGAGCATCGCTTCGACGACTTCGCTGCCAACTTCGCCGGCGCCGTAGGCGATGGCCTGGTCGAGCAAGCTCAGCGCATCGCGCATGCTGCCGTCGGCGGCGGCCGCGAGCTGCGCGAGCGCGGCCGGCTCGGCCTTGACCTGCTCGGCTTCGACCAGCCGCTGCAGCTGGCCGCCGATTTGTGTCCGGGACATACGCTTGAGACTGAATTGCAGGCAGCGCGACAATACCGTAACCGGCACTTTTTGCGGATCGGTGGTTGCCAGCAGGAACTTGACGTGCGGCGGCGGCTCCTCGAGCGTCTTGAGCAACGCATTGAAGCTGTGCTTCGACAGCATGTGGACTTCGTCGATCAGGTAGATCTTGAAGCGCCCGCGGGTCGGCGCGTACTGCACGTTGTCGAGCAGCTCGCGCATGTCGTCGACGCCGGTGCGCGAGGCAGCGTCGATCTCGAGCAGATCGACGCTGCGTCCCTCGTCGATTTCGGCGCAGGACGCGCAAGCGTTGCACGGCTCGGCGGTGACGCCTTTCTCGCAATTGAGCGCCTTGGCGAAAATTCGTCCGAGGGTCGTCTTGCCGACTCCGCGCGTGCCGCTGAACAGGTAGGCGTGGTGCAGGCGTTCGTCGCCGAGCGCGTTGACCAGGGCCTGCACGACGTGCTCCTGGCCGACCATCTGTCCGAAGTCGGCAGGCCGCCATTTGCGCGCTAATGCCTGGTAACTCATAGGGATATTTCGCGGCCCGCCGCCTGGTGCTGAAATTGGCGGCGACCTGAATCAGCACTCCTACGCACCCGATGTTCCTGCTACCGTTGCTCCCTTCCGGGCCTGGCGGGATTTACAGTTGATCGTCGCGAAGGGACCGAATCAGGTCACCATGGAAAGTCCGAAAGTGTATCGCCAAGGCGGCCGTCCTGGCAAGGCGCGGTCACATCGCCGCGCTTGTTTTGTCGACTATTTCACCCGAGAATATGGCGCCCCGGCGAGACCGCTCGCGAGAGTTCCCGATGGTAAAGAAAAAGAGCAAGACGCCCGACAACACGATTGCGCAAAACCGGCTTGCCCGCCACGACTTTTTCATCGACGAAGACCTCGAGGTCGGGATCGCGCTCGAAGGCTGGGAAGTGAAGAGCCTGCGCGACGGCAAGCTGCAACTCAAGGAAAGCTACGTGATGGTGAAAGATGGCGAGCTGTGGCTGATCGGCGCGCATATCAGCCCGCTGCCGAGCGCTTCGACCCACGTCAAGGCCGATCCGACGCGCAGCCGAAAGTTGCTCGCGCACCGGGGCGAGATCGATCGTTTGACCGGGCTGGTCGAGCGTCGCGGTTACACGCTGATCGCGCTGGCGGCCTACTGGAGCCGCGGCCGGGCGAAGCTAAAGCTCGGAATCGCGCGCGGCAAGCGCGCCCACGACAAACGCGCCGCGGTCAAGGATCGCGACTGGAAGCGCGATCAGGCGCGGATTATGAAATCGTCCTGATCCACGAATCCTGCCCGGAGTCACTTCCACGCCGGATCATCGTGCTGCTCGGCGAGAAACGCGGCATATTCCCGATCCGCCGCGAGCGAGGCCTCGTCGATCTGCCAGACCGCTAGCGGCGCGCCGGTTTCGATCGGCAACGCGGCAGCCGGGCCGTCGGTCGATGTCTCGCCCTGCTCGGCATCGAGCCCGAGACTGGTCTGGCCGCCGGTCATCGCCAGATAGACGTCGGCGAGAATCCGCGCGTCGAGCAACGCACCGTGCAGACTGCGATGGCTATTGTCGATCTCGTAACGCTTGCACAATGCATCGAGGTTGTTTTTTTGCCCCGGGTGTTTCTGCCGCGCCAGCACCAGCGTATCGAGAATATCGCAGCGCAGCTCGACGCCGTCGGCCGGCGGATCGAGTCGCGCCAGCTCGTCGTTGAGAAAACCGACGTCGAATGGCGCGTTGTGAATGATCAGCTCCGCGCCGTCGACGTAGGCGAGGAAATCATCGGCCAGTTCGGCGAAGCGCGGCTTGTCGGCGACGAACTCGTTGCTGATTCCGTGGACCTCGAAAGCACCGCTGTCGATCTCGCGTTCCGGATTCAGATAATGGTGCCAGTGGTTGCCGGTTACGCGGCGATTGACCAACTCGACGCAACCGATCTCGATGATGCGGTGGCCGAGGCTGACTTCGAGCCCGGTGGTTTCGGTATCCAGCACGATTTGACGCATCAATTCATCTCCGCATCTATGGCTTCATTGGCCAGCCGGTCGGCCAGCTCGTTATCGGCGACCCCGGCATGCGCCTTGACCCAACGCCAGTCGACCGAGTGGCGGGCGGCCTCGCTGTCCAGCCGACGCCATAAATCGTCGTTCTTGACCGGCTTGCGCGCCGCGGTTTTCCAGCCGTTGCGCTTCCAGTTCGCGAGCCACTCGCTGATGCCCTGCATGACGTACTTCGAGTCGGTATGCACGACGACTTCGCAAGGTCGCCTGAGCGCGCGCAATCCCTCGATCACCGCGGTCAGCTCCATGCGGTTGTTGGTGGTTTCGCGGTCGAATCCGGACAGCGTCTTGCAGCGGTCGCGATAGCGCATGACGACGCCCCAGCCGCCCGGCCCCGGGTTGCCGCGACAGGCGCCGTCGGTATGCATAACGACCTGCTCGGACACGTCAGAACAGGCGCGCCGTCGGCGATCCCGGCGCGAGATCGCGCCGGCGTTCAGCGATCATATCTCATACCGCGCCCGGCGGTGGGGCGCGCGATATTGCCGGGCAGGATCTTGCGCGTAACCCAGCGGTGGCGAACCGGTGTCAGCGGCGAAATGTTTTTCGTGTAGACCAGCAGGTTCAGCGCGCCGAGCACCGGCAGCCATCGGCGGGTGCCTTTTTCGAGCCACCCCAGATGACGGGTCAGCGAGGTCTTCTGGATCGGCGGCAGGTAGCCGACCCGGTAGTGCCGCTCCTGGTCGAACACCAGCAATCGCATCCAGTCGTCGATGCGGCGCGCGGTGTAATAGTGTCCGTTGAAAGGCACGTGCTCGAGCCAGGACTGCAGCAGGTTACGCAAGCCCCACAACGACACCGGGTTGAAATCGATGATCACCAGCTTGCCTTCGGGAATCAGGATGCGAAAGGATTCACGCAGGATCGCGTGCGGTTCACTGGTATTCGATAAATGATGCATCAGAATCACGAGGTCGACGCTGTCCGACGCCACCGGCAGCATCGACGGATTGGCCCTGACCTGCGCATTCGAGGGCAAGTCGTCGAGCGTGAACTGGTGTTTGACGCGACAACCGTCCTGCAGGCGGGCGGCGAGCCCGGTGCAGCCGACCTGCAGCGAGTAGTAACCGAAGGTAGTCGAGAGAATCGGGTTCAGGCGTTCGACGAGCTCGTTGAACAGGTATTGCCCGGTTTCACTCGCATACCACTCGTCGATTGTGCGAAATCCTTTTCTTTCAGAGGCTTGTCTCCAAAATCTCATTTGAAACTTACGAATCGGGGGTTACAATCAAGGTATTCTAGCCACTAACAACAAACGTTACTAATGTTTCTCAGGCTCAAGCCTCTGCGCGAGCAACGGAAGATTCTGATTCCGTCCGTGCTCGCCCTCGCCGTTGGCGCCTGCGCCAGCCTTACCCCCGCCGATCGCAGCGCTGTGCCGGCGGTGGTCGACGGCTATTCGCTCGACGAGATCGACGCGAGCCAGCATCGCGATTTCGACGACTTCAGCGCCGCCGCGGCGCGCCAGGCCGAGCGCGAAGCCGATCCCTACGATGCTCCCGATTTCAGCCAGTTCGAGCGCCCCGTGCCGATCGATCTCGACATCGAAATCGCGGCCGCAGAATACGAGGCAACGCAGCGTCGCGAGGCACTGATCGTCGCCGAGATCAAGCAGCGCCTGCGCGCGACCCGCAGCGAACACAGCGCCTGGTTCCGCCTGCGCGACGGCATGCAGCTCGAACCGGTCATGAACAAGCGCGTCGAGACCCAGCTCAAATGGTACCTCGACCACCCCGGTTACCTGCAGCGGGTCATGCAACGCGCGCGACCGATCCTGCCCTTCGTGCTCGACGAACTGGAGGATCGCGGCCTGCCCACCGAGATCGCCCTGCTGCCGATCGTCGAATCGGCTTACCAGGCATTCGCCTACTCGCATGGTCGCGCTTCGGGTATGTGGCAAATCATCCCATCGACCGGGCGCCTGCTCGGCCTCAAGCAAAACTGGTGGTACGACGGCCGCCGCGACATCATCGAGTCGACGCGCGCGGCCATCAATTATCTCGAAAGCCTTGCAGCTACTTTCGACGGCGACTGGGAACTGGCGCTCGCCGCGTACAATGCCGGCCCGGGCAAGATTCGCAATGCCGTGCGCTACAATAAGAAGCGCAAGCGCCCGACCGATTTCTGGCACCTGACCAAGATCCGCCGCGAAACCCGCGCCTACGTGCCGAAACTGTTCGCGCTCAAGGAGCTGTTTTCGCATCCCGAGCGCTACGGCCTCGACCTGGTTCCGATCAACAACGAAGTCGACTACGAAATTGTCGAACTCGACGGTCAGATCGACCTCGCGCTAGCGGCCGAACTCGCCGAGATTTCGATCAATCAGCTCTACCAGCTCAACCCGGCGTTTAACCGCTGGGCGACGGCACCTGGCGGACCGCACCGCCTGCTGCTGCCGCGCGGCAAGGCCGAGAGCTTTCGTACCGCCGTCGCCGAGGTTCCGGCCAACCAGCGCATCAACTGGGTTCGCCACAAGATCGGGAACGGCGAGACCTTGAGCCACATCGCGCGCAAGTACCGTACGACCATCCCGCTGATCCGGGAAGTCAACAATATCCGCGGCACGCAAATTCGCGCCGGCAAGTACCTGACGATTCCGACCGCAACCAAGTCGCTGCAGACCTATACGCTGAGCGAATCGTCGCGCGTCGCGCGCATCCAGAACACTTCGCGCAAGGGCAAGAAGCTGGTTCACGTTGTGCGACCGGGGCAAAGCCTGTGGTCCATCTCGCGCAGCTACGGTGTCTCGACCCGCCAGCTGGCCAAGTGGAATGCGATGGCGCCGATCGATACCTTGCGCGTCGGGCAAAAGCTCGTGGTCTGGACACGCGACGATGTCGCCCGGGCCCTGAGCGTCAACCAGACGCGCCCGAGCAACGCGCTGCACGCGCTGCGCTATACCGTGCGCAAGGGTGATTCGCTGTATCGTATCGCCAATAAATTCAACATCAGCGTCGCCGATATCAAGCGCTGGAACAAGGTCGGCAAATATCTGCAGCCGGGACAGAAACTGAAACTTTACGTCGACATTACGCAGCAATCCGGGTAATCCACGCGTGCCCGCGAAGCTGTTTTTACTTTTTCCTGCGAACGGTTGCTTTATCAAGAACCAGCGGCCAAAATAGCTTCTTGCCACGCAATTGGTAAAGGATTCTGCGAAACACCATGAGCCTAGAGATCGATCCCAAACAGATAAAAACGCTCTCGCCGATCAATTCGCTGAATCCAGAAAACGCTCAAGAATTAATCAAAAAAATCAGCGCGACCGCGGTTCAACCAGGGCATTACCTGTTCAAGAAAGGCGATTCCGAAAAGTGTCACGTCTACGTCCTCAAGGGCGAGGTCGAACTGGTACAGGACAAGAAAGTCATCAAGGTGATCAAGGCCGGTTCGCCCGAAGGCTTGCAACCGCTGGCGCATGGTTTTCCGCGGCCCGTATCGGCGCGAGCCAAATCGGAAGTCGTGATTACCAAAATCAACAGCGACATGCTCGATATCATGCTGACCTGGGACCAGACCGGCAGCTACTCGGTCGAGGCGGTCGACGAAGAAGACGAGGAAACCGACTGGATGACGCGCATTCTGCAGACTCGCGCGTTCCACCGGATACCGCCGGCCAATATCCAGGCGATGTTCATGCGCATGGAATCGGTCGGCTTCAAGCCCGGCGACAAGATCATCGAGCAGGACGACGAGGGCGACTATTTCTACATCATCAAGGAAGGCCGCTGCCTGGTCACCCGCTCGACACCGGCCAACCCGAAGGGCGTCAAGCTCGCGACTCTGTCGGTCGGCGACAGCTTCGGCGAGGAAGCCCTGATCTCCGACAGCAAGCGCAACGCCACGGTCACGATGCTGACCGAGGGCAGCCTGATGCGCCTCGGCAAGGAAGATTTCAATTCGCTGCTCAACGAGCCCTTGCTGAACTGGGTCGATTACGACGAAGCCAGGAAGCTGGTTGCCGACGGCGCGGTCTGGTTCGACGTGCGGCTGCCGACCGAACACAAGGCCAAGCACATCAAGGGCAGCATCAACATTCCGCTGATTTTTTTGCGCATGAAGGCGAACTCGCTCGACGCGAACAAGAAGTACGTCATTTATTGCGACACCGGCCGCCGCAGCTCGGCGGCATCATTTCTGCTGAACGAAAAGGACATCGAGTCTTTCGTGCTACGTGACGGCGTCGATACCGCCGAGCCCGGCGATCTCGTTTCCGCCTGAATGGCGTCAGGCCGACGCCGCGTAACCCGGAATCGCCGACTCGTCGATTTCGTCGATCTGTTCCGGCAATAGAAATTCCCTGGCGTAATCGAGATAGACTTTTTCGCGAATGAAAATATCGAAGATATCCGGATCGATGTGGTTGTCCCTTTTCATGAAACCCATGATCCGGAGACATTCGGACAGGGTCTTGCCCTGCTTGTAGGGCCGGTCGCTGGCGGTCAACGCCTCGAAAATATCGGCGATCGCCATGATCCGCGCCTGCACCGACATATCTTCGCGACGCAGCCCGCGCGGATACCCCGTGCCGTCCATCTTCTCGTGGTGGCCGCCGGCATACTCCGGCACGTTTTGCAGGTTTTTCGGAAACGGTAGCGATTCGAGCATCTTGATCGTCGCGACGATATGATGGTTGATGACCTTGCGTTCGCTGTCGTTGAGCGTGCCGCGCTTGATACAAAGATTCGTGACTTCGTCTTCGTTCAATAGCGGCCGCCGCTCGCCACTCGCGTCGGTCCATTCGATTCGCGCCAGCCGCTCGACCCGAGCGATGTCTTCGTCGCGCATGAATTCGCCGCCGATATTGACATGGCGCAAAAATTCCAGGTCTTGCTGCAGCTCAACGCAGTAGTTCTCGAAGGCCTGGCGCCGGCGTTTGCGTTCGGCGTCGCTCGAATCATTTTCGAGGCATGCCCTGAGGTAGTCGTTCTCGGCGTCGCGCCGCAGCAGTTCGAAGCGGGTTTCGAGAAGCTGGATTCGATCGCAAATCGTCTCGAGCTTGGTCGCCTTGTCCATCACGTACTCCGGCGTGACGACCTTGCCGCAATCGTGCAGCCAGGCCGCCGTCTCGAGCTCGTAACGATCCTTGGCGTCGATATGAAAATCTTTCAGCGGCCCCTGGTCGGTGCGATGCGCGGCTTCCGCCAGCATCATCGTCAGCACCGGAATGCGGCGGCAATGACCGCCGGTATAAGGCGATTTATCGTCGATCGCCGACGCAATCATGCGGATGAAGGATTCGAACAGTTCGCGCAACTCGTTGATCAGTCGCCGCTGGGTCAGCGCGACCGCGGCCTGCGAGGCCAGCGACTCGGCGAGTTGCTGCTCGACATCGCGAAATTCGACCACCTCGCCGCTGGTGGAATCGCGCGCGTTGATCAACTGCAAGGCGCCGATTATTTCCTGTTCATGGTCCTTGAGCGGAAAGGTCAACATCGACTGCGTGCGATAGCCGGTCTGGGCGTCGAAACTGCGCGTACCGCTGAAATCGAAACCGTCCTCGTTGTAGGCGTCGGCGATATTGACCGTCTCGCCCGATAACACGCAATGGGTGACGACATTGCTGTGATTTTCTTCGCCGTCGACGCATAGCGGGATCGCCGGAAAAGTGATCTCGCTGCCCGAAGCGCCGCCCATCTGGATGTCGAGCGAGTCGTTCGAAATGATCTCGAAACTGAGTTCACCGTTATTGACGAAGTACAGCGATCCACCGTCCGCATGGGTCAACGACTTCGCGCCCATCATGATCAGCTCGAGTAATTTCGGCGTATCGGTTTCGGCTGAAAGCGCGATTCCGATTTCGTTGAGACGATCAATTCTATCGAGCAATTCGGACATTTCTGTTACGCCGACGCATCGCCGGCAACGAGTTTGCGGACCGACTGCGAGACTCAATCTATTCTAGGTTACTCGCCCGGCATTTCAATTGCGCCGGGAGTAAATAATTGGCCTTTACACTGGTAAAAAAGTGACGACAACCTTATAGTTGTCCGCGATCGCACGACAAATGAACGACAACGGGGTCGCGAGCTGTTAAGCAGTTCAAGGCGTTTGCATAAACGTTTGAAAATTATACGGTTTGGGCTACCTTTAAACCCGGGCCAATGTCCCATTCGACGCCTGCAAACTTGGGGCCGTTCAATAAGAAAACGACACTAGGAGACGGAATGAAATCCCGTTTTTGGAGTAGCGATTGGTTTGCCGGACTACTGATTACAATCGTTGTCGTCGTCTTCTCGGGTACCGCCGCCTTCCAGGGTCTGGAACGCAATTTTTACGACTGGGGCGTGCGTTCGACCGAACGCCTGCCGTCCGACAAGGTCGCGATCATCGCGATCGACGACCAGAGCATCAATAACATCGGCCGCTGGCCCTGGCCTCGCGATCTGCACGCCGAGCTGATCAATCGGCTTGCCGAAAGCGGCGCCAAGGTCGTCGGTCAAACCGTGTTTTTTCTCGAACCGCAAGAAGATCCCGGAACCCTCTACATCCGTGAACTGATCGAGTTCTTTTCCAACGCCAGTTTCAACGATGTGCCCGCCGATGTCGACGCCTTGCGCGCGATGCTCGAGATCAAGGGCAATGATCGCGCGGTCGCCGAAATTCTCGAGTTCTATCTCCAGTCCAGCGTCAACACACGGCTGAGCCAGGATATCGAAACGCTGAAGTCGAGCCTGTTCGAGGCCGAGCAGGCGCTCAACACCGACAACAAGCTCGCGCAAAGCCTCGCCGAGGCAAACAACGTCGTACTGGCGATGGTGTTTTATCTCGGAGTCCCGCGCGGCAAGCCCGATTCGGAACTGCCCGACTACGTGTTGCGCAACTCGCTCAACCAGATCCGCGACCGGATCTCGGCGCAGGCCAACGGCCTGTTTCCGATTCCGAGCATCAACGTGCTGCCGCCGATTCCGGAAATTGGCCGCCACGCCACGGCCATCGGGCACCTCAACACCCTGCCCGATCTCGACGGCGGCGTGCGCTCCGAGCCGCTGGTATTGCAATATTATGATCGTTTTTTTCCGTCGATCTCGCTGCAACTCGCGGCGAAAAGCCTGAATCTCGACGTCAACGACATTCGCGTCAACCTCGCGGAAAGCGTCGAGCTCGGCAGCCTGACGATCAAGACCGATACGCAGCTGCAAATGAACACCTTTTACTACTCGGACATCGAAGGATTTCCGGCCTTTCAGGTCGATTCCTTCTACGACGTTTTCAGCGGCAAGATTCCGCTCGACAAGTACCGCGACAAGATCGTGCTGATCGGGCCGACCGCGACCGGCGTCGGCACGCCACAGGTAACCCCGATCGATCCGGCAATGGCGCCGGTTCTGACGCTCGCGCATTCGGTCTCGAGCATTCTGAACGAAGATTTTTTCATCGAACCGGAATGGGGCTTTTGGGCGCGCATGGGTGCCTTTTTGCTGATCGCGCTCTACCTGATGCTGTTGATGCCGAGACTCAAGGCCGGCGTCGCCTTCGTCGTCAGCTTCGCGCTGCTGCTGGCGCTGGTCGTGACCCACTACGTGCTGATGACGAACAACACGATGTGGGTACAATTGATGACTCCGGGTGCGCTGCTCGTCATCGGCTACCTGTTGATCACGACCAAGCGCTTCCTCGTCACCGAGCGCGGCAAGGCCAGGTCGGATGTCGAGTCGGCCGAAAGCAATCGCATGCTCGGCATCGCATTCCAGACCCAGGGCCAGCTCGACATGGCCTTCGAAAAGTTTCGCAAGTGCAGCCCGGTGGACGAACAGGTGCTCGAGGCGATGTACAACCTTGCGCTCGATTTCGAGCGCAAGCGCCAGTTCAACAAGGCATCGTCGGTCTACCAGTACATGTCCAGGCACGACAAGGGATTTCGCGACATCGAGTCGCGCATGCAGCGTGCGCAAAAAATGGAGGAGACGGTCATGCTCGGCGGTAGCGGTGGTCACGCCGGCGGCACCCTGGTGCTCGATGAAGGCGGGGTCGAGAAACCGATGCTCGGCCGATACGAAGTCGAAAAGGAACTCGGCAAGGGCGCGATGGGCATCGTCTACCTCGGCCGCGACCCGAAGATAAGCCGCGTGGTCGCCATCAAGACGATGGCGCTGGCGCAGGAATTCGAAGAAGACGAACTCGACGAAGTCAAGGAACGATTCTTTCGCGAAGCCGAAACCGCGGGCCGCCTGAATCATCCGTACATCGTCACGATTTACGATGCCGGCGAGGAACACGATCTCGCCTATATCGCGATGGAGTTCCTGCAGGGACAGGACCTGACCCGCTACACCAAACCGGATAGTCTGCTGCCGATGTCGAAAGTCCTCAGCATCGTGCAGCGTGCCGCCGAGGGCCTCGATTTCGCGCATCAGCAAAACGTCGTACACCGCGACATCAAGCCTGCCAATATCATGTGGGAGCCCGAATCCGACTCGCTGAAAATTACCGATTTTGGTATCGCGCGCATCACCGATTCGAGCAAAACCAAGACCGGCATGGTACTCGGCACGCCGTCGTACATGTCGCCCGAGCAACTGGCCGGCAAAAAGGTCGACGGCCGTTCCGACCTGTTCTCGCTCGGCGTCATGCTCTACCAGATGCTGTCCGGTTCGCTGCCGTTCAAGGCCGACTCGATGGCGAGCCTGATGTTCAAGATTACCAATGAGGACGCGCCCGACGTGCGCACGATTCGTAGCGAAATTCCCGATGCCCTGGCCGCCGTGATCGAAAAGGCGCTCACCAAGGATGTTGATCAACGCTTCCAGACCGGAACCGAATTTGCGAATGCACTCAAGGCATTCCTGAAACAGTAGTCTCGCCGGCTCGATGAATCTGCAAAATAAAATTTCGATCACGGGCTTGACCGACGCCGGACGCGTGAGGGAAAAAAACGAAGACGCAATCGGCTTCGACAGTGCGCTCGGACTGGTTGTGCTCGCCGACGGCATGGGCGGTCATCGCGGCGGCGAAATAGCCAGCAGCATGACGGTCGACAAGATCATCGGCGATTTACAGCAGCGCCTGCCCGAAATCGAAACCGGCGAAATCGACGAAGCCAGCGGCTTTTCAATGGAGTCGATCTGCATCCAGGATGCGGTCGTCGCGGCCAACGAGCTGGTCTACAATACCGCCGAAGCGAACCCCGAGCACAAGGGAATGGGCACGACGATCGTCGTGCTGCAGTTCTACAACAATTCGTTTTCCCTCGCGCACATCGGCGACTCACGCTGTTACCGTTTGCGCAGCGACAAAATCGAGCAAATTACCAAGGATCATTCGCTGCTGCAGGAACTCATCGACCGGGGCTTTTACACCCCCGAGGAAGCGCGCAATTCGATGAACAAGAACCTCGTTACTCGCGCGCTCGGCATCGATCCGATCGTCATGCCGGACATCCAGGAAGATATAGTCCTGAAAAACGACATATATTTGCTATGTTCTGATGGATTAACCGATTTAGTTGAAGACAACGATATATACTTAACTATTAAGCAATTTAGTGCTAATCTAGAAGATGCTGCCAAGCAATTGATTACAAAGGCAAACCAGAAAGGCGGAAAGGACAATATTTCGGTAATGCTATGCCGAATCGACGAGGATTTTTCGACCAAACAGGGCTGGTTCAAAAAGTTGGTTGGATGGTTCGATTAACGGATTAGACCGGTTTCAAAATTTCTCTAGAGGCTGAATCACAACATGGTCGCAAAACTGATAATGACATCGAGCTCGGGCGAGCAGACCGAATACGAACTGGTCAACGAAACCACGACGATTGGACGCAAGCCGGGCAATGATATTCAGATCGACAATCTGTCAGTCAGCGGCCGCCACGCTCAGGTCATCACGATTCTCGAGGACTCTTTTCTCGAGGATCTCGGCAGCACCAACGGCACCTATGTCAACGGCAAACTGGTCAAGAAACACGCGCTCGAGCACGGCGACAACATCACGCTGGGCAAGTATCAAATCACCTATCACAACGCCGCCAGCGGCGGCGAGCAGGATTTCGAGCAAACGATGATCATCCGCCCCGGCGAGGCGGGCATGCCCGAGGAAGCCGGTGGCAAAGAAATCGACAAATCGGTACAAAAAATTTCCGCGGCGATTGCCTCGGAGGCCGCGAGCGCCGCGGCTTCGCCGATGTCGAACCGCGAAGCCTGCCTGCAACTGCTGTCCGGCGCCAATGCCGGCAAGGAACTGATCCTGACCAAGGCCCTGACGACGATCGGCCAACCCGGGGTCCAGGTTGCCGCGATTACCCGCCGGCCGCAGGGATTCTTCCTGATTCACGTCGACGGTGGCCCCAATAACAATGTTCCCAAGGTCGGCGGTTCCCCGATCGGCTCCAATGCTCACGAACTCAAAAGCCACGACATCATCGAGATCGCTGGCGTCAAGATGGAATTCTATCTGAAGTAAATTCGGCGGCCGGCTCCGCCGATTCACACCCCGGGAGCAAGTCATGCAGCTACAGCGCATCGTTCGGCTGGTGCTCAGCGCGCTGATTTTGCTCGTGCTGCTTATCGATACTTCCGGTCTCTACGACTATCCTTTTGTTCGGCAACTCGAGAACTGGACCTACGACGCGCGCCTGAATTTCACCCTGCCGCGCGATCTCGACGAACGCATCGTCATCGTCGACATCGACGAGAACTCGCTCGCCGAGGTCGGTCGCTGGCCGTGGAGCCGCGACAAGCTCGCGACGATGGTCGACAATCTCTTCGAATACTACCAGGCCGACGTGGTCGGTTTCGATATCGTGTTTGCCGAGAAGGACGAGAGCTCCGGACTGGACAAATTCGAGGAGCTCGCGCGCACGACTCTGAGCGACAACCCCGAATACAAAAAGGCACTCGACGATATCCGGCCGAGCCTGCGGCACGACGAAATCTTCGCCAACAGCCTGGTCGGGCGCGACGTCGTCCTCGGCTATTACTTCAAGTATTCGTTGCAGGAGGGTGAGTCGGGCGTGACCGGCCTGCTGCCCCCGGCACTGACCAAGATGGACGCGCAGTGGCGCGAGCGCCTGCCGATCAACAAGGCCGCCGGCTATGGCGGCAACCTCGAGATCCTGCAGGTATCGGCGCGCAGCGGCGGATACTTCGATAACCCTTATGTCGACCCCGACGGCGTGTTCCGCCGCGTGCCGCTGATCCAGTCCTACAAGGGCTACCTGTTCGCGTCGCTCGCACTCGCCACCGCCCAAGCACACCTCGATGCTTCCGGCATCGAGCTGGTGGTCGAATCCTCGGGAAAAAAGGGCGGCAAGGAGTACTACGCGCTGGAAACCATCAAACTGGAGAATTACCGGATTCCGGTGGACATGAACGGCGCCGTATTCGTTCCCTTCCGCGGGCCGCAGGGAAGCTTCCCGTACGTCTCGGCACACGAAGTCCTGTCTCGCGATGCCAGGCCGGAGCAGTTGCGAAACAAGATCGTACTCGTCGGCACATCGGCTCCGGGCCTGCTCGATCTTCGTTCGACGCCGGTACAAAACGTTTATCCCGGGGTCGAGGTTCACGCCAATATCATTTCCGGAATCCTCGACGAGCGTATCAAGCACAAGCCGGCCTGGACCGTCGGCTACGAGTTCGTCCTGCTGGTCGTCATCGCGGTCAGCATGGCCCTGTTGCTGCCGATCGTCTCGCCGCTGCTTGCGACCGCAGGGACATTGACGCTCACCGCAATCGTGCTCGCCGGTACCTTCTTCGCCTGGGAAAACAACCTGATACTGCCGCTCGCGAGCCCGCTGTTGCTGCTCGTACTGATGTTCATGCTGCACATGACCTACGGTTTTTTCATCGAATCGCGCGGCAAGCGCCAGCTCGCCAACCTGTTCGGCCAGTACATCCCGCCGGAACTGGTCGACGAGATGAGCGCCTCGCCCCAGGAATTCTCGCTCGACGGCGAGAATCGCGAAATGACCGTGCTGTTTTCCGACGTTCGCGGCTTCACGACGATTTCCGAAGGCATGGATCCCAAACAGCTGACCCAGTTGATGAACGCGCTGCTGACGCCGATGACGCGGGTCATACACAAATACCGCGGCACCATCGACAAGTACATGGGCGACGCGATCATGGCTTTCTGGGGCGCACCGCTGGCCGATTCCGAGCACGCCCGGCACGCGCTCTACGCGGCGATGGAAATGATGGACGAGCTCAAGATCATGCAGGCAGATTTCAGGCAGCGCGGCTGGCCCGAAGTCAACATCGGTATCGGCCTCAACACCGGCGACATGAACGTCGGCAACATGGGTTCCGAATTCCGCATGGCTTACACCGTGCTCGGGGATGCGGTCAATCTCGGGTCGAGACTGGAAGGCCTGACCAAGGAATATGGTGTCAACATCATCGTCAGCGAGACGACCAAGGCGGCGATCCCGGAATTCGTCTTTCGCGAGCTGGACCTGGTGATAGTCAAAGGCAAACACGAACCGGTCGCGATCTTCGAGCCGGTCGGCCACAAGAACGATCTCGACAAATCGATCACGTCCGAACTATCGGCTTACCGCAAGGCGCTGATGTATTTCCGCGCGCAGGACTGGGACAAGGCGGAGCTCGACTTTTTCAATCTGAACCGCGCCTATCCCGACAGATTCCTCTACCAGGTCTATCTCGATCGCATCGCGATTTACCGCAAGGACCCGCCCGGCGACGACTGGGACGGCGTCTTCACCCACACGACGAAATAAGCTTTACCAGCTGCGGCGCAGTTCGGCGGCGAGGATTTCGATGCCGCGCGCGAGATCTTCTTCGCTTTGCACGAAATTCATGCGAATACAGCATTCGCCGTGCGCCGAGACTTCGCGCTGGCCGGGAAAGAAGTATTTGCCCGGGACGATCAGCAGCCCGTTGCGTTTGAGGCGCTCGTAGAGTTCGCTGGTGGTGATACCCAGGTCTTCGAAGTAGAGCCACAGGAACATCGACCCCTCGGGCTTGTGGATGTGCAGCCGCGGGTCGTCGACCGCCGACTGCAGGAGTTCGACCGCGAGCCGCGAACGCTGCTGATAAAACGGCCGGATAATATTCTCGCACAGCGGCTCGAGCGCATCGTCAACGATCAGCCGGTTGACGATCGACGCGCCGATTCCCGCCGGTGCGAGACTCGTGATCGCGGTCAGATTGGCGAAGTAGCGGATCAAGTCCTCGCTGGCAATGACGATGCCGGTACGACTGCCGGGCAGGCCGAGTTTCGACAGGCTCATGCAGACGATGCAGTTGTCGTTCCACAACGGACTGACCTCGTCGAAAATGATGTTCGGAAACGGTGTGCCGTAGGCGCTGTCGATCAGCAGCGGCACGTCGTGATCGCGCGCGATCCGGTCGAGCTGTGCGCATTCGGTGTCGGTCAGCACGTTGCCGCTGGGATTGGTCGGCCGCGACACGCAGATCAGGCCGGTCGAGTCGTCCACGGCGAGATTGTCGAAGTCGACCTGGTACTTGAAAAAGCCGCCGTCGAGATGCTCGATACGCGCCGGCTGGCTGGTGATCAGGTCGGCCTCGATACCGAGATCGCAGTAA
>JBFFXR010000003.1:0-48263 GCA_041569645.1 Gammaproteobacteria bacterium
CTTCAATCCCAAGCCCTGTCCGCTGATCGGCATGACGTCGTCGCCGGGCGACTACAGCATTCCGCGACTCGGGCTCGACCTCGACCTGCGCAGCGACGTGCCGAGCTACCGCGTGTTCGAGCACGGCGAACTCACGCGCGAAGTGCACGACGTCACCGAATTCTGGCGCGACGACCTCGTCGCCTTCGTGCTCGGCTGTTCGTTTTCGTTCGAGGAAGCGCTGCTCGACGACGGCCTCGAAATCCGCAACGTCACCGAGGGCGTCAACGTGCCGATGTACCGCACCGACATCGACTGCGAGAGCGCCGGCCGGTTCAGCGGCAAGATGGTCGTCAGCATGCGGCCGATGATCCCGGGCGATGCGATTCGCGCGATCCAGATCTGCAGCCGTTTTCCGGCGGTGCACGGCGCGCCGGTGCATTTCGGCGACCCGAAAAAGATCGGTATCCGCGACATCAACAAGCCCGAGTTCGGCGACCCGGTGACGATCCGCGCCGACGAGGTGCCGGTATTCTGGGCTTGCGGGGTCACGCCGCAGGTCGCGGTCGAACAGGCTCGGCCGCCGTTTTGCATCACCCACTCGCCCGGCTGCATGCTCGTGACCGACTTGCCCAACAGCCACCTCGCGGTGCTCTAGGTGGAGGTTAATACATGTTGATGCTCAACTGCGATCTCGGCGAATCCTATGGTTCGTGGAAAATGGGCCGCGACGAGGACGTCATGCCGCACATCGACCAGGCCAACATCGCCTGCGGCTTTCATGGCGGCGACCCGCTGGTCATGCGCAAGACTCTGGCGCTGGCGAAGCAACACGGCGTCATGCCGGGCGCGCACCCGGCTTACCCCGACCTGGTCGGCTTCGGCCGCCGCTCGATGAATTGCTCGGCCGACGAGATCGAATCTTTCGTGCAATATCAGGTCGCCGCGCTCGACGGGCTGGCGAAAATCCAGGGGCTGGAGCTCGCTTACGTCAAGCCACACGGCGCGCTGTACAACGACATGATGGCGAAGGAGAGCGTACGCGCTCCCATCATGCGCGCGATCGCCGGCTACTATCGGCCGATCCCGCTGATGCTGCAGGCGACGCCCGAAATGGAACAGCACGGAGCCGAGGCCGATGCGCTCGGCATCGAGCTGTGGTTCGAAGCCTTCGCCGACCGCTGCTACGACGACGACGGCAAGCTGCTGTCGCGCACCAAACCCGGCGCGGTCCACAGCCGCGACAAAATGCTCGCCCAGGTCGAGCAGATCTGCCGTCAGGGGACGGTCACATCGGTCAGTGGTCATACGCTCGAACTCAAACCCGACACGCTGTGCGTGCACGGTGACAATGAGGAAGGCATCGCCGCGATCATCGAAATTCGCAACATCATTCACGCCTGAGCGGCCCATGCGAATCGACGTCGCGGGGCAAAACGCGTTCATCGTCTATTTCGGCGACAAGACCAGCGCCGAGGTGTCGGCGCAAATCCAGGCCGCGGTCGCGCGCATCGAGGCGGACATGGCCGACACGCTCGTCGACCTGGTGCCGTCCTACGCGTCGCTGCTGGTCATCTTCGAAATCGATGGCGACGACCATTTCGCGGTCAAACGCCGGCTGCGTGTGGCGCTCGCCGAACTCGACGCCGGCGCCGCCACCGAGGGCGAGCTCGTCAGGTTACCGGTCTACTATGGTATCGACGCGGGGCCCGACCTCGAGTCGCTGGCCGAGCGCGCCGGCATCCCGGTCGACGCGGTCATCGATATTCACCAGAGCCAGGAATACCGCGTCTATGCGATAGGCTTCGCGCCGGGGTTCGCTTACCTCGGCGAGGTTGACGAGCGCATCGCCGCGCCGCGGCTCGAAACACCACGCCAAAAGGTGCCGCGCGGCGCGGTCGCGATTGCCGACCGCCAGACCGCGGTCTACCCGGCCGAATCGCCGGGCGGCTGGAACCTAATCGGGCGCTGCCCGACGCGTATGTTCGACCCCAGCCGGGAACCGAGCATGCCGGTAAAAGTTGGCGACCGCGTGCGTTTCGAGGCGATCGGCAAGGATGAATATCTCGATCTCGGGGGCACTTTGTGAGCGGCTTTACGGTCCGCCAGCCGGGACTGTTGAGCCTGCTGCAGGATCGCGGCCGTTACGGCGCGCACGATCTCGGACTGACGACCGGCGGGCCGCTCGACTTTCTCGCTTTCGACTGGGCCAACCGCCTGCTCGACAACGACGCCAACGCAACCTGCATCGAGGTCGGTTTCGGCGGCCTCGAGCTCGAAGCCAATATCGCGACCGCGTTCGCGATCACCGGCGCGGATGCGCCGTGCCAGCTCGACGGCAAGCCGATCGAACAGTGGCGAAGCTACAACATCGAATCCGGCGGAAAACTCGAGATCGGCTTCGCCACCGCCGGCACGCGCTGCTATCTCGCGGTCGCCGGGGGCTTCACGGTCGCGCCCTCCTTCGGCAGCACGGCGACCGTCGTGCGCGAGAAAATCGGCGGCCTCGACGGCGACAAGCTCCGCGTTGGCGACGCGCTACCCTGCGCATCGGCGCCGCGCGAACGGCATCAACGGCTCGACGAGACCGAACGGCCGGCGTACCGCAAGAAAGCCCTGCTGCGGGTCGTTCCGGGCTATCAGCGGGACGCCTTCGATCACGTCCACAGCTGGCGCTTCTACAATACCGAATATCGCGTCACCGACCGCTGCGA
The DNA here is from genome assembly GCA_041569645.1 of Gammaproteobacteria bacterium. GTDB lineage: Bacteria > Pseudomonadota > Gammaproteobacteria. The sequence goes on from JBFFXR010000003.1 coordinate 2,694, forward strand.
TCGCATGGGATTCCGGCTCGAAGGCGAGAGCGTGCATTCGAATCTCGTCGGCATGCTTTCCGAGGGCATCTGCCACGGCGCGATCCAGATCCCGGCCGACGGCCAGCCGATCGTGCTGCTCAACGACCGCCAGACGATCGGCGGTTACCCCAAGATCGGCGCGGTGATTCCGGCCGACACCGCGCGGCTCGCGCAATTGACCCCCGGCGCGGGCGTGCGCTTCGAAGCCATCGGCATCGAGCGCGCACATAACATTCACTGTCTCGATCGGGCGCGCTTCGCGCGCACCCGGCTCGAACCCTGCTGAGGCCGCCGGTATGGACGCCGCCGAACTCGCGCTGAGCCGCAAAATCGAGGACTTGCTCGTCGCGCGCAATTTGCGCGGTATGCAATCGCTACAGGCGCATCTCGAGCCCGGCTATTGCCTGCGCGCGGCGCGCATTCTCGACGCCTGCCGCGGCAACGTGCTGATCGGCACCGGTTTTCCGGTCGTCGAGACATTCGAAACCGACGGCCCGGTCGGCGCGATCGCGCTTTACCGGGTGCTCGAGCAGATCGGCGCGACGCCGACGATCGTCTGCGGCCGGCCGATATCGGCGGCGCTCGCCGCGCGCTACCGGGTGCATGAGATCCGGGTCGGCGATCACGGCGCGCGCGAGCAGGAGGCCCGCGATGCGCTCGCCCGCTTCAAGCCCGGCGCGATCCTGTCGATCGAACGCCCGGGCCAGGCTGCCGACGGCGGCTACTACAACATGCGCGGCGAGAGCATCAGCCGCTTCACGGCCTGCTTCGATACCTTCATGACGCTCTGCGATTGCCCGACGATCGCAATTGGCGACGGTGGCAACGAGATCGGCATGGGCAAGGTCGCCGCGGCGCTGCGCAAGCTCGACATCGTGCCGTCGGTAACAAGTTGCGACGAGCTGATCGTCGCCGACGTGTCGAACTGGGGTGCCTACGGCCTGATCGCGCTGCTGTCGCGCTGGCGCGGGCGCGATTTTCTCGCCGAGTTCGAACCGCGCGACGTGCTGCGCTACATTTCCGAACTCGGCAGTGTCGACGGCGTAACCCGCGTCAACGAACTCACCGAAGACAGCCTCGATCCCGGCGAGGGCGAAGCCGTGATCCTTCAGTTGCGCGAGGCTTGCGGCTTCACTCGATGATCTCGGCTCTGATTCGGCGTTCGGCAAATTTCAATACCGGCGCTATTGAGATATTCTTCCATTCTGCTTAATCTGCGCGCGATTTGGCCGCATATCCCGGCCGTGGAGAGTTTTATGACGATTGCATATTTGAACGGCGACTACCTGCCGCTCGAGGAAGCCCGGATTTCGCCGATGGATCGCGGCTTTCTGTTCGGCGACGGCATTTACGAAATCATACCGTCCTACGGCGGGCGAATGGTCGGCTTTGTCCCGCACATCGAGCGTATGCAAAACGGCCTCGACGCGGTCGAGATCGGTCTCGGCTGGAACCAGGAGCAGTGGCGCGAGGTCTGCGAAAACCTGATGGCAAAAAACGGCGGTGGCGCCCTCGGTATCTACCTGCATGTCAGCCGCGGTGCCGACAGCAAACGCAATCATGCCTATCCCGAGGGAATAACACCGACCGTTTTCGGCTATGCGTTCGAAATTCCGCCGCCGCCTGTGCCGGATCGCGAACAGATCAAGCCCTTTACCTGTTCGACCGCCCGCGACATGCGCTGGCACCGCTGCAATATCAAGTCGACGTCGCTGCTCGGCAACGTACTGCACTACCAGCAGGGTCACACCCAGGGAGACAGCGAGATTCTGCTTTACAACGACAACGACGAACTGACCGAATGCGGCGCCTGCAACGCTTACGTCGTCAAGGACGGCGTTGTCGCGACGCCGCCGCTGGATCACCAGATCCTGCCCGGCATCACGCGCCAGATATTGCTCAAGATCCTGCGCGCCGACGGCAGCATCCCGGTGGAAGAGCGCGTGATCAAGATGGACGAGGTCTGGAATGCCGACGAAATCTGGATTTCGAGCTCGAGCAAGGAAGTCGTACCGGTAGTCAAACTCGACGGCAAGCCGGTCGGCGACGGCAATCCCGGCCCGGTCTGGGAAAAGGCCGCCCGCCTCTACTCCGCCAGCAAGTTCGACTACTGAAACCCCGGGATCGGGTTGCCGGGGACGCGTCTCTGTATCGCAGCGCGAAACCCGGACTCGCCCCGCGAATATTCCCGCAAAAACCGGATCGGCTCGTTCACGGCTCGCGCGGGTCTTTCCCTGGCTATCTGCTATTCTTGAAGCTAGCCTGGCGGCAACGAATTCTCTTGCCGGATGAAACCGGCCGCCGGGCGTGGCGGTCTCGCCAGGCATAGCAGTCAAGGCTTACGATGAGGTTCCTCAACTCTTCGCTCTACCCGATACTCTGGTTCCTGCTGTTCATGATTCCGGTCGTGACGACCCTGTCTTCGGTCGACAGCTGGGACATCTCGCCATGGTACCTGGTCGCGGTATCGACCTGGTACATACTGTTCGCCGCGAGCCTGCTCGGGCGAAATACCTTCGTGCTCGTCACCTTCCCTGTCGTACTGCTCGGTATCGTCGTGGTGGTCGGCGATTTTCACCGCAACGTGAACGTGCTCGAGCTGATGACCGCATTCGACACCTACTCGACGGCCGAGCTGCTGCAGTCCATCGCGCCTTACCGCTACTGGCTGGTGCTGCTGCTGGCGGTGCTCATATTTGTTGCGGTCGGCGTGCGAATCAGTTCGGCCACCTACGGCGTTCGCTGGCGCTACCGGATCGCGCTCGCCGCGGTCGGCTTGGTCCTCGCGCTGTCGCTACCCGCGTCGTCGTGGATTCGCGCCTGGCCGGCTACGGTGCTGTCGGTCGCGTTCGCCCAGCAAGCCGGCGATCAATCGCTGCTCGCCGCCCTGCTGCCGTTCGCGTCCGTCGATCCACGCGAGGGCAGCCAGCCGTGGGACGCGCGGCGTGAAATCGAGATCGATGTTCCGGAGCTCTACGTCCTGGTCATCGGCGAGAGCGTCCGGCCCGAGCGACTGGCCGAATGCGGCGGCCGGCCCGGCGTGCATGCGCTCGCGCCGGAAGCTATCGTTTATTGCGACGTTCTGGCGGGCTCGAGCAGCACCTACACGTCGGTTCCGCTGCTGATTTCGCGCGATATCCCGGGACTCGATCGACGCATACCGCGTGACGCCTCGTTCATCAGCGCATTCAACCGGCTGGGATTTTCGAGCTGGTGGCTGACGACCCAGCAGATTTCGATTGCCTGGCCCGAGGTTCATCATCAACGCAGCAGGAACGGCAAGTACGACCGCGACAGGCTGATGCCGCTGGTCGAAGAGGCGCTCGCGTCGGACGCAACGAAAAAGCTGTTGGTGCTGCACGCCTACAATGCCCATTTCAACTATGCCGACCGCTACCCGCCGGAAGAGGCGGCGTTTCCGGTAACCCTGGATCTGAACAACCGCCTGATCGAGCGCGAGCACCTCGACGAATGGTGGAACGCCTACGACAACGCCGTGTCCGAGTCGATGAAATTCCTCGACTCGCTGATCGCACGAATCGATCGCGAGCCCGGCCACGTCTTCCTGCTGTACACCTCGGACCACGGCGAGAACATGCTTGACGATGACCGCGATCTGACCGACCACGCGCTCAATTTTCCGACGATCTGGGACACGCGGGTGCCTGCGGTGGTCTGGGCCAACGCGCGCTGGCGCAACGACAAGGCGGAAAAATTTGCCTATCTGCTTCGCAACCGGGAACGCCCGTTGATGCACCTGGACCTGATACCGACGCTGCTTGGCGCCGCCGATATCGTCTACCCGGATGCGCGCGAGTTACCGGTCGATCTGACCACGGCGGTGGTTGGCAACCGCACCCGCTTCGTGCAAAAGCGACTCGGTGAAATCGTGACCGAGGCCGACCTCTAGCCTTCCGCTTGCCTGGCGTGGCTCAGAAGTAATCCCATTCCTCGCCCATATTGTTATCGGTGATGACCGACAAGTCGTGGGTATCCTGCAATATCTCGGCACAGCTTTCTATGTTCTTGCCTTTCGCAGCGAAGCTGTTTTCGTCGAGGTCGGCTTCCCAGGCGAGTATTTCGGCAAGCCTGGCGGCATCCTTTTCTGCCGACAGATCGAGAACCGGTCGGCCGTCGATTCGGCTGCGTAGCAGATTTTCGCGCCAACGCCGAAAATCGATATCGATCGGCCCGAGGCCGACGAGCATGTGATTGAGAAATCGGAAGCCGTGCGGATAGGCAATACAGGCGGTCTTTTGCGCTCGCCGCGATGAAGTCGTGTTGTAGAAAAAAGTGCCATTCGCGCGCAAGTGTTTTTTCACCAGCTCCATGAATTCAACCGACAGTAGATTGGTCGCATTTGCACGGTCGTGGAAGGTCGTATTCATGATGACTGCGTCGAAGGTCTCGGCCGGATGATTGCGCAACCAGCGCCGGCCGTCGTCGATGACGAGCTCGAGCTTGTCGTTCCGTAGAATGGACCGGATGCTGGGCTCGTCGTCGACGATTTGCACATAGCCGGGATTGATCTCGACGATGGTCAGATGCTCGACTTCCGGATTGTTCAGCACGACCTTGGCCCAGGAACCAGACGCGAGGCCGATCATCAGGACCTTTTTCGGCGCCGGATTGAACAGACTGAGTGCGTAGGCGCGAACGATGATATTGGTGTCGTCGACGAGACTCGTGTTGAACTTGCCGTCGTAACGGCCGTCGCCCTTGACGGTACCATCGGCCGACACGGTGATGATGCCATTGCGATTCTCGACGATACTGCGGTATGGCGGTTTAATTCGATGGAAAGACTTGAAGTCCAGCGTATGCAGAACATCGCGCGATAGCGGCTGGTGCGCGACGATGGTTACGAGCAATACCAGCAGCGACAGCGAAATCCCGGACAGCCTGTAGCGCCGGCTGCCCGGTATCACAGCGAACAGCACGACCGCCGTGAGCATACCGAATGCCACCAGAATTTCGGCGATGTCGTTGATAGGCACGTGATTCATCAGCACGAAACCGGTCGTCAGGCTGCCGCAGGCCGCGCCGAGAATGTTGACCAGGTAAAGCAGGCCGACGCGCGCGCTGGTTTCGCGGTTGGCCGCGATGCCCAGATGCGCGAACAGCGGAAAGACGCCACCCCACAGAACCGCGATCGCCAGCACGAAGAACAAGGCTATGCCGAGCACGCCCCAGCCCGCCACGCCCAGATGAGCGAGCGCCGGCAAAAACAGGAAACCGCCGAAGCCGGCGATCAGAATCATGATCAGTATCTTGCGTGCCACCGCGGCGTGATCCCGTTGCTGCCTGAATTCGTTGCTGGCGATATACGAGCCCAGCGCCAGCCCGAGCAGGAATTCGCCGAGCGTCAGCGGGAAGGCCCAGGCCGCACTGCCAGTGGTGTAGGCGATCACGCGGAAGAACAGGATTTCGTACGACAGCGTTATGCAGCCGCTCAGGAACACGAACAGACACGACAGCGCATAAGGCATGCAAAAGGCTCGGCCGTCGTCGGAGGGCCCGTCGACCGACGGCGAATCGACGCCGGCCGCGCTTTCCGCGCGAAACAGGTAAATTGCGCCGATGCCGACGAGCAGGTTGATCGCGGCCGCGATCAGCATCGTCTCGAACATGCCGCCGAGCGGGAACAACAGCAGGATCGCGAGCAGGCAGGCAACCGCCGCGCCAAGCGTGTTGACGCAATAGAGCGCACCGACCGAATAGCCGACGTTGCTGTTTTTGCGAATCAGATGATTGATCAGTATGGGCAGACTGGCACCCATCAACAGGGTCGGGACGATAATCAGGGACAGCGTAAGCACCGCGGTCTGCAACAGCGAGGCCTGTGCGACCAGCGTTTCGACCCAGGAAAAGATTTGCAGCGAGAAAACCCCGAACAGCGCGGTTAACATCTCGATGGCAATGAACAGCTGTAGCGGGGAGAACCTCGACCGCGTCGAAATCTTGCCGCCGAGATAACTACCGATTCCGAGGCCGATCATGAATGCCGTAACGACGACCGTCACGGATTCGATGTTGACGCCGAAGATTCGAAACAGCGCTCGCTGCCAGACGATCTGGTACAGCAGGGCGGGAATGCCCGAGAAAAAAAACAAAATCCGCAGGTGCAGGGCGTAATTGACGCCGAAGCTGATGCCGGTGGATAGGGTTCTGATACTTTCCATACGCAACTGATTACCACGCGTGTCAGGACCGCGCGGGTTTGGATTGACGGCGAACCAGACTCGCGCCGATTACGGCGATCTCCGATTCGAAACGCGATTTCGATCGGGCTGGCCATGAATCCGGCGCCGCGAAACTCAGATTCAGTATAGGCAGAGATACCGATGTCTGCACTGCGCGATAACACGGCTGCGACTCGGCGACGATCGCAACCCGACCAGGCTCGGAGGCGCAAGCGGAGAGCGTCGTCCGAAGCGCCTGCGGGAAACGCACGGTAAGGTTTACGTTGCCGTATCTGGCAAGATCCGGAAATCGCGTATATTGGGCTTCATGAAACCGCCCGCGAGCCGATCCGAACACCGTTGCCGCAATCCTGAACTGCCCGCCGGAATCAGTCACGACGACGTTTACCTGATGGTCATGTTGCACAGCTATCAGCGGCAGTCGTGTGAACAGATTGCGCGCCGCTTCAAGCTGACACGAGCGCAGGTCTACGACTTGCTTGCACGCCGCCAGGTCGGCGGTTGCTGTGGCTAGAACGAAGCTCCGGTCATGCAATTTCGGGGAAAGTCCGCTTTAGCACACAACTAGCGTCCAGCCCCATACGCCGGCGCGTGCAGCGCCGCAGGCGCGACTCAGCGGTATACAGCCTGATCGGTGATCACCATGTCCAGCCTGACGTCCCATGACTGCGGCACCAGCGATTCGACCCGCTGCAGCTCGTGGGCGACGCCGATCAACAGCGGCCGGTCGCAGCCGGGCTCGCGGCGAAACGCGAAGCTGCGGTCGTAGAAGCCACCGCCCATGCCGATACGGTTGCGCGCGGCATCGAAGGCGACCAGCGGCGCGAACACCAGGTCGAGTTCGCGCGGCTCGAGCATCTCCTCGTCGCCGACGTCGGGTTCCGGCAGGCGATAGCGATTGATGCGCATTTTTTGCTCGCGAAAGTATGGTGAAAAGCGCAGCGTTTCCCGGTCGAGGTTCGGCAGGTAAACCTGTTTGCCGGCGTCGAGCGCATCTTCGATCAGCGGCGCGAGGTCGATTTCGCCGTTGACCGCGAAATAGGCGGCGATTCGTTGCGCTTCGCGGTATGCCGGCAACTCGACCAGGCGTAGGCACAATGCCGCCGCAGCGCGCGCGAGCGCGTCGGCGTCGAGGCCGGCGCGCAGTTCACGGTTGCGGTGGCGAAGATCGTCGTTCGTTGTCATGGGACCCATCGAGCCAGGCTGACGGGCATCTTACCCGCTCTCGACCAGGCTGAGTAGCCAGTTCTTGAAAGCACGCACCGCCGGATTCTGCAGGTGCGCCTCGGGACAGACGACGTAGTAGGCCGAGTCACTTTGCAGCGTGACATCGAATGGCCTGATCAGGCGGCCGGTGTCGAGCAGGTCCTGCACGAAGGCGCTGGAGCCTAGCGCGATGCCCTGGCCGTCGACCGCCGCCTGTATCAGCACGTTGGTGTCGTCGATGATGTTGCCCGAATCGGCGTTGACCCCGTCGACGCCGGCGAGCACGAGCCAGTCGCGCCAGTTCGCATAGTCGGCGTCGTGCAACAGGGTATAGTAGCGCAGGTTATTGATGTCGGTCAGCGGCTTGTCGGTATGCAGGAAGCCGGGCGCGCAGACCGGAAAAAAATCGAGCCCGAGCAGCTTGTCGGCAACCACGCCGCGCCACGCGCCGTCGCCGTAGGTGACGGCGATATCGATGTTTTCGCGGGCAAAATCGGTCGGCGCGTTGGCGACGTGGAACAGGCACAGATCGATTTCGGGATACTGCAGCCAGAAATACTTGAGCCGCGGCGACAGCCAGCGAGCGGCGAACGACGGCCCCAGGCGCACACTGATCTGGCTCGAATAGCGCTCCTGGCCGAGCGCGCCGATCGCTGCCGATATGCGGTCAAAGGCCTCGGTAACTTCCGGCAACAAGGCCTTGCCCTGCTCGGTCAGCGCGAGCCGGCGCGGATAGCGGTCGAACAAGGATAACTCGAGATACTTTTCGATTACCTTGATCTGATGGCTGATCGCGGCCTGGGTAACGTTCAGTTCGCGCGCCGCGGCGGTAAAGCTGAGCAAACGCCCAGCGGCCTCGAAACACTTGAGACTGTTCAGTGGCGGCAAGCGTCGCGCCATTGCGGACTCCTTTTTATTACATAATCTAATGCATGCTATAAAAAATAATCGTTTGAATCCATTCCGTTCCGCTTCGACAATCATCGCTACCGGCGCCCCAGCCCGGTGAAAATCGAGGATATCCGCATGGCTCGACGATCCAGTGCCCGCGAAGCCAAAATCGCGCTGCGCAAGGCGGCGCTCGCCGAAAACCTGAAGCCGGTGCACCCGGGCGAAACCGGCGGCTGGTACAGACCGCTGAAAGAGCCCGATATCGCGCAGATCGAAGCCACGGTCTACCGCATTCTCGAAGAAGTCGGCTTCGCCGATGCAACCGAGCATTGCATCGACACCTGCGTCGCCGCCGGTGCGGTGCTCGGCGACGACGGCCGCCTGCGCTTTCCGCGCGCGCTGATCGACCAGACTCTCGAAATCTGCTGCCGCGAGCTGATCCTGCACGGCCAGGATCCAAAACACGACCTGCGCCTGACCGGCTCGCGGGTGCATTTTTCGACCGCCGGCGCGGCGGTCATGATCGCCGACCCAGTCGCCAACGAATACCGCGAATCGACCGCCCAGGACCTCTATGACCTGGCGCGTCTCGCCGACCGCTGCGAGCACATCCACATGTTCCAGCGTATGTGCGTCATTCGCGACATCGCCGACAACCACGACATGGACATCAACACGGCCTACAACTCGATCATGGGGACGACCAAGCACATCGGCTCGAGTTGGACCGAGGCGCATCACCTCGAGGACACGCTGCAAATGCTGCATCTGGTCGCCGGTGGCGAAGACGCCTGGCGCGCGCGGCCGTTCATGAGCATTTCCTGCTGCCACGTCGTGCCGCCGATGAAGTTCACCGAGGAGGCGCTCGGTTGCATCCGGGTCGCGGTCGAAGGCGGTATGCCGGTATTGCTGTTGTCGGCCGGCCAGTCCGGCGCGACCGCGCCGGCCTGCCTGGCCGGTGCCGTCGCCCAGGCCTGGGCCGAATGTCTCGGCGGACTCGCCTACGTCAACGCGATCAGGCCCGGCGCGCCGGCAATCCTCGGCACCTGGCCATTCGTTTCCGATCTGCGCACCGGCGCGATGAGCGGCGGCTCGCCGGAACAGGCAATCCTGTCGTCGGCCTGCGCACAAATGGGCCAGCATTACGGCTTGCCGACCGGCACCGCCTGCGGCATGACCGATGCCAAGCTGCCCGACTACCAGGCCGGCGCCGAGCGCGCCTACACGCTGGCCTGCGCGGCGATCGCCGGCGCCAACCTCGTCTACGAGTCGGCCGGCATGTACGCGAGTCTGCTGTCCGCCTGTCCCGAGTCGCTGTTGATCGACAACGACGTGCTTGGCGCGGCGCTGCGTATTACCCGCGGCCTCGAAGTCAACGATAAAACCCTGAGTTTCGACGTCATCAAGGAGGTCTGCCTCGGCAACAAGGGACATTACCTCGGCGCCGGGCAGACCCTCGAAGTCATGCAGACCGAGTACATTTATCCGGAATTCGGCAACCGCCTGAGCCCCAACGAGTGGGCCGAACAGGGCAAGCCGGTGCTGCTCGACAAGGCGGTCCGCGCGAAGCAGGAAATTCTCGCCAGTCACTTCCCCGCGCACGTCAGCGACGAGGTCGATCGGCAAATTCGCGAACGCTTCAACATCCACTTGCCGCGCGAGGCATTCGGGCGCAGCGCCTGACGCGAACGCGCCAGACAAACCACAGGAAAAGCATATGAAAAGTCACGCCAGGGTCGTAGTCATCGGCGGCGGTTCGCTCGGGGTCAACCTGCTCTACCACCTGACGCGCGAAGGCTGGGACGACGTCGTGCTGGTCGAAAAAGGCGAACTGACCAGTGGTTCGACCTGGCACGCCGCGGGGCTGTGCTCGAACTTCATCGGCAACCACACGGTCGCGCACATCCATAACTACACGATCAAACTGTACAACGAAATTCTGCCGCAGGAGACCGGCGAAAAGTCGGTCTTCCACCAGACCGGCAGCGTCCGCCAGGGCTTCACCGAGGTCGAGGAACAATGGTTCCGCAATCTCGAGAGCCGCTCGAAGAGCATCGGCTTCGAGTTCAATATCGTGTCGAAAGAAGAAGCGCAGAAACTCAACCCGTTCATGAATTTCGACAAGGCGCGGATCATCGCGAGCACGCCCAACGACGGTCACGTCGACCCGACCTCGGTGGTCATGCCGCTGGCGAAACTCGCGCGCCAGGCCGGCGCCGAAATCTACCGAGACACGCGCGTCACCGAGATCAACGAACAGCGCAATGGCGAATGGGAAGTCGTCACCGACAAGGGCCGGATCACGGCCGAACATGTCGTCAATGCGGCCGGCTGCTTCGCCCCCGAGGTCGGCGCGATGGTCGGCGCGCGCGTGCCGCTGATCAACCTCGAGCACCAGTACCTGGTCACCGAATCGCATCCCGATATCGAGGCGCTCGACTTCGAACTGCCGGTCTGCCGCGACTCCTGGAGCTCGGCCTACATCCGCCAGGAAGGCAAGGGTTTCCTCGTCGGCCCGTACGAAATGTGGGGCTCGCGACCCTGGGCGCTCGACGGCATGGACTGGAATTTCGACCGCGAACTGTTCGAACCGAATCTCGAGGTGCTGATGCCGTTCCTCGAGCGTTGCTTCGAGCTGACGCCGAAATTCGAGGAAGTCGGCGTCAAGTCGGTCGTCAATGGCCCGATCACGCATACGCCCGACGACAACATCCTCGCCGGCCCGGTCGCCGGGCTTAACAACTTCTGGAACCTGTGCGGCGCGAGTATCGGTATCGCCCAGGGCGGCATCGGCAAGTACATGGCGCAGTGGATGAAATACGGCCAGACCGAGATCAACATGGCGCCGCTCGATACCCGCCGCTTCGGCGACTGGGCGGATCGCAAGTACTGCATCATCAAGGCGATCGAATCCTACGAAGCGATGTACGCAACCGGCGCGCCTAACGACAACCGCCCGCACGGCCGGCCGCAGCGCTTCAGTCCGCTGTACGCGCGCCTGCTCGAGCACGGCGCGGTGCACGGCGCCGTGCAGGGCTACGAGAAGCCGCTGTGGTTCCAGACCAACGCGGTACGCCGCGAGAGCCTGAGCTGGGCACACAGCGCGGCGCACCCGGTGGTCGCCGAGGAATGCGCCGCGGTGCGCGATGCCGCCGGCGTCATCGATATCTCCGGCTCGGCCAAGTACGAGGTCAGCGGGCCCGACGCCGCCGCGTTTCTCGACCGGCTGTCTTGCAATCGACTGCCGGCGGTCGGCCGTATCGGCCTGTCGCTGTTTCACGCGCCTGGCGGCGGCATCATGTGCGAAATGTCTATCTCGCGCCTCGCCGAGAATCATTTTTACCTGATTTCGGCGATCGGCTCGGAGCGCAAGGATTTGCACTGGATGCAGCGCAATCGCGGCGATTTCGACGTGACGATCGATAACCTCACCGAGACCTACTCCGGCTTCCTGCTGACCGGTCCGAAGGCGCGCGAAATCCTGCAGCAAATGACCGAAGCGGACCTGTCCAACGACGCCTTCAAGTGGCTCGCGGTGCGCGAGATCAGGATCGACAGCGCGACGGTACGCGTCATTCGCGTCTCCTACGCCGGTGAGCTCGGTTACGAATTGCACATGCCGAGCTGGCAACTGCTGTCGATCTACGACTCGATGTGGCGCCGCGGCGAGCCGCTGGGCCTGCGCAACTTCGGCGGCTACGCGTTCAACTCGATGCGCATGGAAAAGATGTACCGCGCATACGGGCACGAGTTTACCGAGGAAATCAGCGGGCTCGAGGCCGGCATGGACCGTTTCATCGATCTCGAGCGCGATTTCATCGGCCGCGACAACCTGCTGGAACGGCGGCAAAACGGTTTCGATATCGAACTCGCCTACCTGGTCTTCGACGACGAACTACCCTGCGAGTGCTTCGGAAACGAGGCGGTCTACCACAACGGCGAGCGTATCGGCCTGACCACCGGCGGCGCCTATGGCCATCGCGTCGGCAAGAGCCTGGCCTTCGCCTACCTGAAACCCGAGTCGATTCGCGACGGGCTCGAGCTGACCGTCGACACGTCGCTAGGCAGCCGCAGCGCGCACATCGAGACGGCGCCGGCCTACGACCCGGACAACGCGTTGCTGCGGGCCTAGGCCTGCTATACCATTGCCGAACGCGAGCGCGTGGCTGCTGGAGGTAACATGCAAACTGTTGACTTCGTTCACATGGAAGACGGCACCCGCGAGGAATACGAATTCCTCGATCGCATGGAGGCCGAGTTCAACGCCGGCCTCGCCGACCGTATTCTCGACAACCTGCGCCGGCTCGAGCACAGCTTTTCCGGCTACAAGATCGACCGCCTGCAGCACAGCCTGCAGGGCGCGACGCGCGCGCAGCGCGCCGGTGAATCCGACGAAACGATCGTCGCCGTGCTGCTGCACGACATCGGCGACAGCCTGGCGCCCTATTCGCACAGCGAAATGGCAGCCGCGGTGTTGCGCCCGTTCGTGTCGGACAGGCTCTACTGGATCGTCAAGCACCACGGCCTGTTCCAGATGTATTACTACGCGCACCACACCGGCGGCGACCGGCACGCACGCGAGCGCTTCAGGGATCACCCGTGGTACCAGGACGCGGTCGATTTCTGTCACCGCTACGACCAGAACTGCTTCGATCCGGACTATCCGACCGAGTCGCTCGAGTTTTTCGAGCCGATTCTACGGCGGGTACTAGCGCGGCCGCGCTTCAACGACCCCGAGAAGGTCCCGCGTTACGGCGAGGGCGACTAACCGAAACGGTAGCTCATTTCGACGCGAATCAGCGGCTCGACGTAGTAATCGTCGAGATCGTCGCGCGCATCATGCTCGAACTCGTCGAGCAAGCGGCCACGGTCGGCGATTTGAGCGGCCATCGGTCCGATGAGCTTCACCGACAGATCCTCGATCTTGAGCAGCCGCAACCCGGCGTCGACGCGCAGGCCGAATCCCCGATCGACGCCACCGGAGCGGTAGCTCAGTCGGGCATAAGGCTGGAAATCGTGAAACTTCAGGCGCGCGTCGAGCGACAGCCAGCGGTGCAGATCCGCCTGGCGACCGGCAAGATGATCCGCCGATGTCAGCTTGCGCAGCTCGAGTTCGGGCCCGCCGAGATGCAAGCCGAGCCCGAGGCTGATCGCCGATCCGAGCGGGATCTCGCGCACCAGTTCCAGCCATTCGGCGCGCAGCCTCGCGCTCACGCGATAATCGCCGTCGACGTCGCCGGCATCGTGCGCGCTCTCGCTATAAGTGGTCGGGTAAGCCGCGTCCGAGGGTGCGGAAACGATTGCCGCCATCAGCGTCAGCAGCGCCGCGGCGAGCCGGGTCGTGGTCACGTTCATGGGTCACCTCGAAACCTCGCAAGGTGTTGTCCATACTGCTGTATTAGACCCGTTGACTACCGCGGTATTCAGAAAATATAGAGGGAATTCAGTGACTTATTTATTGTCTAAGCTTTCGAGCCTGCACGCTTCTCGATAAATACGGGTTGCGGCATCGCGATCCCGTAACCTTGCGCATAATCGACGCCGATCGACCTGACCCTTTCGAGTATCTCGCCATTTTCGACGAATTCGGCGATCGTGCGCTTGCCCATCACGTGGCCGATGTCGTTGATCGACTTGACCAGCTCGAAATTGATTCGGTCGGCAACCATATCACGCACGAAAAAACCGTCGATTTTCAGGAAATCGACCGGCAGCGTCTTGAGATAGGCAAACGACGACAGGCCGCTGCCGAAATCGTCCAGCGCAAAGAAACAGCCGCGCTCGCGCAACTGGCCGATGAAATGCGTCGCCCTCGTCAGATTGGCGATCGCCGCGGTTTCGGTAATCTCGAAACAGATCCGCCGCGCGTCGATCATGCTGCTCTCGACCGCGCCAACGACAAAACGCAGAAAATCCTCGTTGGCGATCGACATGCCGGACAAATTGATCGTGCAGTGTACCTCCGGCTTGGCAACCAGCCAATCGAGCGTCGCGTTGAAGACGAAGGTATCGAGCTGGGTCGCGAGGTTGAAGCGTTCGGCCGTCGGCATGAACAGTCCCGGCAGCACCGGAAAACCGTTCTCGTCGATCATCCGGACCAGCACCTCGCAGTGATAAACGTCCTGCGGCAGATCGGGATTGAGCGGCTTGATCAATTGCTGATACAGCGTGAAGCGGCCCTCGTCGAAGGCATTGTTGATCTCGACGACGCGCTGCATTTCCTGGTGCCGCTGGGCGACCTCGAAATTGTCGGCGCTGTAGATGTGAATCCGGTTGCGGCCGGCGTCCTTGGCAGCGTAGCAGGCGGCGTCGGCCGAGCGCATGACGTTGGCGACGTTGCCGCTGGAAAAGTCGATCGGAATCACGCCAATACTCGCGCCGAGCCTGAAATTACGCCCGCCCCACATGAAGCGAAATTCGTCGATCTCCTCGCGCACGGTTTCGGCGACGCGGTTCGCCTGCTGCAACGTGCAGCGCTCGAGCAGCAGGCCGAACTCGTCGCCGCCGAGGCGGGCGATCGTATCGCGCTTGCGCAGCTTGTCCTTGAGCAGGGCCGCGATCTGGCGCAGCAGTTCGTCGCCGGCATCGTGACCGCAGGTATCGTTGACGACCTTGAACTGGTCGAGATCGATATAGCACAGCGCATGTTTGCTGTCGTCGTCGCGACAGCTCTTGACGACGCGCGCAAGGCGCAGCTCGAATTCGCGCCGGTTGACGAGGCCGGTCAGCGGATCGTGAGACGCCTGGTAGGATAGCTGTTGCGACAGCAAATAGGATTCGGTGATGTCGATGCCGGTACCGCGGTAACCGATGAATTCGCCGTTTTCGTCGAATTTCGGCTTGCCGCTGATGCGCACGACGACGTCCGAACCGTCGGCACGCGGGAACGAGTATTCGAAGTTGTAAAACGGCTCGTGGGCATCGAGCCTGGCCTGGAATCGCTGCCATTTTTCGGACTGGAAATTTTCCCCTCGCACGACTTCCTGGCGCGTCTTGCCGATCATGCGGTCGGCTTCCATGCGGAAAAAATTCGGGTAATTGCCGGACAAATAGGTAAAGCGGAAACTCGCGTCCTGCTCCCAGAACCAGTCGGCGCCGGTCTCGGCGAAATCGCGCAGCCGCTCCTCGCTCTCCTTGAGCGCTCTTTCGGCGAGATGCTGCTCGGTGATGTCGCGCGCATGGACGATCAGGCTGGCGCCGCTATCGCCGCCGAGTTCGCGCACGCATTGCCGCGTCATGTCGAGAACGCGGATGCCGCCGTCCTTGTGCACGTAGCGATAAATACCGCTGACAACGCGGCCGGGATTGTCAAAAGCGTCGCGCGATGCCTGCTCGATGCGTCCACGGTCCTCGGCTACGGCCAGGCTTCTGGCATCGGCGCTCTCGAGTTCGTCAACGCGATAGCCGAGGATTTTTTCGACCGAGTCGTTGAGAAATTTTATTTCGCCGTCGGCGCCGACGATGCAGACGATATCGGTCACGTGGTTGATGATCGTGCGAAAACGGTTTTCGCTTTCGATCAACTGCTGCTGCGCGAGCATCGCCTCGGTGATGTCGCTGCCGACGCCGCGATAACCGAGAAACCGGCCCTGCAAATCGAACAGCGGCTTGCCACGGGTGCGCAGAATGCGCGTCTCGCCGTCGTCGCGGGTTAGCGACCAGACCATCGAGTAGGTCAAACGCTCGCGCAGAGCCTCGCCGACGCGTTCCCATTTGTGAGAATCGTCGATGTACCCGGCGAAAGCCTGCTCGCGGGTCTTGCCGAGCACGCTTTCGATCTTGAGGCCGGTAATCTTTTCGAACGGCGCCGACAGGTAGGTAAAACGCAGCCCGGCGTCCATTTCCCAGAACCAGTCCGCGGCCAGCATCGCGATATCGCTGAAGCGACCAAGCACCTGCTCTTCGCCTTCTACGTCGCGTCCGGGTGAAATCGAGCCCTCGTTTGCCGCCGGCGTTTCGCTTGCCAGCGCGTCCTTTTCGCTTATAACCTGGTTTTTCATTACGTCCGTGGCAGCCAAAATCGCCACATTCGGCCAAGTCTAGGGTTTCGCGGCGAGATGTCCAGCTTCGCGCGCTCGCGGCGATCGGACAATATCGACCGGAAATCGCTTCGTTCGCCGCGGGATTGCGGTAGACTGCCTCGATTTGCCGGGGATTCGCCTTGTCGCAACCGATCGAGGTCAGCCTGACGCACGCGCGCATCGAGCGCGCCGAATCGCTGACGACTTACCCTTCCCGTCTCGAGCATATCATCGGTCTCGACGCTGCGCGCAGGGCGCAGGACGAGATCTCGCGCTGGCCAGGCTACCGCCCGACTCCGCTGCACGATCTCAGGGCGGTCGCCGGGCGCTGCGGCGTCGAGCGCATCTGGTACAAGGACGAGTCGGCGCGTTTCGAATTGAAGAGTTTCAAGGCGCTCGGCGGCGCCTACGCGGTCATGCAGGTGCTGCGCGAGGCGGTGCGCAACGAACTCGGCGTCGACGCGACGCTCGACGACCTGCTCCGCCAGCGGTACGCCGATGTCGTCGCGCGTCACGTCATCAGTTGCGCTACCGACGGAAATCACGGTCGCTCGGTGGCCTGGGGCTGCCGCCTGTTCGGCTGTCGCTGCGTCATCTACATCCATCGCGACGTATCGCCGGGACGCGAGCAGGCGATGCGCGATTTCGGCGCCGAGATCGTGCGCATCGACGGCAACTATGACGATTCGGTGCATATCGCCGCTGACGAGGCCCGCGTGCAGGGCCGCATCATCGTTTCGGACACGAGCTACCCTGGCTACCTCGACATTCCGCGCCATGTAATGCTGGGTTACACGGTCATGCTGGCGGAAGCGGTCGCGCAAATGGACGGCGCGATTCCGACCCACGTGTTCGTGCAGGGCGGCGTCGGTGGTCTCGCGGCGACGGTTTGCGGCTATTTCTGGGCCTGGTGGGGAGAGCGACGGCCGCGCCTCGTCGTGGTCGAGCCGGAAAATGCCAATTGCCTGCAGCAATCGGCGCGCGCCGGCCATCCGGTGGTCGTCGAAGGCGATCTCGAAACCTTGATGGCGGGCCTGTCCTGCGGCGAGGTTTCCGAGCTGGCATGGGAAATTCTCGCCCTCGGCGCCGACGATTTCCTGACCGTCGGCGAGGCGGCGGTCGCGCCGACGATGCGCCTGCTGGCGACCGGCGAACCGCCGATCGAAGCCGGCGAATCGGCGGTCGCCGGGCTTGCCGCGTTGCTCGCGGCGCGCGCCGAACCGCGCCTTTGGGACGACCTCGGACTTAGCGCCGAAAGCCGCGTTTTCGTCATCGGCACCGAGGGCGCGACCGACCCGGAACTCTATCACCGGCTGGTCGACAGCGCGGCATGACCACCGCGCCGTCACGGGGTTTCGCCGAGGCGGAGTTCGCCACGCGCTGCGCCCGCGCGCAAGAGCAAATGCGCGACGCCGAGCTCGACGCGCTGTTGCTGACGACCGAGGCGCAGGTTCGTTACTTCAGCGGGTTTCTCAGCCAGTTCTGGCACAGTCCGACGCGCCCGTGGTTTTTGCTGTTGCCGCTGGCCGGCAAACCCGTCGCGGTAATCCCGACGATCGGCGCCGCCGGCATGCGCGCCACCTGGATCGACGATATTCGCTGCTGGGCTTCGCCGGCTCCCGACGACGACGGCGTCAGCCTGCTCGCGGCAACCATCGACGATTTGCCGCGCCGCTTCGGCCGCGTCGGCCTGGCGCTCGGGATCGAGTCCCATCTGCGCATGCCGGCGCAGGATTTCGCCCGCGTCGGCACCGCGCTGCCGTCGATCGAATGGGTCGACTGCGCGCTGCTGCTGCATCGCCTCATGAGCGTCAAATCCGACGCCGAGATTGCCAAGATCCGCTACGTCTGCGAACTGACCTCCGACAGTTTCGCCGCGCTGCCCGAGTTCGCTGCCGCGGGCGACAGCGAGCGCGACATCGTGCGCCGCATGCGCATCGACCTGCTCGAGCGCGGCGCCGACCATACTCCGTACATCGTCGCCGCATCGGGTCCCGACGGTTACGACGACATCATCATGGGGCCGACCGATCGCGTGCCGTCCGCCGGCGACATTCTGATCATCGACACCGGTACCGTGTTCGATGGTTATTTTTGCGACTTCGACCGCAACTTCGGCTTCGATCACGCGTCTGATCTGGCGAGGCGTGCCTACGCGGCGCTCTATGAGGCAACCGAAGCCGGCCTCGCCGCGGCCCGGCCCGGAGCGACCACCGCCGAGGTCTGGCGCGCGATGTGGCGCGTGCTGGAGGCGGCCGGCGCGACCGGCAACGAGGTCGGGCGAATGGGCCACGGACTCGGTGCGCAGTTGACCGAGTGGCCGTCGCTCGCGGCGCATGACCGCACGCCGCTCGAGGTCGGTATGGTGATCACGCTCGAGCCGGGCATGAGCTATGCTCCAGGCAAGATGATGGTTCACGAGGAGAACATTCTCGTGACCGACGGCGAGGCCGTACTATTGAGCAAACGCGCGCCGGCCGAATTGCCGATCGTCGACTGAACCACGAGGGAATCGATGTTGACCCTATTTGTCCGACTGAGCCGACAACGTCGTTACTGGCTGGTCCTGGTGCTCGGCGGGCTGGCGCTTGAAGGCGCCGCACTCTACTACCAGTACGCGCGCGACGAATGGCCTTGCGCGCTGTGCATCCACGTCCGCATCTGGGTTGCCGCCTTCATCCTGATCGGCATCGCCGGGATGTTCGCGACCGCGTCGGCGGCGGCGAGTCGCGTGCTGCATGGTCTCAATCTCATCGTCATGCTGGGACTCGCCGAGCGCAGCTACCAGGTGCTCGCGGTCGAGCGCGGCTGGACCTTCGGTGACTGCGCGATGGAACTCGGCATGCCCACATGGTTCGCGCTCGACAAGTGGATGCCCTGGTTGTTCGAGGTGCAGACCACCTGCGGCTACAGTCCCTACATCATCGGCCAGATCACGATGGCCGAGATGCTGCTGGTAATTTCCGCGCTGCTGGTATTGACAAGCGCGGCGGTTTTCACCGCCAGCTGGCTGCACGATTACTGACGACCGTCGATAAATTCCTCGCACGATCAAGGATTCAGCGAGGATTCGTTCAGTTCGAGCCACTGCAGCGCGATGATCGTTGCCGACGAGCGAATTCGGCCATCGCGCACCCAGCCGAAGGCCTCGGCCGCATCTAGCGTCGTGACGCGAATGTCTTCGTGCTCTTCGGCGAGACCGTGAATCCCGCCGACGCCATCGCTGTCGATGAGGCCGCAGAACAGGCTGCACAACTCGGTCGTGCCGCCGGGGCTGACGTAATAACGGCTGATCGGGATCAGGCGCTCGACTTCGCAGCCGGCTTCTTCGTGACATTCGCGCCGCGCTACCTGCTCCTCGGTCTCGCCGGGATCGATGATTCCGGCGACGCTTTCGATCAGCCAGGGCGTCTCGGCATCGTGGATCGCGCCGGCGCGAAACTGCTCGATCAGCACGACTTTCCGGCGCCGCGGGTCGTAGGGCAGCACCGCGACCACGCCGCCGCGCTCGAACAGCTCGCGGATGAACAGCGGGCTCATGCCGCCTTCGTAGAGTTCGTGCGAAACCTCGTACTCGTCGAGACGAAAATATTTTTCGTAGAGCGTGCGCTGCCGCGCGAGCCGCCAGCGGTATTTCATCGCTCACGCTCCGCGAGCAGCGCCTCGACACGCGCGAGATCGGCCTCGGTATCGACGCCAGGTCCCGGCACTTCGCTCGCCACCGCGGTCTGAATGCGATAGCCATGCACCAGCGCGCGCAACTGCTCGAGCGATTCGGCCAGCTCCAGCGCGGCCGGCGGAAGCGCGCTAAAGGTCGCGAGGAAACCGACGCGGTAGGCATAGATGCCGATATGCCCGCAATAAGCGGGTTCGGGCCCGCCCCGATGGAACGGAATCGGCGCGCGGCTGAAATACAGCGCGCGGCCACCGGTATCGTGAACCAGCTTGACGAGATTCGGGTCCTGCGCCGCGGTCGCCGACACTGCCTTGTGCAGCGTCGCGATGTCGCAATCGTGGCTGCCGAGTAACCCGGCAACCTGGACGAGGTTGGCGGCCGGCATCAGCGGTTCGTCACCCTGCAGGTTGACGACGATGTCGTCGGCCGCCCAGCCCAGTGTTTTTGCCACCTCGAGTATCCGGTCGCTACCGCTCTGGTGAGCCGGGTCGGTCAGGCAGGCGACGCCGCCGAAGGCTTCCACCCGGTCGGCGATGCGCGCGTCGTCGGTCGCGACGATGACCTCGCGCGCGCGAGCCTCGCGCGCGGCGGCGCACACCCATTCGATCATCGGTTTACCGCAAATCTCGCGCAGCGGTTTACCGGGCAGGCGTTGCGACGCGTAGCGCGCCGGAATGACGATGCGGAACTCGCCGTCCACGTCCCTACTTCAGGGCTTCGACTTCTTCGCTGCTGAGCTCGCGGGCTTCCTCGGGCAGCATGATCGGGATACCGTCGCGGATCGGGTAAGCCAGGCGCGACCCGCGCGAGATCAGTTCCTGACGTTGCTTGTCGTATATCAGCGGGCCCTTGGTCACCGGGTCCACGAGAATGTCCAGCAGGTGTTTATCCATGGTGTCGGCTCTTGACCAGTTCGAGTATTCGTTCGCCGAGCTCGGTACCGAGCTCGAGCACCAGCGGCACCACCCAGATGTTGTCGCGGGCGATGGCCTTCAATTTTACCGCATCCTT
The DNA here is from genome assembly GCA_041569645.1 of Gammaproteobacteria bacterium. Taxonomy (GTDB): domain Bacteria; phylum Pseudomonadota; class Gammaproteobacteria. The sequence goes on from JBFFXR010000003.1 coordinate 23,723, forward strand.
GTGGGTGACCAGAATCGGCAACTCCGGCTTCAGGTCGAGATCGGTCGCGCTGTATTCGTGGTGGTCGGGAAACTCGTGCTCGAGCGCGTCAACGCCCATTTGCGCGAGACTGGCGAAGAATATCTCCGGAAAGCCGATGCCGGCCACCGCGTGTACCTGGCGACCGCGAAATTCGGCGATCGGGCGTTGCTCTTCCGGCCGGCTCAGATTCCAGACTTCGCCCAGCGATTCGACCACCTGGTCGCTGTCGCGATCGATCAGGATATCGACCCGTTGCAGGCGGCGGCGCGGCTCGCGCAACGGGCCGGCGGGAATCATCAGGCCGTTGCCGAGCGACAGGAATCGGCACACCGCGATTTCGATATCGCGCCCGAGCGCGTAGTGCTGCAGGCCGTCGTCGGACAGGATCACGTCGGTGTCGGCGAAACGCTCGAGTATCTGCCGCGCCGCGCCGACGCGATTGGAGCCGACGCCGATCGGGCAACGGCAAATCTCCGACATCATGTTGGCCTCGTCGCCGGCATCGGGATCGGTGATACCTTCGTGCAGAATCTGGATGCGGTGCTCGTGGCCACTCTTGTAGCCGCGGGTCACGATCGCAGGGCGGTAACCGTGCTGGCGCAACAGCTGGTAGAGTGCGACGACGACCGGGGTTTTGCCGTTGCCGCCGAGCGTGATGTTGCCGACGACTATTGTCGTTACCGGCAGTCGGGTGGTTCGCAACAGGCCGAGACGATAAGCGAAGCGACGCAGCCCGACCGCGACATAGAACAACAGCGACAGCGGCATCAGGGACACCGACAGCGGGTTGATCGACCACAGCCACCAGCCCTGACGGCGTTCGCCGCCGAGGTTGATCCAGTTGCGCATCAGCGCCTTGTTCAGCACCGCCGGGCGCGGTAGCCTCGCGCGCTCCGACGGCGGCGGCAGTGCGTCGGCCGGGCTGTCGCGAAACTGCATCGCGTGCAGCTTGGCGTAGAGGCCGTCGCGCGCGAGCAGTTCGGCGTGCGTGCCCTGTTCGATGACCCGGCCCTTGTCCATGACGACGATGCGGTCGGCGTGCTCGATCGTCGAAAGTCGATGGGCGATGACCAGCGTCGTGCGGTCCTGCATCAGGTCTTCCATCGCGCGCTGGATGTAGCGCTCCGATTCGGTGTCGAGCGCCGAGGTTGCCTCGTCGAGGATCAGGATCGGTGCGTTCTTCAACAAGGCCCGTGCGATCGCGATGCGCTGGCGCTGGCCGCCGGACAGCAGCACGCCGCGTTCGCCGACCTCGGTATCGAGTCCGCCGGGCATTTTTTCGATGAATTCCCAGGCGTAGGCGCGCCGCGCGGCTTCGATGATTTGCGCCTCGTCGACACTGTCGGCGACCCCGTAGGCGATGTTGTTGCGGATCGTATCGTTGAACAGGCGAACATCCTGGCCGACGTAGGCGATCTGGCGACGCAGATCGCGCAGGCGATAGCTATCCAGGCGCTTGCCGTCGAGTCGCACTTCGCCGGCGTTGTACTCGTAGAGCCGAGGTATCAGGTTGACCAGGCTCGACTTGCCGCTACCCGACCGGCCGACAATCGCAACCGTCTGATTGGGTTCGACGTCGAAACTGATTTCGTCGAGCACGCGGGCGTCGCTGTTGCGGTAGCACATGACGACCCGGTCGAAACTGAGCCGCCCTTCGGCGCGCTCGAGCGGCTCGCTGCCGCGATCCTGCTCGTCGTTGCGCGACGTGAAGCCGAAGACGCTCTCGCCGGCGGCAATGCCCTTCTGAATGCTGGCATTGATCGACGAGAGTACCCGCATCGGCGCGAGCAGCATCGACATCGCGAAAATGAATGACACGAAATCGCCGGTCGAGATGATGCCGCGCATCGACTCGGAAGTCGCAAACGCGATGATCGCGGCGAAGGCGATCGCAACGACCAGCTGAATCAGCGGCATGCTAATCGACTGCGCGATCGACATTTTAAGGTGCAGGCGCAGGTTTCTATCGTTGACCTGGAAGAACTTGTCGCGTTCGAACGCGTCGCCGCCGAATATCTTGACGACACGGTTGGCGTCAATGACTTCCTGCGCGACCTGCGTCACGCCACCCATCGATTGCTGGATGTTCCTGCTGATGAGGCGGAAACGCCCCGAGATCCGCACCACGATCAGGAACACGATCGGGCCGGCGACGAGAAAGATCGCGGTCAGCTGCCAGTTGAGCCAGATCATGTAGCCGAGCAGCGCGATGATCCGCAGGCTGTCCTGGATGAAAACGGTCAGCGACGAGGATACCGATTTCGCCACCTGCTCGACGTCGTATGAAAATCGCGTCACGATCGCCGCGGTCGACGACTGGTCGTACTCTTCGCTGGACAGCGTCAGCAGTTTTTCGAACATCATCGTGCGCAGGCTGTTGATGACACGGCGACCGATGTAATCCATGCAGTAACTGCGCATGAACACCGCGGCCATGCGGACGACGAAAATCGCGATGATCGCGAGCGGTATGAGCTTGATGATCAGCGGGTCGCGATCGATAAAGCCTTCGTCCATCAGTGGCTTCATCATGTAGGCGAATGCCGCGTCCGACGCGGCGAAAATGACCATGCCGAGGATCGCGATCGCGAAATAACCCTTGTGCTGAAAGGCGAGCCCCAGCAGCGCGCGGTAAGCTTTGACCCCGGTCAGATTGCCTTCGATCGGTTGTATCGACGAATCCCGCTCGCGCACCGGCATGGGCTACTCGATCGGGCGCGTGGTCGCGATCGAGACCTGCACCAGTCCGAGCTGGCCGACGACGTCCATCGCGGTGACCAGCGACTGCACCGGCGAGCCGGCGTCCGACTGGATCAGAATAGGCATTTTCTCGCCATTCATGGCGCGTTCCAGCGCCGCCCTGAGCGTCGCGCTCTTGCGGTTGACGAGTTCGCGCGAGTTGACGAAGAAGCGGCCATCGGCATCGATGAGCAGGCTGATCTGGCGCGGCGGGCTTTGTTCTTCGCGCTCGCTGGCCTCGGGCAGGCGGATCTTGAGTTGCGACGTCGTGTCGAAAGTCGTCGACACCATGAAGAAGATCAGCAGCAGGAATACGACGTCGATCAACGGCGTCAGATTGATATGGGGATCCTCGTCGCTGCCCGCGCGGTGAAACTTCATCGGCTCAGGCCAGTTGCTTGCGATCGCCGTGCAGAAACTCGACCAGCTTCATCGCTTCCTGCTCCATTGAAACGACGCGTTCGTCGATCTTGCGCTTGAGATAACGGTAGAAAATCAGGCTTGGGATCGCGACCGTGAGACCCGCCGCGGTCGTGATCAAGGCCTCGGAAATGCCGCCGGCGAGCTGGCCCGGATCGCCGACGCCGACGACGGTAATCGCGGTGAACACGCGGATCATGCCGATCACGGTGCCGAGCAGCCCGAGCAACGGGGTGATCGTCGAAATCGTGCCGAGCGCGTTGAGGAACCGCTCCATCTCATGCACCACGTGACGCCCGGTTTCCTCGATGCTCTCGCGAATCTGCTCGCGCGACAAATGGCGGTTGATCAGGCCCGCCGCGAGCACCCGTCCCAGCGGCGAGCCGGTTTCGATTTCGGCGATGTGCCGGTCGGTCAGCGCATCCTTGTTGAGCAGGTTCCAGATACCGGTCAGCAGTTTGGTCGGGATGACCTTTTTGCGCCGCAAAGTCCACATGCGTTCGACGACGATTCCCGCGGCGATCACCGAGCACAACAGGATCGGAATCATCAGCCAGCCGCCCGCCTGAACCAGTTCGTACACTCGCCCGCCCTCACGCTAAATGCCGCACATCATACTGTGACGCCCGGCTTTTTACCATCGCCGCCAGAGTCGTCTCGGCGGCCGTCGCGCGGCGTCGATTTCGGACCCTTCGGCGCCGCTGTGGAAGCGCACCGCACCGTCTCGATCGCTGCGAAACTGCGTGCTGCCCGCCGCGGCGTAGCGCTTGACGACGGCTTCGCGCGGAAACTTCCAGCGGTTACCCCGCGCCACCGTGTGGACGACGTAAACCGGCCGCGTGGCGGCAACGAATGCCGGGCTCGACGACGTCTCGCTGCCGTGGTGCGGGGTAACCAGCAAGTCGCTCGCGAGCCCGTCGCGATATCGCCGCACGAGCCGCGCCTCGCCGTCGGCCTCGATATCGCCCGGCAACAACACGCGCTGGCGGGCGTTGATTTGCAGCACGCAGGACCGGGCGTTGGTACCACGCCGATCGCCAGCGGTGGCATCGAGAAAGCGAAATCCGACGCCGTCCCAGCGCCACCCGGAGTACCCGTGGCAGGCGCGTGGCGGCGATTCCAGGCCGAAGCGCGCGGCGAGTTCGCGTGGCGTCCCCGAGACCAGGGATCGCGCCCGCTGCCGCCAGTCGAAGCCCCACAGGCCGCCGCTGTGGTCGGCATCGACATGGCTTACGACGAGGAGGTCGGCGAGCGCGATCCGGCGGCTTTCGAGCAGCGGCAGCAAGGCCCAGTCGGCGGCGCTGTAGGCGTCGGGTTTGCCGGGCCCGAGATCGTAGATCAGGCTGTGGTGACGCGTGCGCACGAGTACCGACGTGCCCATGCCGACATCCAGCACGTCGACGACGAATTCACCGTGCGGGGGACGTTCGGGACGCCAGCAGGCCAGCACGCCCAGCAGCGCCAGCGTGGCCGCCCACGCGCCCAGTCCGCGCGGCAGCAACAGCAAGCCGAGCGCCGGCAACGCGGCCAACAGCAAGGCTGGCGGAATCCCGGCCAGCGGCAACGAGGCCAGCCATCCGGATTCCAGCCAACCGAGATAACCCAGCAGCGCGGCCAGCATTCGATCACAGAGTTCGAGCAATACCCCGGCGCCCGGCATGCCGCCGAATGCGGCCAGCCCGGCGATCAGCGCGACCGGCAGGATCAGGCAGCTAACCGCCGGAATCGCGACCAGGTTGGCGGCCAGGCTTGCCGGGTTGAGGCGATCGAATATCAGCAGCCCGACCGGCGCGAACAGGATCGTAAACAGAACTTGCAACGCGACAAGCTGATGAACGACCCGCTTTTCGCGCAGGTAACGGAATCCGGCGAAGGCGATGACCAGCACCGCGCCGACGCTCAACCAGAACGAGGACGTGCCCACCGCTCGCGGATCGGCGAGGACGATCAGGCAAACCGCGAGCGCAACCGATTGCAACAGCTCGACGCGGCTACCACGCGCCAGCGCCAGCAGCACGACGGCGAGCATGAGCAGCGCGCGCAGCGTCGGCAGGCTGAAACCGGCGAGTGCCGCGTAAACACAGGCCAGCGCACCGGCGGAGAACGCCGCGCAAGTGCGTCGGCGCCAGCCAAATCGGTGGAGACCCGTGCGCCAGGCCGCGCGGCCCAGCGCGTAACCGAACAGCGCGACCAGACCGACGTGCAGACCCGAGATGGCGAGCAGGTGCGCGGTACCGCTGCGCTGCAGAATCTCGCGCTGCGCGGCATCGATATCGGCGCGATCGCCCAGCACCAGCGCCTTGATCAGACCACGCTGCGCGCATCGCGGACAATACCGATCGATCGCCGCGGCCAGGCGCCCGCGCCAGGTATCGACGTCGAAGGTCGCCGCGGCCGCGATCCGGCGGTTGTGTGCCGAGCGGCGGATATAGCCGCTGGCGTCGATGCCATGGGCGAACTGCCAGCGGTCGAAGTCGAAGCCGACGAAATTCGCCCGGCCGTCCGGGCGCCGCAACCTGGCCTCGAACTGCCAGGTCTCGCCGGCTGCCGGCACGATCGAGTCCTGGTACCAGGCCAGCCGAATCCGGCGCGGCAGCCGGCCGTCAATTCCGTCGATTGAGAGCGGTTCGAGCACGATGCCGATCCGACCGGCGCCGCGCCTCGGCAGGTCGCCGACGATGCCGGTTACGATGGCGATACGCTGGTCGTTTTCCGGCGCGAGCCGATAGCCGAGGTGCGCCTGCAGCAGCGCCGCGCTCCACAAATAGGCGGCGGCACCCAACCACAAAAGGCGCCGGCGGTGATCGCCGATCGCGCCACATAGCACCAGCGGGGCGAGCGCGCACCACGCCGGATCCGGCAGACGATTGCCGTAGAATGCGAGCAGCGCGGCGGCGACGATGACGAGTGCAAACCGGGGCATGCGATCCTTGCCTGCTTATCCCTGTCGAACGAAGCGACACTTGGAGAATATGGGAGTTGCGCCGATAATACAAACGGCATGGCAAAAAAGTTCGTCAAGCGTTTTTTGCCGCACCCTGACGTCATCATCCATAATCGCTGGATCAAAATGCTCGGCCCGCGATTGCAGGATCCGTCACTGTGGCATATCAACCGCCGCTCGTGCTCCGGGGCGCTGGCGCTGGGCGTATTTTGCGCTTTCATCCCGGTACCGTTCCAGATGGTCATCGCGACTCTCGGGGCAATCCTGTTTCGCGTCAACATCCTGATCGCGGTGCCGATGGTCTGGCTCAGCAACCCGCTGACGATGCCGCCGTTGTTCTTTTTCTGCTACCTCGTCGGCGTCGAACTGCTCGATCTCGAACCCAATCGCTTCAGCTTCGAACTGAGCTTCGATTGGCTGCTGAGCGAACTGTTAGAGATCTGGCAACCCTTTTTGCTCGGTTGTTTCGTGGTCGGTGCGGCATCGGCGCTGGCAGCTTTCGTCCTGACCCGGATTCTCTGGCGCCTGCACATCATCAGCCACATTCGCGACCGCGCCCAGCGCCTGCACAATCGACGCCGTCGGCTTCCGCCCGAGTAGCAATGAGCCTGTTCTGGATCATCCTCGTCACGCTGGCCGGCGTCGGTGCCGGCACCGGTCTGTGCCTGTGGCTGTCTTGGCTGGCACACGAGGTCGAGACCAGCGCGTGGATTTTCGCGCACATCCTGTGCCCGATCGTGCGTATCCTGGTGCTGCTGTTGATCGTCAGCCAGATTTACCCGGCGATCGCCGGCGAGGGATCGAGCCTCGATTTCTGGCGCGTGCTGCTAAGCCAGGACCAGTTCAATCACCTCGTCAACCTGCTGTTCTTCGGCGGCCTGGCGCTGTCCTTCATCCCGGTCCTGAGCCACCCGGTCATCGCGCTGCCGGTGCAAAGCCTGTTCACCGTCGCGGTCGTGTTCCACTGGCAGCATGCCGCGAGCGGAATCGAAATCTCGCTGCTGCCGTCATTCGCGACCGCGCTGAAAATCCTCGTTTACATGCTCATCGCCTACTTCGTGACCCGCGAGGCCAGCATCCACGTTGCGCGCTGGCTCGACCGTCGGTTCGCGATCGAAGGCTCGATCAGGCTCGTTGCCGACGCGATCTACCTGTTGCTGCAAATACCCGTCATCCTGATCTACGTTGGTCACCTGAAGCAACAACTCCCCTGAACCCGCTGATTGAAGCCATGATCGTGCAAGCCCGGGGACGGTCAGCGAAGGCAATCCCGAACTTGCCCGATACCCCGTCCGCGAACAGGCGTGGCTGTGATTCAACGCTCCGGCGTCAGCAACCCGTCCTGCATGCGCCAGCGATGTTGCATCCGAGCGGCGATGTCGAGGTCGTGCGTCACGACGACGAGCGCGGTATCGAGTTCGCGGTTGAGCGTGAGCATGAGTTCGAGCATCTGATTGGCGGTTTGCCTGTCGAGATTGCCGGTCGGCTCGTCGGCGAGCAGGCAATCCGGACGCGTAACCAGCGCCCGCGCAAGCGCGACGCGCTGGCGTTCGCCGCCGGACAGTTCGCCGGGCTTGTGCGCGGCGCGTTCGTCGAGGCCGACCCGGTTCAACCAGTCGCGCGCCGCATCGCTAGCCTCATGCGCCGGCGTGCGGCGCACACGCAGCGGCAAGGCGATATTCTCCTGCGCGCTGAACTCCGGCAGCAGGTGGTGGAACTGGTAGATAAAGCCGAGATGGCGGTTGCGCAATCGCCCGAGTTCGGTTTCCGACAATCGCGCCAGCGCCTGGCCGGCCACCTGGATTTCGCCACGGGTCACGTGATCGAGCCCGCCGAGCAGATGCATCAGCGTCGATTTACCGGCGCCCGATGCCCCGAGTATCGCGTGGCTCTCGCCGGCGCCGACGCGGAAGTCGACGCCTTGCAACACCTCGACGTCGAGCTTGCCCTGGCGAAAACTCTTGTGTACGTCGCTGGCCTCGATGACGCTCGCGTTCACTGTCGCAACCTCGCTACTCGTAGCGCAGCGCTTCGGCGGGACGCGTCTGCGACGCGCGCAGCGCCGGATAGAGCGTCGCGATAAGCGACAGCGTAAACGACAGAATCGCGATGCGCACGACGTCGGATTGCTTCATTTCCGACGGCAGATCGGTAATCGGGTAGACCCCGCGCGGCAAGAACTGGGTCTGAAAGAATTGCTCCAGCGCCGGCACCACGACGTCGACGTGCGACGCAACGACGATGCCGCCGCCGAGGCCGGCGAGCGTGCCGATCAGCCCGATCAGCGTGCCCTGCACCATGAATACCCACATGATCGACAGCGGCGACATGCCCAGCGTGCGCAGGATCGCGATGTCGGATTGCTTGTCGGTGACCACCATGACCAGCGTCGAGACGATATTGAACGCCGCCACCGCGACGATGAGCGACAAAATGATGAACATCACGGTTTTCTCGGTGCGCACCGCTTTGAAGTAGTTGCTGTGCCGCAGCGTCCAGTCCGACACCCAGTACTCGAGGCCGATACTCTGTTTCAGCTCGTGGCGCACCAGCGGCGCGAGGTCGAGATCGTCGAGCTTCAGGCGCAGCCCGCTGACGCCGCCGTCGAGGCGGAACAGCTTGCTCGCGTCCTGGTGGTGGATGATGGCGCTCGAACGATCGTATTCGTAAACGCCGATCTCGAACACGCCGACGACCCGGAAGCGGCGCAACCGTGGCAAAAATCCGAGCGGCGAAGCGGTCGCCTGCGGCGTGATCATCGTGATGCGATCACCCGGCACGACGTCCAGCGCGTTGGCCAGACCGCTGCCGAGGACGATGCCGTACTCGCCCGGCACGAGATCCGTCAGGGCGCCGAATCGCATGTGCCGGTGGATTTCGGAGACGTCATTCTCGAGCTCGGGATCGATGCCGCGAATCAGCGCGCCGCTGACCGACGAGCGATTCGATAACATTGCCTCGGCCTCGGTATAGGGTGCCGCGCCGGTCACCGACGGATGCTCGAGGGTCTCCGCGCGCAGCTCGCGCCATTCGACCAGCGGGCCGCCGAAACTTGAAACCGTGACGTGCGACACCATGCCGAGGATCCGTCCGCGCAGTTCGTTTTCGAAGCCGTTCATGACCGACAGCACGACGATCAACGCGGTCACGCCCAGCGCGATGCCGATCATCGAAATCAGCGAAATGAACGAGATGAAATGATTGCGCCGCTTGGCCCGGGTATAGCGCAATCCCACGTAGACTTCGAGGGGTAAATTCATGCGGCGGATTAAACCATGAATACCCCCCGCCCACCACCGCGACGCGTACTTGTGTCACCCCCGGGGCATGCTATAGTTACAGCCAACGTCTTTGAGGAGACAGAGCCAATGCGTACGGGTTTTTTCTTGCTGCTGATCGGCTCCTGCTTCGCGCTCCAACCCGCGCTTGCGGGCGACGTGCTGACCATTCCGGGTCACGCGTCGGCATCGCAAAAGCAGATCGTGCCGAGGCGCGGCATCAGCATGGACAGGGTGCTCGAGCAGTTCGGCGAGCCCGACGAGCGTCGCGGCCCCGTCGGCGAGCCGCCGATATCCGAGTGGAATTACGGCACTTTTCGAGTCTATTTCGAGCACAATCTCGTGCTTCACACGGTCGACCTGAACACCTTGATCCTGCCGCGCTAGAACCGCGGCGCCGACGCGCGGTCCAAGCAATACGCGCAATACATAACTAAACCAAAGGAAGACATCGGAGTTCCCACGATGAAAACAAAAACCATTCTCGTCGTTCCCCTGGCCGCGTTGCTGGCGCTGGCCGGAGCAAGCCTGCAAGCCGCAGAAGTCAACATCACGCCCGACATCGAGAGCGTGCCGGTCATGCATGGCGACAAGGAATTCGTCATCATGCGAAACCAGAACCAGAAGAACACGGTCAACCCGGCTTTCGCCAAGACTTCGCGCAAATGCCCGCCGTTTTGCATTCAGCCGTCGGTGCTCGCGCCCGGAGTCGAAACCATCGCCGAGCTCGAAGTGCTCGATTATCTCAAGCGCATGAGCGAGGGCGACGAATCGATTCTGGTCATCGACTCGCGCACCCCGGACTGGGTTGCCAAGGGCACGATCCCCGGCGCAATCAACATCCCCTGGACGAGCCTGAATCCGGCCCGCGGGGCCGACCCGATTTCGATCGGCGAGATTCTCGAAGGGCAGTTCAACGCGCGCAACCTCGAGGGCCTGTGGGACTATCGCGATGCCCGCACGCTGGTCATGTTCTGCAACGGCATGTGGTGCGGACAATCGCCGAATAACATCAAGAATCTGCTGACTTTCGGCTACCCCGCGCACAAGATCAAGTGGTACCGCGGCGGCATGCAGGACTGGGAAATTCTCGGCCTGTCGACCGCCAAACCCGTGCAGGAGTAAACCGTAGCCGGCAGCCGTACCACGCGCTTTTTCGCCGCGCCGGCGCCCTCGATCGCCCAACCCCTGAGGCTCGGCCAGCTCTACGGCTCGAGTCGCAGCCTGTTGCTGGCCGAGCAGGTCGCGCGTCACGACGGACTCGCCGTCATCGTCTGCAAGGACATGGCCGACGCCGAGCAGCTCGAGCGCGAAGTCCGCTTCTTCAGCCCCGAGGTGCCGGCGGTTTACCGCTTTCCCGATCTCGAGACCCTGCCTTACGACCAGTTCTCGCCGCACCAGGACATCGTCTCCGAGCGAATACGCTGCCTGGCGACAATCGGCGCAGCCGGCAAAGGCATGCTGATCCTGTCGATCGGCACGCTGTTGCAAAAGGTCACGCCGCCCGAATTCATCGCGCCGCGCAGTTTTCGCCTGGCGGCCGGTGAACGGATCGACCCGGGCGCGCTGCGCGAGCGGCTCGCGCAACTCGGCTATCGCGCGGTCGCGCAGGTCGAGGAACACGGCGAATACAGCGCCCGCGGTTCGATCCTGGACCTCTACCCGATGGGCAGCCGACTGCCCTTTCGCATCGACTTTTTCGACGACGAGGTCGAGACGATTCGCAGCTTCGATCCCGAAACCCAGCTGTCGATCGAAAAGCTCGAGCGCATCGACATGCTGCCGGCGCAGGAATACCCGCTGGACGACGACGGCATCAAGCGATTCCGCCTGCGATTTCGCGAAAGCTTCGCGATCGATCCGAATACCTGTCCGGTCTATGTCGACATTTCCGAGGGCCGCTCGTCGCCCGGCGTCGAGTATTACCTGCCGCTGTTCTTCGACCGGCTGGTCAGCCTGTTCGATTACCTGCCGGCGAACAGCCTGTTGCTGATCGACGAAGCGGCGCCGGCGCAGGCCGCCGCCTACGCCGAGCAAATCGAAAACCGCTACCAGTCGCGGCGGCACAATCCGGAATGGCCGCTGCTGCCGCCGGCCGAGTTGTTCCTCGAGACCGCCGTGCTCGAAGCGCGCTGCAAGAATTTTGCCTGCCTTTACTTCTCCGAATTCAAGCAGGACGTGGACGGCGCCGTCGATTGCGAGACGCAGCCGATACCGCAGCTGACGCTGCAGCCACACGCCGACATCCCCGACGCCGCGCTGCGCGAATTCATCGAAAAACCCGAGTTCGAAAAGATACTTTTCAGTGCCGACTCGCCCGGCCGGCGCGAATTCCTCACCGACCTGCTGCGCCAGTACGGGCTCTACCCGAGCACGGTCGACGGCTGGGCGGAATTTCTCGCCCGCGACGACGGCCGCTATTTCGTCACCGCGTCACCACTGGAGCACGGCATGACGCTGGCCGCTCACGGGTTCGCGATCGTCGCCGAAAACCAGCTGTTCGGCGAGCGCGCAGTGCAGCGGCGGCGGCGGCGCAAGTACCGCCGCACGCGCGACGCCGAAGCCACGATACAAAGCCTCGCCGACCTGCATCCCGGTGCGCCGGTGGTTCACGAGGATCATGGCGTCGGCAGGTATCGCGGCCTCACGACGCTGACCGTCGGCGGCATCGAGACCGAGTTTCTGGCAATCGAGTACGCCGGCGAAGACAAGCTCTACGTGCCGGTATCGTCACTGCACCTGATCAGCCGCTACGCCGGCGCCAGCGAGGAGAACGCGCCGTTGCACCGCCTCGGCGGCGACGGTTGGGCGCGCTCGCGTAAAAAGGCGCAGGAGAAAATCTACGACGTCGCGGTCGAGCTGCTCGACATCCAGGCGCGTCGCGCCGCGCAACAGGGGTTTGCCCACGAGATCGCGCTCGACGAGTATTACCAGTTCGCCAACGAGTTCCCGTTCGAGGAAACGCCCGACCAGCAGACCACGATCGAGGCGGTCATCGCCGACATGCGCGCACCGCAGCCGATGGATCGCATCGTTTGCGGCGATGTCGGCTTCGGCAAGACCGAGGTATGCATGCGCGCCGCCTTCGTTGCCGCCAGCGCCGGCTCGCAGGTCGCGGTGCTGGTGCCGACGACCCTGCTCGCGCAACAGCACTACCAGAATTTCCTCGACCGGTTCGCCGACTGGCCGATCCGCATTTGCCTGCTGTCGCGATTTACCGCGCGCCGCGCGCTCGATCAGGCGCTCGACGAAATACGCGCGGGCAAAATCGACATCGTGATCGGCACGCACAAGCTGCTGTCCGACGAGATAGCGTATCGACAGCTCGGGCTCGTCATCATCGACGAGGAACACCGCTTCGGCGTGCGCCACAAGGAAAAACTCAAGGCGCTGCGCGCCAACGTCGACCTGCTGACGATGACCGCCACGCCGATTCCGCGCACGCTCAACATGTCGTTGGCGGGCATGCGCGATCTGTCGATCATCGCCACACCGCCGATGGAACGGCACGCGATCAAAACATTCGTATCGCGCTGGAACCGCGACGCGATCGTCGAAGGTTGTCAGCGTGAACTCAAGCGCGGCGGCCAGATTTATTTCCTGCACAACGAGATACGCACGATCGAAAAAACCGCCCAGGAAGTGCAACAGCTCGTGCCGCAGGCGCGTATCGGTATCGTCCACGGACGCATGAAGGAGAAGGATCTCGAACGCGCGATGCTCGACTTCTATCATCACCGTTGTAATCTGCTGGTCTGCACGACGATCATCGAGAGCGGTATCGACGTGCCGACCGCGAACACGATCTTCATCAACCGCGCCGACAAGCTCGGCCTCGCGCAACTGCACCAGATTCGCGGCCGCGTGGGCCGTTCGCACCATCGCGCCTATGCCTACCTGATCGTGCCGCCCGAGCGCTCGATTACGCCCGATGCGAAGAAGCGCCTGCTGGCGATCGAATCGCTCGAAGATCTCGGCGTCGGTTTCACGCTCGCGACCCACGATCTCGAAATCCGCGGCGCCGGCGAGATTCTGGGCGAAGAGCAAAGCGGCCAGATCGCCGAGATCGGCTTTACGCTCTACGCCGAGTTGCTGGAACGCGCGGTGCAATCGCTGAAATCGGATTTGCCGATCGATTTCGACCGGCCGGTAATGCGCGCCTCGGAGGTCGATTTTCACGTGCCGGCGCTGATCCCGGAAAGCTACCTGCCCGACATCCACCGGCGCCTGATCGAGTACAAGCGCATCGCGTCGGTGCCCGACGAGGCGGCCCTGCGGCAAATCCAGATCGAGCTCATCGATCGCTACGGCCTGCTGCCAGAGCCGGCGAAGCACCTGTTCCGGATTACCCTTATCAAGCTCAAGACCGTCACGCTCGGCATCGACAAGATCGACGTCGGCGAGCAGCACGGCAAGATCGTGTTCAACTCCAGCCCCAATATCGACCCGTTGCGAATCATCGAGCTGATTCAACGCGACAGTGAACTTTATCGCTTTGACGGCAAACAGACCTTGCGTATCGTGTGCCAAAATGTTGAACTTGAGGCCCGTTTCAGGCAGGTCGAAAGCCTGCTCGACTATCTGGGTAAAGCATGAAGATCAAGCCACTTCTCGGAATTTTGTTGCTCATCGCCGCAGCCTTGCCGTTGCCGGCAATTCCCCAGGACAGCGACGCCGACGCCGCCGAGCCGCCGCCCCGTTACGATGTCGAGATCGTCGTCTTCAAGAATCTCCAGGTGCCGCAAAGCCGCGAATTCGTATTGCCGGTCACCGCGCCGGCGCGCGACGAGCGCATGCTCGATCTGGGCTCGGCGGAAAGCGCGGCGGCGGCCGCCAAACTGGGTTACGAAATCCTGCCGAGCAGCGAGTTTCGCCTGACCGACGAAGTCGCGCGGCTGGTCGAATCGCCCCGCTACGAGTTACTGGCACATGCGGCCTGGCGCCAGCCCGGGCTTGAACTCAAGCAAGCTATGCCGGTCTGGATTCGCGGAGGCACGATATTCGGCCAGGAATACCAGTCGATCGACAGCCGTCCCGGTTTGCTCGGCAGGCAGTCGGGCGCCGATGGGACCGACGGCGATGCGGGAAGTTTCTCATTCGACGCGCAGAGTCTCGAAACGCTGCAGCAGCAATTGCGCGAGCAGCAAGATCAGCAGCCGCACCGCGGGCTGCACGAATTCGAAGGCAAAATCACGGTTGCGCTGTCGCGTTACCTGCACGCCTACGCCGATCTCGTGCTGCGCCGGCCCCGACTGGTCGAGGACGAGCCGCCGAGCAACCCGATCCAGAGCCAGTTTCTCGCCGCCCGCGCCGCCGACACGCGCATTCTGAACAATCATCGCCTGCGCGAGCACCGCCGCATGCGCAGCAAGCACCTGCACTACCTCGACAGCCCGGAATTCGCGCTGCTGATTCTGATCACTCCCTACGAAGCGCCCGAGGGCGCCGACGTGCTGCCCGCCGCGGGCGACACCGGCGCGAGCGGTTGACGCCCATAGCCGCCACAGTCAGTCCATATGGCAAAGACCCCGCAAATCCCCGCAAGCCCGACCCGAGGAAGCGAACCCGTGAAACGAATCCGCAGGCTGTTGATCCTGTTGCTGCTGGCACCGTCGACCGCGCTGGCGACGACCATGTACGTTACCGACGAATTCGAGGTCACGATGCGCAGCGGCACGAGCACCTCCAACAGCATCGTCAAGATGCTCAAGAGCGGCGCGCCGGTCACCGTACTCGACGAAGATCTCGCATCGCAGTACTCGCTGGTCGAAGCCGAGGACGGTAAGCAGGGTTACGTGCTGAGCCGCTTCCTGATGGAGCGCCCCGCGGCGCGACAGTCACTCGAGGTTCTCGAACAAAAGTTTGCCGCGCAACAGGCCCGCGTCGACGCCCAGACTGACGAGATCCGTGGCCTCGAGGCCGAACTGGCGCAGGCCCGGGCGGACAACGAAGCGCTCAAGAACACGCTGCGCGCGTCCGAGCAGGAACTGTCGAGCGTGCGCAATGCCGCCGCCGAGACGCTCGAAATCCTCGAACAGAACAAGCAGTTGCAATCGGTCGTCGGCCAGTTGCAGCAGGAACAGTCGCGGCTGGTCGAGGAAAACAGCGAACTGCGCGATACGACCCGGATGGACTGGTTCATTCGCGGCGGCGCGGTCAGCCTGATCGCATTCGTGATCGGCATCCTGGTCACGCGGATCCGCTGGCGCAAGCAGGATTCCTGGGGTTCGTACTAGCTCGAACAGGTCCGCGGACCAGCCGCCAACGAATCAGGCGCTGTCGGCGAGCCGCAACGGGTTGTCGGCGTCGACGCCTTCCATGAAGGGTTTGCGGCGGTCGATGTTGGTCAACTGGTAAATCAGGCCAACCCAGTTGCCGATCACGACCCGCGCGGTATCCTGCCAGGTGTTTTTCAGCGCTCCCAGCACCAGGCTTTCCGGAAACTCGGGGACCTCGACGCGCCGCGCCAGCGCGTCCTCGACGCGGGCGCGATACTCGCGCAATATCGCGGCGTTGAACAGGCTGAAATAGTTTTGCGGCATCGGCGGATAACAGTTGAGCTTGCCCGCGATGAATAGCTTGACGTCGCGCTTGTACTCCTTGAGCAACGACACGGTGTCGTACTCCGGGTGCCCCTGAAAGAACACCGTGCGAAAACCGTCAGGACTGGTGGCGAGGTGCACGCAGCCGTCGTCGCCGGTGACCAGAATCCTGAGACCCGCGGCACGAAACTGTTCCGGGTAGACGCTGTTCCAGCGCGAGTGGGGAACGTCGAACTCGGAATTGATGTCGGCCACCAGCGGGTGCTCGGGTGCGACGACCTGGTGGCGGAACACCCCCCATTTCTTCTGCGGCTGTTTTTCACGCTTCTGGCCGTAACGAAAATCGAGCACCGCGTGGGTCGCCAGGCACGAGCATAGCGTCGACGTGACGTTGGCATGCGCCCACTCGGCGACTTCGATCAGCGAGTCCCAGAACACTTCCTTCGACAGGTCGGCGCCGATGACATTGATGCCGGTCATGATCAGCGCGTCCAGCCCCTGCGCCCTGACCTGCTCGAAACTCTCGTAATAGCGATCGATGTGGGCGCGCGCGGTCGACGAACGCGGCAGCGCGTCGAGCGTGAACGGGTGGACGAAAAACTGTGCGATCGGGTTGCTCTCGCCGATCAGGCGCAAAAACTGGCGCTCGGTCGCCTCGAGCGCCGCGTCCGGCATCATGTTGAGCAGGCCGATGTGCAGTTCGCGAATGTCCTGTCCGAACGCGATGCCCGGCGGCATCACGCGCAGGCCGTCGCGCTCGAGCTTGGCGAAGGCCGGTAATTCGTTGTGTGCGACCAGCGGCATCAGGCGGCTTCCTGCTGGCGCGCGATCGCGAGTTCGAGCAGATTCAGGAATTCCGCGCTCGACCGAACCTGGTCGACCTCTTCGGAAGTGACCGTATAGCCGAACTGCGCGATCGCGTCGTAGCGCGGCAATCGTGAATGAAACAGACGCGGAAATACCCAGCGGGCGAATTCGTCGGGATCGATCTGGGCGACATATTCGAGGCCGGTTTCGTGAAAATAGAGCTGCAGATGCTCGTGCAGAAACTCGGGTCGATAGTACAGCGGCTTGGGATCGTCGACGGCGCGCTCGATCAGCACGTCTTCCTGCTGCTTGTTGGTCACCTGGATGTAAAGGATTAGCGTATTTTCGACGAGAATGTCCATCACCCCGGGTTCATCGAGCTCGCAGAGACTGCCGCCGACGTCGTTGACGAAATGAGGGTAACCGTAAATTTCGCGAGCCTTCTCGATGAAGTGCGGGATGTCGAACATCGCATCGACCTCGGCCTGGCGGTAAATCGCCTGCCGTTCGACGAAATCGCCGAGTTCGACACCGCCGAGTTCGGGATTGCCGAGCTTGCCGACGAAACTCAGCACCGGTCCCAGGTCGTTGACGCGGATATTGTTCTTGATGTAGATCCAGTCCTTGCGCAGCAATTCCTTCAGGAACGGCACCTTGATCGCCTGGTGCTTGATCATGTCGATAATGTGCTCGCCGAGATAGCGCGTACCTATGCGATAGTCGCCCGAGTAGTGAAACCAGTCGTCGCCGCGCAACTTGGCCGACAGGAAGGACTTGCCGACCCCGGACATGCCCACCAGAGTGACGCACTTGTTTTCCCAGGCACGAAACTGTTCGACACTGAATTTCAAACTACCGGCTCCATCATTCGCTCGGGACCAGATTATGCATGATCGCTTGCGCTGGTGAAACCGCGATAAGTCGCAAATCGCTTTACCCGAATTGCGCAAACTCTATAATCCGGGATCATGTGCGCGGCGCGCGGCCGCGTCGGCGAAAATGCCAACGACATCCCGGATCCCGCGGCCGCTTGCAGCCGACACCCGACCCGTTCGATCATCCAACCGAAGGAGCCAGCGATCGCCAGCAACCCCTACCCGCTCGCCTCGACGCAGGCCGACAACCCGCTGCTGGGTTTCGGCGCGATGCTGGGCAGCATCTTGCTGTTCACGCTGATGGACGCGAGCGTCAAATGGCTGGGCGCGAGCTATCCGACGGCGCAAATCATGTTTTTTCGCTGCGCGGTCGCGCTCGTGCCGGTGCTGGTCATCATCCGCCTGCGCGGCGGCCCAAACGTCCTCAGGACCCGGCACAGGCGCCTGCACCTGCTGCGCAGCCTGCTCGGGATCGCCGCGATGGGCTTCGCGTTCTACGCGTTTTCGCTGATGCCGCTGGCCGATGGGATTGCGATTTTGCATTCCGCACCGCTGTTCATGACCGCGCTGTCGGTCCTGTTGCTGCGCGAGCGGGTCGGTATTCGCCGCTGGTCGGCCGTGATCGTCGGCTTCGTCGGCATGCTGATCGTCGTGCGCCCGGGCGCCGGCATGCTCGACAGCGGCGGCCTTTACATGCTGGCGGCAGCCTTTCTGATCGGCTGCACGACGATCGTCATTCGTTATCTGGGGCGCATCGACGACCCGGTCTGCATCACGTTTTACTTTACGCTGACCGGCGTCGTCGTCAGCTCGATCGGATTTCTGCTGCAGGGCTGGGTCGCGCCACCGCCGACCGATCTCGCGCTGCTGGCGGCGGTCGGCCTGCTCGGCGGCCTCGGGCAGTACTGCATGACGCTCAGCTACCGCCACGTCGCGGTCGGCATCGTTGCGCCGTGCAAGTACCTGACCATCGTGTTCGGCGGCCTGCTCGCCTATCTGGTCTGGGGCGAGGTGCCCGACCTGCAAAGCCTGTTCGGTATCGGTCTGATTGTTCTGGCCGGGCTCTACACGCTGCACCGGGAACTGATTCCCGGCGTCGATCCGCGGCCGTGAACGAAACCCGCCAATGGCGCGCCTACGGCATGCTGATCGTGACGACCTGGTGCTGGGGTCTCAACGCGATCATCAGCCGCATGGCGGTCGGCGAGATCACGCCGATGCAGCTGGTCGCGTTTCGCTGGCTCGGCGTTTTGAGCCTGCTGCTGATCTTTGCCCGCGGCCACCTGGCGCGCGATTGGCCGCTGCTGCGCCCTCAACTGCCGTTTCTGTTCCTGATGGGCGCGCTCGGCTTCACCGCGTTCAACGCATTGTTCTACCACGCCGGCCATCACACCAGCGCGATCAATATCGGCATTCTACAGGGCTCGATTCCGATCTTCGTCCTGCTCGGCAGCATCGTCGTGCTCGGTCACCGGATCGGCGCGGTGCAGTGGGCCGGCGTCGGCGTAACGCTGCTCGGCGTCGCCCTCGTCGCAACCGCGGGCGATCTCGCCGAACTCGGTAATCTCGCCGTCAACCGCGGCGACGGCTTCATGCTGATCGCGTGCTTTTTCTACGCCGCCTACTCAATCGGCCTGACTCGCCGGCCCAAGGTCAGCGCGCTCGGCCTGTTTGCGGTCATGGCGATTGCCGCGTGGCTGGTGTCGCTGCCGCTGATCGGCTTCGAAACCTGGCAGCAGGGCTGGCAGGCGCCGACGCCGAAGGGCTGGCTACTGGTCGCGCTGGTCACGCTGCTGCCATCGCTGATCGCGCAACTGTTTTTCATCAACGGGGTCGCATTGATCGGTCCCGGTCGTGCCGGCGTGTTCGTCAACCTCGTGCCGGTGTTCGCCGCGCTGATGGCGGTGTTTCTGCTCGGCGAGCGTTTCGAGCTCTACCACGCACTCGCGCTGACGCTGGTGCTTGGCGGCATCGCGCTGTCCGAGACCGGCAAGGCGCGTCGCTGAGGCGCTATTCGTCGGCGCCGATTTCCATCGCCACCATGCCCAGCGATTCCATGACTTCGAAGACGAGATTGTCGGCATGTTGGCAGGCCGAGGCAATCTGTCCGAGATCGAACGGCTGCATGTCCCAGTTGGCGATGTCGGCGAGGATGTCGCGGGTCTCGTCGTCGTCCAGCGGCGGCACGTAGTGACTGAGCTGGTTGGCGAGATAGACGAGATGAGTCGCGTGGCGATGCGGGCCGTCGTGCACCGGCTCGTGGTGGCAACGCGCGCAATCGACGAGCAGCGCCGGCAAACCCCAGTGGCCCATCAGCGCTTCGCCGACCGCGGTGTGGGTCAGACCGATCAGTTGCAATTCGGCGCCCAGGATGTCGACGCGCTGGCGAATCATGTACTCCTCGACCGCGAGCATGCGATCCGGCACGCTGCTGGACAGCAGCAGGCGGCCGATATCGTGCAACAGGCCGGCAGTAAACATCGCTTCCGGTTCGGCGATCGCGTCGACGTGCCGCGCCAGCTCGCGGGCGATGATTGCGGTCTTGATGCTGTGTTGCCAGAAAGCCTGCATCGAAAAGGCCGGGTTGTCCTGGCCGCCGAACACGCCGCGTAACACCGAGCCAATCAGGATATGCTTGAGACGTTCGCGGCCGAGCAGCGATATCGCCTGGTCGACCGACGATACCTGGTTGGGCAGCCCGTAATACGCGCTGTTGACCATTTTCAACACGCGCGTCGTGATCGCCGGGTCGGTTTGCACCGTGCCGCCGATCTGCTGCACGGTCGTCGTTTCGTCCTCGAGCTGTTGCGATACCCGTAAATAGATCTCGGGCAGGCTCGGCAATTCCTGGTTGCCGCCCAGCAGCTCATCGAGGGTCAGAGGTTGCTCTAGCGCGAGCGATTCCATGTCGTGCCTCCGCCGTTGATGCCGGAATCACTGAGCATAGCAGAGATATTTTGCCTGACAGCGCCGGATATCTGACGCTCGTTCGGGATCGCGCTCAGGCGGCGCGCGGCAGCGTGAAGTGGAAGTCGCTGC
The DNA here is from genome assembly GCA_041569645.1 of Gammaproteobacteria bacterium. Lineage (GTDB taxonomy): Bacteria > Pseudomonadota > Gammaproteobacteria. The sequence goes on from JBFFXR010000003.1 coordinate 44,388, forward strand.
CCTGGCCCTCGCCGGCCGATTCGACCCAGATCCGGCCGCCGTGACGGTCGATGATGCGCTTGACGATCGCCAGCCCGATTCCGGTGCCCGGGGTTCGGGTATCGAGTCGCTCGAACAGGTTGAAGACCCGGTCGCAGTACTCGGGGTCGATGCCGATGCCGTTGTCCCTGACGTAGCACTCGACCCAGTCGCCGTTCGCGCGCGCGCCGATTTCGATCAGCGGCTTGCGCTGATCGCCCATGAACTTGGCGGCGTTGGCGATCAGGTTCTGGAAGACCTCGGTCAGGCGTTGCGGCTCGCCCTCGACCGCCGGCAAATCGGGTTCGTACTGGACGATGACGCCGCCGTCGCTGATTTCGCGCTGCACCAGCGACATCGCGCCGGCGACGACCTCGCCGAGCGGCACCCGCTGCATCGATTCCGACGCCAGGCTGACCTTGCTGAGGCTCAGGATATCCTCGAGCAAATCGCTCATCGTGTTGACCGCCTCCTTGATCTTGTCGAGATCGGCGAGCATGTTGCCGGTATGGCCCTTTTTCGCGTCGCGCTCGAGAAAGCCGGTGTAACCCTGGATCGTGTAAAGCGGGCTCTTGAGGTCGTGCGAAATCGTGTAGGCATAGCGCTCAAGCTCTTCATTGCGATTTTCGAGATCGGCGAGCAGATCTTCGCGCTCGGCCTCGACCGATTCGCGGTAGATGACCTCGTCGCGCAGCGCCTCGCTGTCGCGCTTGCTTTGCTCGAGCGCCGATATCGTGCGCAACAGGTTGCCGTGACGATTGCGCAGTTGGACCAGCAAAATCAGAAAGATTATCAGTGTACCGAGCAGCGTACCGCCCAGCGTCAGGTGAATCGCGACCCGGGTATCGGCGCTTTGTGCCTCGCGCACATCGACCACCCAGCTGCGATTGAGGTGCACGTCGACCGCGTAGCGATGTATCGGGCCGGCGAGCGCGCGGTAACGCTCGAGGAATTCCGCGTCCAGCGGCCGGCCGGCCGGCACCGCGTCGAACAGGTGTTGCTCGTATTCGCGCAGCAATGCCAGCGTCGCCGGTACGACTTCGCCATGCGATTCGATCTGCACGAGCGGTTCGGCGTTGACGCCCCGCTGCAGAAGCTCGATGCGGCTCCAGAAGACGTCGAACTGGGTCAGCAACGTATCCGCGTCGATCGCGTCGGCATCGAGCTGATATTGTCGCAGTTGGTTGTCGAGCTTCAGATATTCGCGCTCGAAGGATACGACCAGCCAGACCGTCGCCTGCGAGCTGCTCGCGGCGACCTCGGTCTCGTCGCGCAATTTGTAGATGCCGTAGACCGACGCCGCGGTGAACAACACGACGGCGAGGATCAACAGCGCGTAGGTCCAGATCATGACCGCGCCGCCGCCGGGCTCGCGCGGCGGGCTCGATTTCAGTTCGGCGCTTCGGGTAGCCATGCGCGACGGCATATCAGCAGCCAGGCGCGGCGTATGGCGGCAATGCAGCGGCCGCGCGGTGATCGGGAGCTACTGGATGTGAATCGATGATAACTGCCAGATCCACTTCTGCTTGGTCTCCTCGTTGTCGAGCTCGGGATGGGATTCGCGCGGGTAGATCACCCAGATCGGGCCTTTGTCGCGCACGCGCATGTAGCGGCCGTCCTGCTTCAACGCGAACAGGATCGGATAACGACGCAGGTCGGAAACCGGGATCGTGACCTGGTAGTCGTTGATCGCGCGGGCGACGATTTCGTCGCCGCGCGCGCCGACCGCGTCGAGAATCCGGCTGCCGAGCACGCCGCTGAAGGTCGGCCGGCCGTCGGTCCACGCGGTTTCGACGGTCAGTTCCGTCATCCCGAGCGCCTCGAGCATCGTGCGATCGAATTCGGCGCGATCGCCGGCGTTGGTATGCTCGATATCGCCGCTGATCGTCAGGATGACCTTGCCGGCTGGACGGCCAAGATCACCGGCACCGCCGGTACCCGCGAAGACCATGAGCGAAAGGCCCAGGATAAGACGACTGAAGCCCGAAATCATTGTTTTCACGATGTTTTTACTCCGATCCGATGTAACGCCCCAGGGGTTGAATCGAGTATAGCGGAAAAAGATTGCGCCAAATCGGTCATAGAAAACTTCAATCGATGCAGGGCCCATTGACCCGTTCGAAGGTCCGTACCAGCTTGTCGGCTACCCAGCCGGACACTTCGCGGTCGAAGGCGGCAAAATGCGCGCTTTGCAGGTGCGCGTCGAAGGCCGCACGGTCGGTATAGACCTCGTAGAGCAGAACCAGGTCGTCGCGTGTCGGTTCGACGCAGACGTCGAAGACATGGCATCCGGCTTCGAGCCGCAGCGAGTCGGTGGCCTGACGCGCGACGCGCGCGCGGAACGCGGCGGCGTGTTGCGGATACAGCTCGAATTCGACGACGACGACGTACATGGCGTAATCCGTCATACCGCGGGTGGATACTTGCGCTTGAGCGCGGCGACGGCCGCGGCGTCGAGCGGCCGGATCGGACGATCCCGCAGCAGCAGAAACAGCTTGGCGGTCTCTTCGAGCTCCTCGGCGGCGTAAACCGCGTCCTCGAGGCTGCGCCCGGCAACCACCGGGCCATGATTGGCGAGCAACACCGCGTGGTGCTTCGACGCCATCTCGCGCACCGCGCGGGCCAGGTCGACGTCGCCGGGCGGATAGTAAGGGATCAGCGGCAGCGCGCCAACGCGCATGACGTAATAGGCGGTCAGCGGCGGCAGCACGTCGGTCGGATCGATACCGTCAAGACAGCTGACCGCAACCGAATGCGTGGAATGCAGGTGCACGATCGCGCCGGCCTTCGGCCGCGCGCGGTAAACCTCGGTATGCAGAAACGCTTCCTTGGTCGGCGCGTCGCCGTCGACGTGGCGGCCGTCGGCATCGAGCCGCGCGAGGCGCGCCGGGTCGAGGTTGCCGAGCGACGCGCCGGTCGGCGTCATCAGCCAGCCGTCGTCGCTGCGCACGCTGATGTTGCCGCTCGCGCCGAAGGACAGGCCGCGGCGAAACAGCGACGCGCCGAGGCGCACTATCGAGTCGCGGAGATCGGAATCGCTCATAGTAATACCTCGCAAGCCCGGCTGACGAAATTCTCGCCGCCGACCTTACCCAAATCGGGCGCGAGTGCAAGCCGTGTCGCGCAGCCCGGCGGGATCATGCATCCCTCTCCGCAGAAATCACAGGCCTTCGAGCACCGCGCGGGTCACCGCGCGCGTGCCCATGTCGCCGCCGAACTCCATCGGCCTGAGCGCAGCGGCGGCGAAACCGCGCTCGACCGCGCCCTCGATCGCGCGCGCGGCGTCGGCCAACGCCGGCAGCGACGCCTTGTCGGCGAGGTAGTCGAGCATCAGCGCGGCGCTGAGGATAGCCGCCAGCGGGTTGGCCGCGTCCTGGCCCATGATATCGGGCGCGCTGCCGTGCGCCGGCTGGAACAACCCGGTGGTATCGCCGATCTCGCCGCAGGCGGCCATGCCCATGCCGCCGACGAGGCCGCCGGCGAGATCCGACAGAATATCACCAAACATGTTTTCGGTGACCAGCACGTCGAAGTCCCACGGCCGCCGGATCAGGTCGAGCGCCTGCGCGTCGACGTAGTTGTAATCGCGCTCGATATCGGGATAGCCGGCGGCAATCTCGGCGTAGATCTTGCGGAAAAACGCCATCGACGCGAACACATTGGCCTTGTCGACGCAGGTGAGTTTGCCCTTACCGCCGCGCGTCTTGCGCTTGCGCGCGAGCTCGAATCCGAAGCGGTGCAGTTTTTCGGTGGTTGCGCGGGTGATACGCAGCACGTCGCGCGCCTCGCGATCGTCGATAATCTCGCCGCGACCGTGCACCGCGGCCGAGTAGAACAGGCCCTCGGTCGATTCGCGCA
>JBFFXR010000004.1:0-43275 GCA_041569645.1 Gammaproteobacteria bacterium
GCGCAACAGGCGCGCGACGCGGTTGCCGACGACGACGTCTACGTCGCCGGCTCGATGTCGAGCATGCCGCCGCTGACCAGCCACTACGAGGTCGCGACCGGCGAACTCGTCGAATCGAGCTACCGCGAACTGGCCGGGGTGCTGGCCGAGTCCGGCGTCGACCTGATCATCTGCGAAATGATGCGCGACGTCGAGAACGCGAGCATCGTGATCGCCGCGGCGCTCGAGACCGGCCTGCCGGTGTGGATCGGTTACAGCACGATGATGGCGGATAACGGCGCCGACGTCCGCAGCCTGCGCTGGAAGAATCGCGACGATACGACCAGCGCACAGGATTTCGGCAAGCTGCTCGAGCAGCTTGACGTCGCCGATGCGCAGGCGGCCGGGATCATGCACACGCGGGTCGAAAACGTCGCGCCGGCGCTGAAGGTGCTCGGCCAACACTGGTCAGGTCCGCTGCTGGCCTATGCCGAAACCGGCAACCTGATTCTGCCCGATTTTCACTACGACGAGGTCTACCCGCCGGCGGACTACAGCGCCGTCGTGCGCAGCTGGATCGACGATTACGGCGTGCAAATTGTCGGCGGTTGCTGCGGCACCGGGCCCGAGCACATCCGCGCGCTGAAGGAAATGCTCGCCACGCGCGGGACCTGAAGCTGGGCGCCGAATCCGCCGCCGCCGCCTGGCGGGATATTCTCAACCGCGAATTCGCGCCATCGCTGGCGCTGACCTGTTTCGCCGTCTGGCTGCACGCCGCCGACAGCCTGCTGGTCGCGACGATGATCCCGGCGATCGTCGCCGACATCGGCGGCGTCAACCTGATCGCCTGGACCATCGCACTCTACCAGCTCGGCTCGATCGTCGCCGGTGCCGCCAGCGGACTGCTCGCCAACCGTTACGGCGTGCGCCTGCCGCTGGTGCTCGGCGCCGCGGTCTACGGTCTTGGCTGCGCGGTCAGCGCGCTGGCGCCGGAAATGTGGATCATGCTGGTCGGACGCCAGCTGCAGGGCCTCGGTGGCGGCGCGTTGATCGCGATTTCCTTCGTCGCCCTCGGCCTGCTGTTTCCGCCGCGCCTGGTGCCGCGGGCGGTGGCGGCGGTGTCTCTCGTCTGGGGCACGTCGGCCTTTCTCGGTCCGCTGGTCGGCGGCCTGTTCGTCGAGTACGCGAACTGGCGCGGCGGATTCTGGTTTTTCGCCATGCAGGCGGCGATGCTCGGCGGCTGGCTGCTGCTGCAACGTCGCGCCGAATTCGACCGGCGACGCGCCGAGGCCGGCGGGCGCTTCCCGCTGTGGCGTCTCGGCTGGCTGTCGCTCGGGGTGCTCGCGATCGCCTGGGCCGGCATCGAGATCCGGCCGCTGGCGACCCCGGTGGCGCTCGGCGCAGGCTTCCTGTGCCTGGTCGTGTTCCTGCGACTCGACGGGCGCCGCGACCGCGACCGGCTGTTGCCGCGCCGGCCGATCGGCTTCGGCGACCGGCTCGCCGCCGGCTTCACGATGATTCTGTGCGCGACCACCGCAACGATCGCGATCGGTGTCTACGGCCCGCTGCTGATGACCTTGCTGCACGGCGCTTCGGCGCTGGCCGCGGGCTACGTCGTCGCCTGCTCGTCGATCGGCTGGAGCGTTGCCGCGGTCGCGATTGCCGGCCTCGGCGAACGCCACGACCGGCGCATGATCCTGTTCGGCATGTCACTCGCATTCGTCAGCGTCGTCGGCTTCGTTTACAGCGTTGCGCACGGACCGATCTGGCTGATCGCGGTTTTCGCATTCATCGAGGGCGCCGGCTTCGGTGCCTGCTGGAGCTTCGTTCTGCGCCGGATTACGCGGCTCGCCGGCGCCGCCGAGCAAAGTCGCGCGACCGCGGCGATGCCGACGATCCAGCGTTTCGGCTACGCCGTCGGCGCGGCCTGGATCGGCATCGTCGGCAATGCCGTCGGGCTCGAGCGCATGCCGACCGCGGCGGTGGCCGCGAACGCGGCGCCGTTGATCTTCGCCGCTTGCCTGCCGTTCGCGCTGCTCGCGCTCGTCGCGGCCTGGCGGTTCGTCGCCGCCGAGCCGCCCGCTCGGTTCCCGACGAACCGCTCGACCGATTGAAATCGGCCTCAACTCGCGGCGCCAGCTGCCGATACAGCCTGTGATCGCGATGCCGCGGCAGCTGGCGATGGCTGTCCGCATTGCCCGATCGCGACCGCCTGCAATTCGAAACCGGAGATCCGCCAATGCTCAGCATGCTACTCGCGATAACCTACCTGGCGCTGGCCCTGTTCGCGCTGACTTACCGGGCGCCTTCGCCGCGACGGGTACGTAACGACCGCGCGCGCGACGATGCGCGGGGAGACCGGCGATGATTCCGACGGTCAAACAATACATGGCTACCGACCTGATCAGTTTCCGGCCGGAGGATTGCATCCTCGACGCGATGCGCCTGCTGCTCGATCAGCGCGTTTCGGGTGCGCCGGTGCTCGACGAAAACGGCGCGATGATCGGCATCCTGTCGCAAAAGGATTGCCTGTCGATCGTCTACAGTACCGCCTATCACCAGGACTGGGGCGGTCGGGTCGACGAGTTCATGAGCACCGAAATCGAGCATATCCCCGACGACATGTGCATCATCGAGGCCGCCGAGCGCTTTATCCGCTCGAATTACCGCCGCTTCCCGGTCATGCACGACGGCAAGCTGGTCGGCCAGATCAGCCGCCAGGACGTCATGCAGGCGCTCGACGAAATGTACCTGCGCGAAATACCCTAGCCCTGATCGTCACGCGAGCGCGGCGTAAACCGCGTCACGGAACTCGCGCCGCCCGGGATGATGCAGCGACGGCATGAATTGCTGCAACAGGATCGCGACCAGATCTTTTTCCGGGTCGACCCAGCAATAGGTATCGGCGAGCCCGCCCCAGCCGAAGTCGCCGCGCGAACCGCGCGCCGGCGCCTTCAGCGGATCCAAATTGACGCAATAACCCAGGCCGAAACCGTAGGCCGGGCTCGGCTCGGGTGCGACGCCGTTGAACGAGATTGGCAACAGCGCCGGATCGAGGTGGTTGCGGGTCATCAGCGCGACCGTCTCGGGCGCCAGAATTCGCGTCCCGTCAAACTCGCCCTGATTCAACATCATTTGCGCGAAGCGCCAGTAGTCCTGCGCCGTCGAGACCAGCCCGCCGCCGCCCGAATTGAGTCGCACCGGCAGTCCCGAGCGCGACGGAATGAACGGCGACGTTTCGACGAATTCGAGCTGCGCCAGCGGATCGTCGTCGCGGTAGCCATAGAGCGTCGCGAATCGATCGACGTCACGCTCGGCGACCGCGAATGCCGTATCGGTCATGCCTAGCGGATCGAGAATCGTTCGTCGCAGGTAGTCGGCGAACGGCATGTCGCTGATCAGCTCCACCAGATGGCCGCAGATATCCGTGCCGATGCTGTAGTGCCAGCGGCTGCCGGGTTGCGCGATCAGCGGCAGCGCGAGCAGGATATCGAGCAATTCGTCCATCGTCTTCGTTTGCGGCGCGTCCTGCCAGACCTCGGCGTAATGCTTGTCGACCGGAATGTCGTCGGGATGGAAACCGTAGCTGAAGCCGGCCGTGTGGGTCAGCAGATGGCGAAACGTCACGTCGCGGGACAGCGGCTCGCCGCCGTCGACGGCCAGCTTGCCGAGCGCCGGCAGGAAGCGCTTCGCCGGGTCGTCGAGCTCGAAGTCGCCGCGATCGAACAGCGTCATCAGCGCGACGCTGGTGATCGGCTTGGTCATCGAGTAGACGCGAAAAATCGTGTCTGCGCGGATCGGCCGCGCGCTCGCGATATCGGCCTGGCCGCGACAGGCCAGGTGCTCGATGCGACCGTGGCGGCTGACCAGCGTCAGCATGCCGGCGCTGCGTCGCTCGGCGACGTAGCGCTCCATCAGCGCCTCGATACGTTCGAGTCCCGCTGCCTCGAGCCCGCTGGCGCGCCGGTCATTCATCGAGTTCGGCTTCGAAGCGCGCCAGCGCGGCGTCGATCGCGGCGACCGCGCGGTCGGCATCGGCGCGGCCGAAGACCAGCGGCGGGCGCAGCTTGAGAATCTGCCCGTAGCGCCCCGAGTAGCCCGTGACGACGCCTTCGGCGACGATCAGGCTGCCCAGCCGGCGAATCTGCTCGCGGGTGACCGGCGTTTGCCGGTCACGATCGGTCACCAGGTCGAGGCCCCAGAACAGGCCGCAGCCCTGCAGGTCGCCGACCGTCGCGTGACGTGCCGCGAGTTCTCGCAGGCAGGCTTCGAAATAGGCACCGGTGGTTCGCGCGTTATCGAGCAGGCCCTCATCGTCGATGACGTCGATCACCGCCTTGCCGACCTCGGCCGATACCGGGTTGCCGCCGAAGGTGTTGAAATAATGAAATCGCTCGGCATACGCCTCGGCGATGTCGCGTCGCGTCGCCATCAGCGCGAGCGGATGCCCGGCGCCCATCGGCTTGCCGCAGGTCAGGATGTCCGGTTCGAGGCCGTAGTTGGCCGAACCCCACCAGTTCGAGCCGGTACGGCAGTAGCCGGACTGGACCTCGTCGGCGATTACCAGGCCGCCGCGCCGCCGGACCTCGGCGGCCAGCGTGCCGACGTAACCGTCGGGCGCGACCAGCGGCCCGTTCGAATCCCAGACCAGATCGATCAACAGCGCCGCGGGCCGGTGCCCCCGCGCGTCGAGCGCGTCGAGCGCGTCGCGCGCGAGTGCCAGATAGTGCATTGCCGCTTGCGAGTCGTCGTAGCCAGCCGGGCCGCGGTAGCGGTTCGGCGGCTCGATGACCGCAAGCCAGTCCGGTCGCCGCTCGGCCGGGTAGCTGTCGGTCGACAGCCAGCGCGTCAGCTCGGTGACGCCGTGGTACGACGCCTCGGTGACGACGACGCCGCGGTTGCCGGTAACCTCGCGCGCGATTTGCACCGCCAGATCGTTGGCTTCGCTGCCGGTACAGGTGAACACGCAGTTATCGATACTCCCCGGTAGCCGCGCGATCAGCCTTTCGCCGAGTTCGACGACGCTCGCGTGCAGGTAGCGGGTATGCGTGTTGAGCGTTGCCGCCTGGCGGCACAGTGCATCGACGACTCGCGGATGACAGTGACCGACCGACACGACGTTGTTGTAGCAATCGAGATACTCGCGCCCGTCGGCATCCCACAAGTGCACGCCCTCGCCGCGCACGAGGTGCAGCGGGCGCGTGTAGAAGTTCTGGTAAGTCGGGCCGAGCGCTTGCCGGCGGCGCGCGGCGAGATCGGGTTGCGAGGCGCTCATGTAGCGGTTTCAGCCTTCGACACGAATTCGCGTCCGGCCGCCACGCGTCGGCTTGTCGAGATGCAATTGCATGCCCTCGGCGGCGCAGACGCTTTGGCCCGGCGCACGGTGGGAATCCAGGTAGATTTCGTTCTCGCGCTGGATTTCGTCGAGCTCGCCGTCGCTGCGGTCCGGGTCGTGATGGAACATGACCAGCGCGCCGACTTCGGCGGCGGTCGCGAGCCGGCGCACGTCGCCGATCAGCGAATGTCCCCAGCCGTGTTTGTGCGGCATGTCTTCGTCGGTGTACTGCGCGTCGTGAATCAATACGTCGACGCCGTGCAGGTACTCGGTCCACTGATCGAAAGTCGTCGTCGGCTCGCCGGGCGGATCGAGTTCGTTGTCGGTGACGTAGGCGACCGACACGCCGTCGTCGTCGATGCGATAGGCAACGCCGCCGCCCGGGTGATTGAGCTCTCGCTTGATGACCTTGACGCCGGCGCGCTCGTAGAGTTCGCTCTCGATGCCCTTGAACTTGCAGATATTATTCGACGGCAAGTCCTCGGCGTGCACCGGGAAAGTCACGCCGTCCATCTGCTCGAACAGCGAGCACAGCAGCTTGCGACCCGACGCGATACTGATGTAGATGTTGATGTCGCGATCGGGCTGGTAGATCGGGTCGAAAAACGGGTAGCCCTGGATGTGATCCCAGTGGCCGTGCGACATCAGAATATTCGCCGGGGACTGCTTTTTCGCGAGGTGCTTGCCGAGCAGGCGGATGCCGGTGCCGGCGTCGAACACGAGATCGTGGCCGTTGTCGAGCTCGACGTGCACGCAGGACGTGTTGCCGCCGTACTTGACCGTGTCCGGTCCGGGCGCCGCGGTCGAGCCGCGCACGCCGTAAAAGGTGATGATCATGACGTCGATTTCACCGTCTCGGCCGTGCCGATTTCGCTATTCTGCCGTTTCTCGTCGGGATTGACCATTGCCAGCCCCAGCAGCATGACGATGACCGAGCTCCAGACCCACAGGGTATGAGTCTCGGCGAACAGGATAATGCCCCAGAGTACACCGGATATCGTGATGACGTAGGCGCACTGGCTCGCGAATACCGGGCCGGCGACTCGGATCGAATGGAAAAACAGGCCGTAGGCGAGCGCGCTGGTCAGCGTGATGCCGACGATGGCGAGCCCCGATTTGCTGGCGAGCCAGGCGAGGGGCTCGGCGACGCCGAGATAGAGCGCGAGCGGAACCTGCAGCAGCAGCGCAATCAGGTTGGAACCGAACAGCAGCTCGCGCAGGTCGACGCGTGGATCGATTGCACGCGCGATGTAAACGTTCTCGACCGAATACAACAGCGCGCTGCCGACCACCAGCAGGATCCACCAGCTCGCGTCGTCGCTGTCGAGCCCCTGGTCGGGCAGCACCAGCAGCAGGATAGCGATCATGCCCAGCAGGATCCCGGCGACCCGCCTGAGCCGAAGCGGCTCGAAGCGCAGGCCGAGCATGATCGCGTAGGTGAACAACGGCACGCTCGAGATCGTGATCGACAGGATGCCGGCCGACAGGAACGGTGCCGCGTAATAGTAGAACAGCGTCGGTAGCGTGATGCCGACGACCGCCATGAACGCGTAATGCCGCAGGTTGCGCCATGCGAACGGGCGCACGCGACCGAGCATCGCGACGGCCAGAAAGATCGGCGTCGTCAGTGCGATCTGCCAGGTCAGCAGGCCGAGCGGATGCACGCCTTCGGAGGTCGCGATCAGCGTCAGCGAGAAGGTCGAACCCCACAGCAGCCCGGCGCCGACGATCAGGAAGTACGGAAACAGGCGGTGCTCGGACATGATTGCGGGCGCGCTCCGGCGGTGGCAAGCCCGGCGATTATAGAAAGCCGGGCGCCGCGGCGATATCGGTTTTTACCGGGCGCGCAGGCGCGCAAGGCTTGCCAGCGGCGCCGCGGCAGGGCACATTGACTCGATTTCGACTAACGGGGGGCAGACATGACTGCTGCAGACCAGGCCGACTCCGGCGCTGGCGGTTCGCTGCAATTCGACTTCACCGGCCGGCGCGTGCTGGTTACTGGCGGTACCTCGGGCATTGGCGCCGCGACCGCGCGCGCCTTCGCCGCAGCCGGCGCGCGGGTCGTCGTAGGCGGGCGCGACGCCGGCCGCGCGGCGGAAGTCGCACGTGATTTCGCCGCTTCGATCGACTTCGTCGCCGGCGACCTGACGCGCAGCGACGCCTGCGAGCAGCTCGTCGAGATCGCCGCCGCGAGGCTCGGCGGGCTCGATGTCGTCGTCAACAGCGCCGGCGTGATCTACCATGCGACCGTCGAGCAAACCAGCGACGAGCAGTGGCGGCAAACGATGGCGATCAACGTCGACGCGGTGTTCTTCGTCTGCCGCGCGGCGCTGCCACGACTGAAGGCGAGCCGCGGTACGATCGTCAACATCGCCTCCGACGCGGCGCTGTCGGGCAGTTATCACCTGACGGCCTACTGCGCGAGCAAGGGCGCGGTGCTGCAGATGACGCGCGCGATGGCGCTCGACTATGCTCGCGATGGCGTGCGTGTCGTGCCGATCTGTCCGGGTGACGTCGACACGCCCATGTTGCGCGGCGAATTTCGCGACCGCGGTCTCGATGCCGAGGCCGGCTTGCACGAATCGGCCGAAGCGGTACCGCTGAATCGCGTTTGCAGCGCCGCCGAGGTCGCGCAAATGGTACTCTACGCCGCGAGCGACGCGGCCGCGTTCGTGACCGGCTACCCGCTGGTGCTCGACGGCGGCAGCCGCGCCTGAGTGGCGTCCTCGTCTCGAACGCGGTGGTCGGGCATGCCTAAAGCCAATCGTTCGAAGGTTGCGTCGACGGCCAGGTGCTGATCGTCGACTACGGCTGTTCGATCTTCGGCTAGCGCCGGAGCGCGACCAGCGCGTCGACCGCGACCGCGCCGTCGACGCCGGCGAAGACCGGATTGACGTCGATCGACTCGATTTGATCGCGCAGCGCAACGGCCAGTTGAGAAAGGCGCACGACCGCCGCGACCAGGCTTGCGCGATCGGCCGCGGGCTTGCCGCGCGCGCCGCGCAGCAGCGGGTCGATCGCCAGCGATGCCAGCAGCGCCTCCGCCTCGATCGCGTCGACCGGGCACAGCGCCACGCCGCGATCGGCGAGCAACTCGATCAGAATCCCGCCGGCGGCGACCATGACCAGCGGGCCGAACTGCGGATCAGTCAGCGTACCGAGGCCGATTTCGACACCGGGTGGCGCCATCCGCGCGACCAGGACCTGCGCGCCCAGCCGCGCGACGAGGTCGGCGTAGCGCGCGCGCAGCTCGGCTTCGTCGCCGATGCCGACGAAGACGCCGCCGCGATCGCTCTTGTGATCGATTCCCGGGACGGCGGTCTTGAGGACCAGCGGATAACCGATTTCGTCGGCCGCGGCAAGCAGTCCGGGCTCGTTGTCGACGACCCGGTGGGTGATGACCGGCAGGTCGAAGTCGGTCAGCAGCGCAAGCGCGTCGGCTTCGCCGAGGGTCGTCTGCGAATGCCGCTCGAGGCGCTCGCGCCAGGCCGCGACGCGCGCCCGGTCGAGCTCACCGATCTCGACGGGGCGGTCGCGGTGCCGGTGAAAATCGCGCAGCTCGAACAGGTGGCGGAACGCGAGCAGCGTTTCGCGCGCACCGTCCAGCAGCGGAATGCCGGCCGCGTAGGCGCGCCGGCAGAGCTCGTCGTTGGCGAGATCGGCGTAACAGGTGCCGAGCGCGACCGGCTTGTCGCTGGTTGCGGCGGCGGCCTCGACCGCGCGGTAGATCGCCTCGGACAGGTAGTAGCCGTCGCGCAGGTTGCTGACGAAGATACCGGCGCCGACGTTGGGATCGGCGAGCAGCAGCCGCAGGCATGCGGTGAAACGCTCCTCGAAACGTTCGTGGGTACCCCAGGCGTCGAGCGGGTTGTCGGCTTCGAGGCCGGGCTCGAGGTGGGCTTTGAGCGCGCTGCGGGTGGCGGTCTCCAGCGGCGCGAATTCGACACCCAGCGCGTGCGCGGTGTCGCTCACCAGGCCGCGCAGGCCGCCCGATTCGAAGACCGCGGCAAGCCCGCCGGCGGCGGGCTCGCGTTCGCCCTGCAGCAGCATCAGGGTCGCCGCCAGCTCGTCGAGGTCGTCGACCTCGATGACGCCGTAGCGGCGGAACAGCGCCTCGAAGGCGGCGTGGCTGCCGGCAATCGCGCCGGTATGGGTTAGCGCCATCGAGGCGCCGAGCGGCGACTTGCCGAGCTTGAGCGCGACCACCGGGATCGCGAGGTCGCGCGCGCGGGCGAGGGCGGCGACGAACCCGTCGGGGTCGCGCACGGTTTCGAGGTACAGGCCGATCACGCGCGTGTCGTCGTGGGCAAGGCACCAGTCGAGATAATCGGCGACTGTCGCGGTCAACTCGTTTCCGGTCGACACGCAGAGGTTGAAACCGAGCCGGCGGCCATTGTGGCACAGCGCCGTGAACGCCGAACCCGACTGCGCGATGTAGCTGACCCGCCCGGCCTGGACGTCGCGCGGACGCGGGAAGATGCCGGCATAGAGGCCGGCCGGCGGGTTGTAGAAACCCATCCCGTTGAGTCCGCAGATTTGCAGGCCGGCGGCGCGCGCGCGATCGGCGAGGCGTTTGCCGAGACGCGGCTCGCCATCGTCGGCGAGCACGCCGCTGGCATAAATCGTTGCGGCCCGCGCGCCGTGCGCGATAGTCGCGTCGAGTGCCTCCTCGAGGCGCTCGTTGCCGAGCGCGATGACGACGTGATCGACCGTCAGCGGCAGCGCCGCAAGCTCCGCATGACAATCGCGCCCCAGTATTTGCTGGTAGCGCGGGTTGACCGGGAAAACGTCGCCGTCGTAGCCGGAGTTGAAGATCATGTCGGCGAGCACCGCGCCGGGCGTATCGGCACGCGCCGACGCGCCGAGTAGCGCGATGCTGCGTGGCGCGAGCAACGGGTCGAGCGGGTGTTCGCTCATCCGCGCGGCATCGGCGTCATTCCTCCGGATCGAGCCGCGCCTCGCGCCACTTGAGCGCGGCCTTGAGGCCCTCGCTGCGATGAATCTGATTGAATCGCTGGCGCAGTTCGGTTTCGAGGGTTTCGATCTTGACCGCCGTGTCGGCGCCCTTGCGCAACGCCTCGTCGAGCCCCATGATCGAGTAGCTCTGGTTGATCGCGCGCTTGGTCAGGCGCACCGAGTCGGGATCCATTAGCGCAATCTCGCGCGCCAGCGCGATTCCGCGCTCGACACCCTTGCCGGCGTCGACGACTTCGTTGACGATGCCGTAGAGAAAGGCCTCGTCGGCACTCACGTGATCGCGTCCGGCGAGCAGCATCTGCTTGGCGCGTTTCGGATTGACGTACCAGGGCAGCAGCAGCGCGACGATGCTCGAGCCGAACTTGAGTTCGGGTTCGCCGAACAGGCTGCCTTCTTCGCAGATTGTCATGTCGCAGGCGAGCGCGACCTCGAAACCGCCGGCCAGCGCGTGGCCATGCACGACCGCGATCGTCGGCCGGGGGCTTTGCCAGAAGCGCATGATGAGCTTGAGATCGGCGTTGATTGCCTTGCGCCAGTCGGCCTCGGTCTTGCGGTTGGCCTCGATGCCGGCCTGCAGGTCGAAGCCGGCGCAAAACGCGCGGCCGTTGCCGTGCACGACAATCGCGCGAACGACGTCGTTGGCCTCGAAATTGTCGAGCGCGCGATTGAGCTCTTCGATCATCTCGGCGTTGATGGCGTTGAGCTTGTTCGGGCGGTTGAGACTCAGGATTCCGACCGGACCCTGGCGCGAGACTTCGATCGTCTGATAGTTCATGCGGGTCCCCGCCGCGATGGATACGGCGGATTATAAGCAGCTTTACGCGCCGATGCACCCGCTGCCGCGCGCGCCCGAGCGCTGTCGGCCCGAGGCGTTCGACAGCCGCACGAATTTCGCTTTACCCCCGGCCTCGCCGGGCGCTAGAATCGGCTGAATTTCGACGCCGCAGGACTGCCGCCCTGGACACGACGCCGCACAATGCCACCGGCGACTACCAGCCACCCGGGATCATCGGGCTGCCGGTACTTTACGCGTGGCCGCCGCGCCCGCTCGCGGCGCTGCGCTACCTGCTCTTCGACCTGCTGTTTCCGTGGGGTTACTTCTTCTTCGGCCTCGCCTTCGTTACCTGGGAGTTCCTCACGCCGGATCTCGCGACGATGGCGACGCTCGAACCCGGCTGGATAGCGCTGTTGTGGCTGCGCAACGCCGGGTTGCTGAGTCTGATCGCCGGCGGCCTGCACTGGTATCTCTACCTGCGCCGCGGGCAGCACGGCGAGTTCAAGTTCCACCGCCGTTGGCTCGCGACCGGCGACGAGAAGTTCCTGTGGGGAAACCAGGTGCGCGACAACATGTTCTGGAGCCTGGTCTCCGGCGTGACCCTCTGGACCGCCTACGAGGCGATTACCTACTGGATCTACGCCAGCGGACGGCTTCCAGTGGTCGATTACGACAACCCGCTGTACCACTTCGCGATGTTCTACGTCGTCATCGCCTGGTCGACCGCGCATTTCTATTTCATCCATCGGTTGCTGCACTACGGCCCGGTCTATCGCGTCGCCCACGAACTGCATCACCGCAACGTCAATACCGGCCCGTGGACTGGCATCTCGATGCACCCGCTCGAGCATTCGATTTATTTCTCGGTGTTCGTGCTCTGGTGGTTCGTGCCGGTGCACCCGATTGTCATCATCCTGACCGGGTTTTTCCAGGGGCTGTCGCCGGCGGTGTCGCACTCGGGCTTCGATTTTATCAAGGCGGGTCGCCTGCGGCTGTCGACCGGCGACTGGTTCCATCAGTTGCACCATCAATATTTCAACTTCAACTACGGCAACACGCCGACGCCGTTCGACCGGCTGTTCGGCAGCTGGCACGACGGCAGCAAGTCCTCGCTCGAGCGACACAAGCAGCGAGCGCGCGCGCGACGCAAGCAGGCCGCGACCTGAGATTCCCGGCCGCCGCCGAGACGCATCCGTCGGCGGTTTGCCGGCGCCGGATCGACTGGGCTATGCTAGGCGCGTCGCGTCCGGTCGCGGTCGTACGCGACAAGGGCTTGGCGTAAACCGCGAGGAGATCTGACATGGCCGCTTCCGACCTGCCCCGGTTCCAGGTGCTGATCAATGGCGAATGGCGCGATCCGGCGAGCGACAAGTGGTTGCCTTCGATCAACCCGGCGACCGAACAGGCCTGGTGTGAAATTCCGAACTGCCAGGAAGACGACGTCGATGCCGCGGTCGGCGCCGCGCATGCTGCGCTCGACGGGCCATGGCGAGATTTACCCGCCACCGAGCGCGGTCAGATTCTGGTCAAACTCGCCGATGCATTGCCCGGTCGCGCCGCGCGGCTGGCCGAACTCGAGGTTTCGGATTCGGGCAAGAACCTGACCGAGTCGACCAGTTTCATCCCGTTTTGCTCGCGCTTCTTCCGCTTCTACGGCGAGCTGGCCGATAAGATCGCGGGCGAAACCTTCTCGACGCCGTTCCCCGGTATCCAGGCATTAACCCATCGCGTGCCGGTCGGCGTCGTCGCGGCGGTGATCCCGTGGAACAACCCGCTGTGGCTGCTGTCGATGAAGCTCGGCCCGGCGTTGGCGGGCGGTAATACCTGCGTCATCAAGCCGTCGGAGCTGTGCGCAACGCCGGTCATCGAGCTGGTGCGCTTGATGCACGAGGTTGCCGACATACCTCCGGGCGTAATCAACCTAGTCACTGGCGAAGGCGAACCCTGCGGCCGCGCTTTGACGAGTCATGCGCAGGTGGCCAAGGTTGCGTTCACCGGCGGGCCCGAGACCGCGCGCCGAATCGTCGCAAACACCGCGAACAATCTCGCCGAAACGACGCTCGAACTCGGCGGCAAGTCGCCGGTGATCGTATTCGACGACGCCGATCTCGACAACGCGGTGCAAAACGTCATCGCCGGCGTGTTCGCCGGTTCGTCGGGACAAAGTTGCGTGGCCGGTTCGCGCGCGCTGGTTCAGCGCTCGATATTTACCGAGTTCGTCGACCGGCTGGTCGCCGCCGCCGAGGCGCTGGTGATCGGCGACCCGCGCAGCCCGGATTCGCAGATGGGGCCGTTGGCGTCGCTCGCGCAGGTCGAGCGCTGTGAACAGGCGGTCGCCGCCGCGGTCGAAGCCGGCGCCGAGCTCAGAACCGGCGGGCACCGGCCACCGAAGCTGAAGCCGGGTTTTTACTTCGAGCCGACGATACTGACGATCCCGAACCAGGAGCTCGCGATCGCCCGCACCGAGCTGTTCGGCCCGGTGCTGGTTGCGTTGCCTTTCGACGACGAAGCCGAGGCGATCAGGCTCGCCAACGACACGCAGTTCGGTCTCGCTGCCGGCTTCTTCACGACCAACCTCGGCCGCGCGATGCGCCTGAGCAAGTCGGTGCGCGCCGGCATCCAGTGGATCAACACCTATCGCCTCGGGGCGCCGATGGCGCCGATCGGCGGATTCGGTGACAGCGGCAAAAGCCGCGAGGGCGGTATCGACGCGATGCACGAGTACACCAAGCCGATCACCGTCTGGATCAACACCAACATCTAATCGGTCTAATCGGTAGCTAATCGGGGAGCTAATCGGGGTCGGACCACGATAACCCGTTGAAATAAATGAACTTTGCATTGAAATCTGGCGCAATTTCAGGCTTAAACGGACGATTTTTCGGTCGGAAACACGCGTTTAGCGGACCTAGTGCGGAATAGAATGCCGCGTGGACCCTTAAACCGGCTATTTCGCCCCTGAAATTGCAGGTTTAAGCTCGAAAAACAGCCCCTAAAAGCAGAAAAAGGTATTCGAGTCAGAGAGTTATCGTGGTCCGACCCCGAGATCGCCGAGATACCCCGAGATATGCGAGATGCGGGACACTACTCGATGATTTCGCCGCTGAGGTTGTCGACCACAATGGGGGTGTCAAAGTAGGTCAGCGTCGGGTAGTCGCCGAAAGTGGCCTTGACATACTCGCGCCACTCGTCGGTGTAGACCCGTTCGGCCTTTTCGCGATTTTCCCAGAGGTAGACGCCGCCGACGCTGTGACGGTCCTCGCTCAGCAAGTAGTACTTGCGAATCAGGCCGTTCTTGCCCTGGTAGTTTGGCGCGGTGCGGCGGAACATTTCGCGCGCCTCTTTGAGTGATACCGGTTTCGGCAAACGGGTTTGTAGCAGTGCGGTAATCAAACTGGCCTCCATGGTTCGACTGGGTTCTCGGGCCCGCGCAACCGCGAGTCGACGGGCATGTCGCTCGCCAAACGGCGTATCCGAGCGGACATTATTGCCGTTTTCGAGATACGGTTCGACAGCCGCGTGGGTTACCATGGCAAAATTATGGAATACAGCCTCAATTTGATTCTCGGTGTGCTCGCTATCGCGTACGGCGTTTACAGCTATATTCAGCGCAAAACCGCGCCGGAGAAAATCGCGAAACTGCAAATCATGATCGAGCGCAACGGCGAGAAAATGGGTCATTCGATCCACCTGTTCGGTTACACGATACTACCGATCGTCGCCGGTATACTGATCCTGATGGCGCAGTTCCGCAATTGAAAGCGCAAGCGAACGATCGGGATTGATCTCCGCACGCGCGGATCGACGCGACGCGGCGATATTCGAAAGGTACCGGCCGGAGCTGCTAATCGAGGGGGATTGCCAGATGAAGAGGATTTACGATTTCAGCCGCAGCCCGGCGGCGCGCAACTATACGGTCGCCGACCTGCAGGCGCTGAAGGGCTCGGGTCGGAAGCTCAGCATGAGCAATCCGAAGGACGCGACCGAAATCCGCGCCTGTCTCGACGCCGGCATCGACCTGCTGGTCGTCTGGGCCGAACAGATCGAGGCAGCGCGGCAGGTCGCGCCGCATCACTTCATGGGCGTCGGCAGCACCTGGGCGCAGTTCGGCACGACCGGCGAAATTCTCGATCACGCCTTCGAGATGATGCGCCTGGGCGGCGACATGTATTACACGCTGCGCTCCTACGACGTGATGGAAACCCTTGCGAAGGAGGGCATCCCGGTGCAAAGCCATATCGGCCTGATCCCGACCTTCAGCCACTGGTGCGGCGGCCTGCGCGGCTGGGGTCGGACCGCCGACGAGGCGATGCAAATCTATCGCACGCTCAAGCGCATGGAGGACGTCGGCGTGTTCGCGGTCGAGGCCGAATGCATCGCCGAGGAAGTGCTCGCGGCGGTCAACGACAAGACCTCGATCGTGACCTTTTCGCTCGGCTCGGGCAAGGCCGGGGATGTGATCATGTCGTTCGTCGCCGACATCTGCGGCGAGGACAGCGAGGAAGAAAGGCCGCCGAAACACGCTTATGCCTTCGGCAAGCTGCAACGCCTGCACGATCAATTGTACGAAGAACGCGTGGCTGCTTTGAGAACCTTCCACGATGAGGTCACGGCAAAGAACTTTCCCTACGCGGAAACAAACATCACGATGCACCCGAACCAGCAGGAAAAATTCCTCGAGGCGCTCGACAAGACCTGAGCGCATTTGCCGGCAGCCTGAACCGGGGATTTACTCCCCTGCTTGCCATTTACCGGTATAATCGAGCCACTTTTATCGACCATTGGAAGACGGGGGCGTCGTGGAAATTACGGGTTCCATTTTGCTGATTGGACTGATCGCGCTGACCGCCGGCGCCCTGATCGGCGCGCTGGCGTACCGGTTGTTCGCGCCAACGGTCAAACAGGCTGAACAAGTTAAATCCGAGCTGGATGCGGCTCGCGACGAGCTGGGAAGCTATCGCGACAGCGTCAATGAGCACTTCGACAAGACCGCGGAACTGGTCAACGATCTGACGCAGAACTACGTCAAGGTTTACCAGCACCTCGCGGCGGGCGCGCAAACGCTCGGCGATGGCAAGCGCTTCGACAACCTGCTCGAGCAGCAAGCGGGCAAGGTCGCGATCGCGGTCGATGGCGATCCGGTCGCGCCGGTCGCGGCGGCGGGCGTTGCAGTGGTCGATGCGGGCCTGGTGTCGACCGCTTCCGCGGGGCCCGCCGAAGACGAGACCCCCGCAGCCGATGCCGGATTCGAGGTCGCGGCGGAGACCGCTGAGATGCGGGACGAGCCGGATGACGACCGGGCGGCAGCGGAGACCGAAAAAGCCGCTGAGACAAGAGGCGACGGCGAAGTCAGTATGGCGGATGCCGCGGACGAGGCGCAGCGGCTGGCCGAATCGACGGAGCCGGTACTCAACGTCGACGCGCTCGACGATGCGCTCGAAAAGGCCAATCGCGAAAGCGACGGGGACGCGGCGGCAGTGGCGCCCGAAAGCAAGCGCGAGAGCGAGGTCAGGACGACGACGCATTGAGTGCATGAAATCGGGAAAGGAGCCGTTTCGCGATATGGCATGAATGCCCGAGAAATACCTCGAACGTCAGGGGCGAGCCAGCCATGAGCGAGAGCGGCACGCGCAGGAAACGTCAGCGCCGACGCCGGACGGCGAACGGCCCGGCGGCGCGTGGAGCTGACCCGCGTCTTGGTGGCCTCGCCGGGGGGCGGTATCATCCGCTGGATCCCGAAGACTTGCCGAAGATCGACGCCGCGGTGCGCGCGATCCTGGCCGAAATCGGCCTGGCCGAGGCGCCGGACCTCGTCGTCGAGCGGATTACCGCCGCCGGAGGCCGCCTCGGCGCCGACGGACGGCTGCGATTCCCGCCCGAATTGACCGAACAGGCGCTCGCTGGCCTCGTCCGCGAATTCACGCTGTGCGGCCAGGACCCGGTATACGACCTGCAACTCGGTGGCGCGCGTGTGCACGTCGGCTCGGGCGGCGCCGCGCCGTTGATCCGCGACCTCGAGACCGGGCGCTACCGTGAATCGACGCTGCGCGATCTCTACGACGCAGCGCGACTGGTCGATTGCCTCGACCATATCCATTTCTTCAGCCGTTCGCTGGTCGCGCGCGACATGCCCGACCTACGCTCGCTCGATGTCAACACCGCCTACGCCTGCCTCGCCGGCACGCGCAAGCACGTGTTCGCGGCCGCATCGGAAGCGGCGAGCGTCGCCGAGATCGCGGAGATGTGTTACGCGATCGCCGGGTCGCGCGAAGCGTTTCTCGCGCGGCCGTTCCTGTCGTTCAACTGCAACATCCCGGTGCCGCCGCTGCGCTTCGATCCCGAATCCTGCGAGGTTGCCGCCGCGGCCGTCCGCCACGGCATACCGCTGCACGCCAATACTTTCGGCCAGATGGGGGCGTCGAGCCCGGTGACGCCGGCCGGCACGATCGCGCAAACCATCGCCGAGACGCTCGCCGGCATGATCTTTGCGTGGACGATCGATCCCGCGGCGAAAGTCATCTTCGGTACCCGACCGATGCTGACCGACCTGCGCACCGGCGCGATGAGCGGCGGCAGCGCCGAGGGCGCGGTCGCGATGGCGGCCACCGCACAAATGGCGAACTACTACGGCCTCCCCAGTTCGACCATCGCGGGCGCCACCGACAGCAAGCTCGCCGACGCACAAAGCGGCTACGAGAAGAGCTTGACCGTTACCCTCGCGGCGCAGGCCGGTTCCAACCTCGTAACCCAGGCCTGCGGCATGCAGGCCAGCCTGATGGGCTGCGCGCTAGAAAGCTACGTCATCGACAACGACATGCTCGGCGCGATCATGAAATCGCTTGCGCCAATCGAAGTCAGCGATGAGACGCTCGCACTCGCCGCAATCGACGAGGTCACGCACGGTGAGGGTCATTTTCTCGGTCGTCCGGAAACGCTCGCGCGGATGCAGTCGGATTTCGTCTACCCCGGAATTGCCGACCGCCGCGGAATCCAGGAATGGGAAGCCGACGGCGGCAAGGACATTCGCGCGATCGCGCTCGAGCGCACGCGCGAATTGCTCGCGTCGCACTATCCGCGGCATCTGTCCGACGCGCTCGATTCGAGCTTGCGCGAGCGCTTCGACATCCGTCTGCCGCGCTCCGAGATGGAGGCGGCGTGAAGATCGCGATCGTCGGCGCAGGCGCGATGGGCTCGATCTACGCCGGCTTGTTCACCGAGGTCGGACACGACGTCTGGGCGGTCGATGTCTGGCGCGAGCATGTCGATGCGATTAACCGCGACGGCTTGCGTGTCGAAGGCGCCAGTGGCGATCGCGTCGTGACGGGCATTCGTGCGACGACCAACGTTGCCGAAGCCGGCGAATGCGATCTTTACGTGCTCGCAACCAAGGCTGCCGGCGTCGGATCGGCGGCTGCCGGCATCGCTGATTTAATGGGGCCAGAGTCGATCGTGCTGACGATTCAAAACGGACTCGGCGCGGGCGAGCGCATCGCGCGATTCATGTCGACCGAACGCGTGCTGCTCGGCGTCGCCGACGGTTTCGGTGCGTCGATGCGAGGACCGGGCCACGTCCATCACAACGCGATGAACCTGATCCGTCTCGGCGAGATGAACGGCGGCCTGACGAAGCGGCTCGAGCGAATCACGCGCGTCTGGCAGGATGCCGGTTTCAGCGCGCAGGCTTTCGAAGATATCGATCGGCTGATCTGGGGCAAGTATATCTGTAACGTCGCGTTCAGCGGCCCGTGCACGGTGTTCGACTATACCCTTGCCGAATTGATGGCCGATCCGAACGCCTGGAATATCGCTTGCGGCTGCGCGCGCGAAGTCGCGGCGCTGGCGGAAGCCAGACGGATCGACGTCGACTATGGCGATCCGCTCGAGTACATTGCCGCGTTCGGCCGAAAGATGCCCGACGCGCGACCGTCGATGCTGCTCGACCATCGCGCCGGGCGGCGCTCGGAGATCGACGCGATCAACGGCATGGCGGTCGAACTCGGCCACGAGCTCGGCATTCCTACCCCGTATAACGAAGTCCTCACGGCGATCATCCGGCACCGCGAAAAAGCCTTCGCGAACTAGAGCATGCTGGGAATGTCCGCGGCGAATGTCGGGAAGGCGTAGAGCTGGTCGGCGACGGCGTCGGCGGAAATGTCGTGGCGCATCGCCAGCGCGAACAGGTGAATGAGATCGGAGCCGTGGTGTCCGAGCAGATGCGCGCCGACGATGCGGCGCGAACCGCGTTCGACCAGGATCTTCGCGTAGGCGATCGATTCGGCCTGGGTCAGCGTCGAAAACCAGTCCGACATGTCCGATTCGATCGCGTCGAACTCGATGCCTTCTTCTTTCGCCTCGGCCTCGGTCAGGCCGACGCTGGCGAGCGCCGGAATCGTGTAGACCGCGCTCGGCACGACCGAATAGTCGGGCTTTCGCGGCTCCCCGCTGACGATGCTGTGGGCAACGACCTTGCCTTCGTAGGTCGCCAGCGGCGACAGCTGCGCCGAGTGCAGCAGTGCATCACCGGCAACCCAGACCGAAGGGTTTGACTTCGAACGCAGGTAATCGTCGACCGCGATGCGAATACCGTCGTGTTCGATACCGCCGGCTTCGGGATCGAGATCCTCGACGTTGGCGATGCGGCCGGCGCCGTTGACGATGCGATCGGCGCCCAGGGTCTGTTCCTTGCCGTCGTGTTCGAAGCGTATGCGCAGGCGCTCGCCGTCTTCCTCGATCGCCTGCACGTCGACCTCGGTCAGGATGCGAATGCCGATGCGCTCGCTTTCCTTGCGCAACGCTGCGACCGCGTCGGCGTCGAGGTTGCCGAGCAGCCGTGGCGCGACCTCGAGAATCGTGACTTTCGAGCCGGCGCGCGCGTAGACGTGGCTGAATTCCATCGCAATCACGCCGCCGCCGACGAACACGACTTCGTCCGGCCGCTTGCGTTCGCTCAGGACTTCGTCCGAGGTAATCATCAGCTCGGCGCCGGAAATCGGCAGCGGGCGCGTTTTCGAACCGGTCGCGATGACGATATTGTCGGCTTCGATGCGTTCGCCATCGACTTCGAGCGTGTGTACGCCGACGAATCGCGCCGCGCCGCGATAAACGTCGCCGCGCTCGCGCGCGGTGGCTTCGAGATTCTTCGGCAGATCCGCAATCATTTCGCGCTTGCGCTCGATCAGGCGGGTCCAGTCTAGCCGGGCCGCACCGACTTCGATGCCGTGCGCCGGCGCGCGCTCGATCTCGTCGAGCGCCATCGCCGCCGCGACCAGGATTTTCTTCGGCGTGCAGCCCCGGTTCGGGCAAGTTCCGCCAAACAGGTCGGGCTCGATGAAGGCAATCGATTTACCGGCCGCGTGCGCGACCTCTGAAACGCCGAATCCGGCATTACCGGCGCCGACGATGGCGATATCGTAGCGATTGGGCATGGGCTGCTCTCCTCTGGCCCGGCGCGCCCGGTATGGCCTGGCGGGTGCCGGCGACGGGGTTGATCATACCGCATTTCGCCCGCCGCTACGGCTGCCGGGTGCGCCGCAACGCAAACGCCAGGCTCGTCGGTCATCGGGCCAGGCCCGTTGCGAACCGCGATTTACGGCCTGCCGTCGCTGGCTTTGCGATTCGTTTCGCTTACACTATCCGATCTGTGACGAACGGGCCCGCCATGCAGCAAGCATTCGATACGCCGTCGGTGACGCGGGACTGCCGATTCGCGCCGCGGCAACGCGCGAGGCGTCGGGTGACCGGCGAAAATGCGACATGACCGCCTTGCGCAGCCGTAACGGCAGTATCTACGATATGAGCGGGCCGGCCGATGCGCCGGTACTTGCGCTGATTCACGGACTCGGCCTGAACCGGCACGTCTGGCGCGGCTACTTGCCGCGTCTGCGCCAGCGTTACCGCGTGCTTGCCTACGATTTATACGGTCACGGCGACAGCGTCGTGCCGCCGGCGAAACCGAGCCTGACGCTGTTCGCCGAACAGCTATGCGGACTGCTGGACGAACTCGGGATCGATCGCGCCACGCTGATCGGTTTCTCGCTCGGCGGCATGATCAACCGGCGCCTGGCGATGGACCATCCCGATCGCGTCGCCGCGCTCGTGATTCTCAATTCGCCGCACGAACGTGATCCCGACGCGCAGCGCCTGGTCGAACAGCGCGCGCTGGATTCCGCCGCCGGCGGCCCGGCGGCGACTCTGGACGCGACGCTCGAGCGCTGGTTTACGCCGGAATTTCGCCGCGATCATCCGGATCGCATCGACGCGGTCCGCGGCTGGGTGCTTGCCAACGAGCCGTCGGTTTACGCCGAGTGCCGCGAAGTGCTCGCCTTCGGCGTGACCGAACTGGTTCGCCCCGACCCGCCGATCGACCATCCGACGCTGGTGGTCACCTGCGAGCACGACAGCGGCAGCACGCCGGCGATGAGCCAGGCGATCGCGGGCGAAATCAACGGCGCCCAGGTCGTCGTCGTGCCCGGGCTCAAGCACATGGGGCTGCTCGAGAATCCGTCGTTTTTCATCGGCGCGATCGCAGATTTCCTGGACACTCTGGGCTGATCGTCGATGGTCGCGATCGGCGATAAGAAATACGATCCCCGCGATCTGCGCCGCGCTTTCGGCTGCTTCATGACCGGCGTGACGATCGTGACGACGCTTGATGCCGACGGCAATCCCTGCGGCTTCACCGCCAATTCTTTCACGTCGGTGTCGCTCGAGCCGCCGCTGATACTGGTGAATCTCGCCCGCGCGGCTTTCGGCTGCCCGGTGTTCACCACCGCGCGCGGCTTCGCGGTCAATATACTCGCCAGCAATCAGCGCGAGCTGTCGAACCTGTTCGCGCGCGCCGGGGAGGACAAGTTCGCCGGCGTCGACTGGGGGCGGGGGCCGGCAGGTTCACCGATCATCGACGGGGTCGTCGCCTGGTTCGACTGCAGGCTCTACCAGCAGGTCGACGCCGGCGATCACGTAATCCTGATCGGCGAGGTCGCGCATTACCAGTACAACACGCATTCGCCGCTGGGCTTTTGCCGCGGCGCCTACGTGAGCTCCGGCTTGTCACCGAAAATGCTGCAACTGGTCACGTCGCCGGGTGTGCTCAGGGTCGGTGCGATCATCGAATTCGATGGCCGCATCCTGCTGGAACGCGACTCGCGCAGCGGCCGCCTCGCGTTACCGGGCGCACCCGAGGTCGGCAGCGCGGGCCGGGGCGACGGCTTGCTCGGCAAGCTCGCGACGTCCGGGATCGACGTCGATCTGCCGTTCATCTATGCCGCCTGGGAGGAAGCCGGTGTGCGCCACGTCTACTACCTCGGCGAGCTGCGGGACGCGGCGGACGCGAAAATTTCGGGGGCGTTGCAATTCTACGAGTTCGACCTGATAACCTGGGAAGAGCTCAACGACGCGGCGATAATCTCGATGCTCGAACGATACATCCGCGAAAAGAAATACGGCAACTTCAGCCTCTACATCGGTGACCCGCAGCAGGGCGAGACGCACCCGCTCTGATCGCTCGCCGACGCTCGCGATTAACCGGCATAATCGTCGAATGACGGTTTCATGCCGCGACATTCTTGCAATCGGCCGTTGCCGTCGATCGGTGCGGGTATACAATGCTTGGTCGGGGATTAACGTCCCCGGAATTCCGAACGGGGATCTTCGATGGGCAAAATATCGGGTGGCCAGGCCGCGGTCGCGGCCTTGCAGGCGGAGAAGGTGGACCACGTCTTCGGCCTGATCGGCTCGGCGACGATGGAATTGTTCGACGCGCTCTACGACGCGTCCGATATCCGCTTCGTCGGCGTGCACGACGAGCGCACCGGCACCCACATGGCCGATGGCTACGCGCGCGCGTCGGGACGTGCCGGGGTAATTCTCGCCGGCCAGAACGGGCCCGGCGCGACCAATCTCGTCACCGGACTGGCGCAGGCGAAAGCCGCTTTTTCGCCGGTGGTGTCAATCGCTGGTATGTTGTCGACCGAGCACGTTTATCGCGACGCGTTCCAGGAAGTCGACCAGGAAGCCCTGTTCAAACCGGTGACCAAGAAAACCTGGACCGTACCGCGCACCGCGCGTGTGGCGGAAATGTTTCGCGAAGCGTTTCGCACCGCGCTCGCGCCGCGGCGCGGCCCAGTGCAGTTGAATTTACCGCGCGACGTGCTGGCCGAAGTCTGCGAATTCGACCCGCCGCAGCAGCCAGCGCAGTACCGCAGCCAGAATTTGCCCCGCGCCGAGACCGGCCTGATAGACGAGGCCGCACAGCTGTTACGCGCCGCGACGCGGCCGGTCATCGTAACCGGCGGCGGCATCAAGACCACCGGCGGCCACGAAGACGCGCTGGCACTCGCCGAATCCCTGAATGCGCCAATCGTCCTCGCGCCGGGACACGGCGACGCGATTCCCTGCGGCCATCCGCTCAATGCCGGGCAGATGGGGCCGCGCGGAAACGTCGTGGCTTCGCGGCTCGCGCGCGAAGCCGACGTCATTCTCGCGCTGGGAACCCGGCTGGGCTTCAATTCGACCTTTTATTCCTGGGACAATCTCAATCGTGATGCCGACATCATCCAGGTCGAACTCGAGCCGACCGCGATCGGCCGCTACTTTCCGGTACGGCTCGGCATCTGGTCCGATGCGCGCGCCGCCGCGCGCCAGCTCGTCGCGGCACTCGAGAAGCTCGACGTCAACGCCGCGGTCGCGGCCTGGACCCGCGCCGCCACCGATGAACGCGAGGCTTACCTGGCGCAGCGTGATGCCGACGCCGATAGCCGCGCGCATCCGATTCAGCCGTCGGGGCTCTATCGCGAGCTGCGCCGGGTTCTGCCGCGCGACGCAATGTATACGATGGATGCCGGCACGCTGTGCCTGCAGGCGACCGACGCGCTCGAGTACCACCAGCCGCCGTGCCTTTTCACGCCGCTCGATTTCGGCCTGGTCGGCTTTTCCTTCGCCTGCGGTCTCGGCGTCAAGCTGGCCTGCCCCGAGCGACCGGTGGTCAGCCTGATGGGCGACGGTGGCTTCGGCATGACCCTGTCGGAGCTCAGTACCGCGGTCGATCACCGCATCGAAACGGTCACGCTGGTCATGAACAACCGCTGCTGGGGCGCGGAGAAAGCCTACCAGCGCGACTTTTTCGGCGAGCGTTACATCGGCGCCGATGTCAGCAGTCCGCCGTTCGACAAGATCGCCGAACTCTATGGCGCGGCCGGCTTTCGGGTCGAGCGGCTCGATACGCTCGGCGACACCGTGCGTGCCGCGCTCGATTGTGGCAAGCCCGCGGTGGTCGACATCCAGGTCGATCCGGCGGCGCTCTACAGCTTCCGCCGGGACTCGTTCAAACACCGTGGCGGTTGATCGGAGAATGTCGAGACAAGGCGCGGACAGGTGGTTTAACATGCGGCAAACGGCGAATTGGGGGCCTCGATGAAATTTCAACTCGCGATCAATCTCGAGCGCGTCGACGACGGCATCGACATGCGCGACGTCGCCCGGCACACGCTGGAGATGGTGCAAATGGCCGACCGAGCCGGCTTCGATATCGTCTGGGCGGCCGAACACCACGCGCTGGAAATGACGATTGCGCCCAATCCGTTCCAGATCCTGACCTGGTGGGCGATGCACACCGACCGGATTCGCCTCGGCACCGCGGTCGCGGTCGCCGCCTACTGGCACCCGATCAACCTGGCCGGCGAGGCGGCGATGACCGATTTGCTGTCGGGCGGACGGCTCGAGTTCGGCATCGGTTCGGGCGCCTATCAGCGCGAATTCGACCGTATGCACCCGGGTCTGAAACAGTCGGACGCCTACCGCCACATGCACGAGATGCTGCCGGCGCTGAAAGCCTTATGGGCGGGCGATTACGAGCACCAGGGTGAATTCTGGTCGTTTCCGACCGCGACCTCGGTGCCGAAGCCGCTGCAAAAGCCGCACCCGCCGATCTGGGTTGCGGCGCGCGCGCCGATTACCTTCGACTACGCGGTCGCCAACGACTGCAACATCATGTCGTGGCCGCTGACGCGACCGTTCTCCGAGGCCGAAGATTACAAGAGCCGATTCGACGAGGCGCTCGCCGGGCATCCGGACGCGGCGCGTCCGACCTGGGCGATCATGCGCCACACCGCGTTGTATTCCGACGATGCCGGTCGTGATGCGGCGATCCGCGCCATCCAGTCGGTGCTCGGCCAATTCGAAAACCTGTTCCGCAACCTCGGCGACGTGCACAACGGCTTCCCGAAGCGCATTCCGCTCGAGGAACTTGCCGAGCGCGAGCAGTACAACCCGGAAATGCTCGAGCAAAACCTGATGTTCGGCTCGCCCGAAGCGGTGATCGAAAAACTGCGGCGCTACGAGGCGCTGGGCGTCGATGATTTCATCTACTACGCGAGCATGGGACTCGGGCAAAAGGAGCAGAAGCGCTCGCTCGAGCTGTTCTGCAAGGAAGTGTTGCCGGCCTTCGCCTGACGGCGAAGACCGGCGATCCGATTACTGCGGCATTCCGGCGAACTGCGGAATTGCGATCGCCGCGACGATGCCGATCAGGAACAGCACCGGCAGGCTCCAGCCGAGGATCAGCACGCCGACCGAGTTGGCTGCGGGCGCCGGGCCGAAATTGTTGCTGCCCTGGGTACCCGGGAAGAAAATCAGGTAGATGGCCATCAGCAGGTTGACCACCGGCACGAGAAACAGCAGGAACCACCAGCCGCTGCGGTTCAGGTCATTGAGCCGGCGCTTGGCGAACATGACCGAGAACACGATCGTCACGACGTAGAAAATGCCGATGAACAACAGGCTGACGATCGACATGCTTTCCGGGCCGCTGCCGCCTGCCATCATCATCGACGCGCCGAGCAAGGGCATGATGACCATCATCGCGATCATCATGACCAGGCTTATACCGATGCTGTAGGCGAGGTAACGCATCCGACCGATTCGCCCCTGGAACGAGATGATGCTCGGCGAATAGGTATCGTCGTAAGCGGTTTCCAGCGCCGCGTCCGGCGCGCTGTAAGGATTCGCGTCTGCCATGTAGCTCACCTCGGAAGTCGTTGAAATTTAGCCAAAAAGCTTAGCACAGATCTCGAAAAGTGCCGGTTCGATGGCGTGATCGCGGCGTGCAGGCCCCTGCGGCTTACGTTTGGCAACCGTTGGACGATACAGGTCAGGCAAGGTACGGCTTAGCGGCAGGGTTTCTACGATGCGTTTTTTCACCCGCTTCAATATCGATCACGGCACCACTTCGGGAATCGGCATTCGCCATAGAATCTGGCTCGGATTCGGGTCGTTGCTGGCTATTTTGCTGCTGTTTTCGCTGGCCGCAATGGGCGTATTCGGCGAGCTGAAGCGCGGAGTCAATGCCGTAACTGAAAAGCTTCAACCGATTGTGCTGACCGCGCAAAATCTTCAGATCGAACTCGAGACCGCAAGCGGCGAGCTAGGCTACTATCTGCTGACGCGCGAAACCGTTTATCGCGACGGTTTCGCGCGACACCTGGCGCGCGCCGGGGCGTTGGTCGAGCGCCTGGAAGAATTCGACTTCATCGCCTCGCGGAAAGAGTTTCGCGACGAGGTATCCGCGCTGCAAACCGACCTGCATAGGCTCGCCGCCTACGAGCAGCGGGTGCTCGAGCTTGTCGCCAGCGATCTTGCCAACGTGCCGGCGCAACGCCTGGCCTCGGAAGACCTCAACCCGATGGCGCAGGAACTGCAATCGTCGATCAGCCAGATGATCCTGTCGGATTACGACGAGGACAATTCGGATGGTGAGCGCGACGAATTTCGCCAGGTGCTTTACGACTTGCGCTACTACAACGTGCAGCTGGTCAGTGAACTGCGCACCTTTCTCGCCTTTCGCAGCGACGTCAACCTGCAGAACATCGCCGCAATTCGGGACGTGGTCGGCAGGAAGCTCGATTTCATCGTTGACGCGGAGGACTTGTACACCTTCGAGCAGGCCGACCTCATCGATCGCGTCGTCGAACTCTACGCGCGCTACTACACCAGTCTGCAACAAGCCATCGAGGTTCACTCATCGGATCGCTACCGCGCCGATATTTTCCTGGTCAAGTCGGAAATCGGGCCGATGATCGCGCAGATCGAATCCCGTGCCGGCGCACTCGGCGCGCGCTTTGAGCGGCTGATAGACGATTACAGCAAGGCCTTGCAGCAGCAGGCCTCGGCGGCGGATCGCCAGGCACTGGTCGGCCTCGCGCTGAGCCTGGCGCTGGGGATGCTGGTCGCCGCCGTCATTGCGCGCATGATTACCCGTCCGCTGGTCGTGGCGGTCGAAGCAATGCACGACCTCGCCGACGGCGAGGGTGATCTGACCCGCCGGCTCGACGCGCAGGGACCTACCGAGCTGGCTTTAATGGCGTGCAATTTCAACCGCTTCGCAGGCAAGGTTCAGCAACTGGTCGCGCAGGTTGCAAGTGGCGTCGAAGCGCTGCTCGGCGAGGTAGGCAGCGTGTCTACCGTGGTCGAGCAATCGCGAAGTGGCGTTCGCCAACAGCGCGAGCAGACCGGTCATGTCGCCGCGGCGATCGCGGAAATGACCGGCTCGGTTGCGGAGGTAGCCTCGAGTGCGAATCGCGCCGCCGACTCGGCGCGGCAGGCCGACGAAAACGTGCAGGCCGCGCAGGCGGTGGTCGAGGACACGATCGCCGCGACCAACCTGCTGGCGGAACAGATCGAAACTGGGGTCGGAGTCATAGATGCGCTGTCGAATGACGTCGATGCGATCGGGTCGTTCCTCGACGTGATCAAGGGCGTTGCCGAACAGACCAATCTGCTGGCGCTCAACGCCGCCATCGAAGCCGCCCGGGCCGGAGAACAGGGGCGCGGCTTCGCAGTCGTCGCCGACGAGGTTCGCACGCTCGCGAGCCGTACCCAGGAGTCCACTATTGAGATCGAGTCGCTGATCGAGCGCTTGCACGCACAGGCGAGCACTGCGGTCGACACGATCGAAGCCGGCCGACAAAAAGCGGCCGCCAGCGTCGAGCAGGCATCCCGTGCTGGTGTCGCGTTCGGCGAGATCACCGATTCGGTGGCGACCATCTCGAGTATGAACCTGCAAATCGCGACGGCGGCCGAACAGCAAAGCGCAGTGGCCGCGGAAATCAGCCACAATGTTGCCGGCATCACCGATATCGCCGATTCCAATGCCGAAGCCGCCGACCGGCTGACCGATTCGAGCGATCGGCTCGCGCAAATCGCCGATCGACTCCGGGGGCTGGTCGACCATTTCACGTACTAAAAGGTTCGAACCCAGGCTTGCTTTTGCGTGTGCGATCCGTCTCGATCGGATAGACTGCTACTGGTTCTCGACGCCGGTACGGACAACAAACCCGATTGCCCGGCGGAAGTCTACGGCGGATTGTCTGCATGCAGCGGAAGATTTTACAATTCGAACAGTTACTGCGCTCGGTCGGGCAGACGGACTACGGTTACGCGCATTCGCTGCCCGGGAACTTTTATACCGATACGGGCTGGCTGCGGCGAGAGCGCGACGAGCTGTTTCTCGTCGACTGGGTCTGCGTCGGTCGGGTCGACGAGGTCGCGCGGCCGGGCGATTTCTTCACCTTCGATCACGTCGGCGAGCCGATACTCGTTGTCCACGGCCGCGATGGCGTGATCCGCGCGTTGGCCAACGTCTGCCGGCATCGCGGTACGGTGATCGCCGACGGCAGCGGCAACGCGCGCAAATTTCTCTGCCCCTACCACCACTGGGCCTACGATACGACCGGGCAACTGCTCAACGCGCCGCTGCTCGACGCAAACGAGAACTTCGATCGTGCCAGTTGCCGGCTGCCGGAAATCAGGCTCGAAACCTGGCGGGGATTTCTGTTCGTCTGTTTTGCCGACGCGGTGCCCGGGCTGGCCGCCTCGCTGGCGCCGCTGGACGAGGTGATCGGAAACTACCACCTCGAGCAGATGTCGCTGCGTTACGTCACCGAGGCGACCTGGGAAACCAACTGGAAATGCCTGCTGGAAAACTTCATGGAGGGTTACCACCTGACGCCGCTGCATCGCGATACGCTGCACAAGGTCAACCCGAGCCACCTGTGTCGACATCTGCCGCCGGGCAAGCTGCATTTCGGCTACTCGGTCGGTTTTACCGAACGGGTCGGCGATGCGCGCGTCGGCCATCCGGACCTGTCGGACGATGAACTCGATACCTGCGTGATGTTCGCGGTGCCGCCGGGATTTTGCGTCGGCGTGGGCAGCGACTACAGCTCCTTTCTGTGCCTGCGGCCGCAGGCGCCCGATCGCGTGCGCGTCAAAATGGGGCTGATATTTCACGGCGACGACTGGCGCGACGCCGAGGTCGCTCGCGCAATCGAACTTTTCGAACAGACGATGGACGAGGACAAGCAGGTGCTGCTGCGCGTGCAGCAGGGCCTGGGTTCGCGTCATCACGCTCCGGGACCGTTGGCAGGGCGCGACCTCGAAGGTACCATCTGGGATTTCTACCAATACCTCGGCCGCCGCCTCGGCCGCGACGCGAGCGGAGTGTCCGCCGCGGAGGAATGACGATGAGCAGACCCGAAACCCGGCTGAAGCCGGCCGCCTGCAGCGATGCCGAATGGCAGCAACGGGTCGAACTCGCTGCCTGTTACCGCGCCTTCGTGCACTATGGCTGGACCGACTCGATCTTTACCCACCTGAGCGCGCGCGTGCCGGGCGAAGCGCGGCACTACCTGATCAATCCCTACGGCTTGCTGTTTCACGAAGTTTGCGCCAGCAACCTGATCAAGGTCGACTTCGACGGGCGGGTCGTAGCCGGCGATTTCCCCTACAACGAAGCCGGTCATGCAATCCATACCGCGGTGCTGCGCGCGCGCGAAGACGTCAACGTCGTGCTGCACAGCCACACCCGCGCCGGCATGGCGGTATCCTGCATGTCCTGCGGCCTGTTGCCGTTGACTCAGCAAGCCAACGAGCTGCGCGACCTGCTGTGCTATCACCCGTATGGCGTTGCCACCGACAACGAAACAGAATGCGCGCGGCTCGGCCACGATATCGCGGACAAGCGCGTCATGATCATGCATAACCACGGGCTGCTGACGGTTGGCGCCGACGTCGCCGAAGCCTTTTACTGGATGTACGAGACCGAGAATGCCTGCAAGGTGCAGGTCGACGTGCTTGCCGCGGGCAGGGACTACATCCTGCCCGAGGACGATGTGCTGGATGATCTCGCGGGTTATGGCAACGCGCGCGCTGGCGGAGGCGATGCCGACGTCGCGCGGGTCTGGGATGCGGTGATGCGCCTGCTCGATCGGCAAGACTCGACGTTTCGCGACTGAACAGATTTACCCGGCGTATGGCCAGAGTCGTCAAAACCGAAGCCGATAGCGCGGACACCCGCGACTGGCATCGACTGATGCCGCTCGCCGAGTTCGGCGAAGACGGCGTGCGCATGCGGCGCGTCGCCGGCAAGCAAATCGTCGTCTGGCAAACCCCGCGCGGGCTGCGCGCCTGCGACAACCGCTGTCCGCACGAAGGCTATCCGCTGGTCGAGGGCAGCCTGTCGGCCGACTGCATCCTTACCTGCAATTGGCACAACTGGAAGTTCGACCTCGACAGCGGCGACAATCTCTACGGCGGCGATCGGCTGCGCACCTACCCGGTCGAGCTGCGCGATGACGACGTCTGGGTCGACCTGAGCGAAGCGCCGTACGACGAGCGCTATCGGGAAGTCACGCGCAATCTGCGCGCCGCATTCGACGACTACAGCTACGACCGGATCGCACGCGAAATCGCGCGGCTCGAGCGGCTCGGCGCCGACCCGCTCGACGCGCTGCGGCTGGCGATCGACTGGTCGTGGCGACGCCTCGAATTTGGCTGGACCCACGCCTACGCCGGCATGGCCGACTGGCTGACGCTGCGCGCCGAGCACGCCGGCGACCCCGAGCTCGAACTCGTCTGCCTGCTCGAAGCGGTCGCGCACGTCGCCTACGACGTGCGCCGCGAGCGCGACTACCCGTTCGCCGCCGGCGCCGAGACGTTTACGGAAGATGCCTTCGTCGCCGCGATCGAAGCCGAGGACGAGCCTGCGGCGATACGCCTGCTACGCGGCGGCCTCGGCGATGGCCTCGGATTTGCCGAATTCGAGCCGGCGCTGTCGCGCGCTGCGCTCGCGCACTACAACGACTTCGGCCATGCGCTGATCTACGTCGTCAAGGCCGGCGAGCTGGTTGCGCGGCTCGGCGATAGCGTGCTCGAGCCGCTGCTGCTGGCGCTTGCGCGCGGATTCGTCTACGCGTCGCGCGAAGACAAGATACCGGAGTTTCGCGGCTATGCCGCGGCGCTCGCCGACTGGGGGCGCGGCACGGCCAAGCCGTCGGCGGAGCGCTGGTGGCGCCAGGGCATCGACGCGTCGCTCGCCGCCGCGGTCGACTGCAGCGCCGGGCCGCCCGAGGCGATTTATCGCGCACTGCTCGTCGCCAACGCGACCAACCTGCTCAATTTCGACCTGGCGCACCAGGACGAAATACACGTGTCGGTGTCGGGCAACGTCGGCTGGCTCGATTTTACCCACGGTCTGACCTTCGCCGGCGCGGTCCGGCGGCAGTGCAGTCGCTTCCCCGAACTATGGCCGCAAGGCCTGCTGCAAATGGCCTGTTTCGCCGGTCGCAACGCCGGCTTCACGCGGCGCGACACCGCGGAGGTGCCGCCGGCCGACGATCTCGACGCGCGTACCGCGGCGCTGGTCGCGCGCGTGCTCGACCATGGTCAGGGCGAACACATCGTTTCGGTCCACCTGTTGAAGACGTTGCTGGCGGCGCGCGACGAAATGACAGGCCTCGACTCGGGCGACGCCGCGGTCGTGCTCGCCGCGGTCGAAGGTTTTTTCACCTCGCCGCTGAAGCGGCGGCACGCGCGACGCACCGCGCACCAGTCGCTCAAGTTCGTCGCGCGCGAATAGCGGGATGACGGAGGCCGCCCGAAGGCGTAACATCGGACGACCGGCAACGCCTTCACGGGGACAACCATGAATGCCAGGCTGTGGACGCTAGGCGCAATTCTGACGCTGCTGTCGGTGACCCTGCCGCATACCGCGAGCGCCGACCAGACCGACGCGCGGCTCGATGCGCTGTTCGAAACGCTGCGCAGCAGCGAGGATGCGCTGGTGTTGCGCGAAACCGAAGCCGAAATCTGGGAAATCTGGTATGCCAGCGGCGAAGCCGGGGTCGACAGCTTGATGGAGACCGCGGCCGACGAAGTGCGCGCCGGCGACCTTGCCGCGGCGGAAGCGATCTATACCGAGATCATCGAGCGCCTGCCCGAATTTTCCGAAGGCTGGAACCGACGTGCCACGGTGCGCTATTACCAGGGCGATTACGAGGGCTCGCTCGACGATATCGAACAAACCCTGCGCCTCGAACCGCGGCATTTCGGCGCGATCTGGGGTCTCGGCATGATCCTCGGACTGCAGCGCGATTTCGAACGCGCGATCCTGGCTTTCGAGCGCCTGCTCGAAATCAAGCCGAACGCACAGGACGCGCGCCCGCGCATCGAATTATTGAAACAGGAACTGGCGAAACAGTCGGTCTAGAGCTGCGGCTTGTCGAGCAGCGCGACGCCTTGCTCGTCGATAATTTGCCGGGCCTTGGCCAGCGAATGATCGATCGCCGCCTGCTGGTCGCCGTGCTGGTCGGCACGGATGAAACGCACCCGGCGAGTCTCGCCGTCACGCTCGCCGCTGATGTATCCGGCGGTTCGGTACTTGCCGTCTTCGTAGATCGGCGCCGCTTCGATTCGCAGGTCCTTGTAGGCTTCGGGTTCGGTCGCCGCCGCCTGGTCGGGACCGGCGCCGGCAAACAGGGACTTGAACAGATTGCCGAGTGACATGACGCATCTCCGGTCGGCGATGGGACGCCCAGCATAGCAGATCGGAGGCCGCGCAGGTATCGCGATCGCAGCGCCCGCGGCGCGCGCTTACCGGCGCGAAATTCGACCGCGGCGGGTTTTATGCGCGAGCATTTCAACTATCATCTGGCACTATGCCGGTCAAAGTCATACTTGCCGACGATCACGCCAGCCTGCGCGCGGGCTTTCGCGGTATTTTGCAGTCGGACGCGGATATCGAGGTCGTCGCCGAAACCGGAGATGGCCGCGAAACGGTCGAGCGCGCCGGCGAGCTCACCCCCGACGTCGTCATCATGGACGTTGCGATGCCCGGTACCAACGGCGTCGAGGCGACGCGCGCAATAATCGAAATCGCGCCGTCAGTGCAAATCCTCGCGTTGTCCGGTCACGATGACGGGTTTTTCGTCAAGGGGATGCTCGAAGCCGGCGCGCGCGGATACCTGCTCAAGGACGTCGCGGTCGACGAGCTCGTCGACGCGGTCCGGACCCTGGCCGCCGGGCGCATCTACGTCAGTCCGTCGGTGACCGACACGCTGACTTACAGTTTTCTGAGCACGATGTCCGAATTGAACTCGAGCCGTACGAAACAGCAGCAATTGCTCGAAGAGATCCAGTTGAAGAACCGCGAGCTCGAACGCCAGAACGCCGAGCTCGAGCGCTTCACCTACTCGGTCTCGCACGACCTGAAGGCGCCGCTGGTGACGATCAAGGGATTCATCGGCCTGCTGCAGCGGGATCTCGATAGTGGCGATCGTGATGGCGTTGCCGCCGATATCGACAAGATTGCGCGGGCGACCGACAACCTCGCCCGCCAGCTCGACGAGTTACTCGAATTGTCGCGAGTCGGACGCCTGGTGCGACCGCCGGTAGAAATAGACCTTCACGAAATTCTGGGGGAGGTCATCGCGATTTTCGGCGATTCGATCGCCGAGAGTAACGCCGAGGTCGTGGTTGCCGGCGACATGCCGATCGCCCGCGGCGACTCGGGGCGTATCTTCGAAGTGTTTCAGAACCTGATCGGTAATGCGCTCAAGTTCATGGATGGCGAGACGCGGCCGCGCATCGAGGTCGGCGCCGAGTTCGTCGATGGGCGTATTCTGTGCTTCGTGCGCGACAACGGCATCGGTATCGAAAGCGACTACCACGAGCGCATCTTCAACCTGTTCGAGCGTCTCGACACACGCATCGAGGGCACCGGCATCGGCCTGGCGCTGGCCAAGCGAATCATCGAGTTTCACGAAGGCCGGATCTGGGCGGAATCCGACGGCGTCGGCAAGGGCACGACCTTCTGGTTTACGCTGCCGCCGGGGCAGATCTGATCCTGCCCGGGCCGATCTAGTAGCCGCGAATGCCGTTGCCGGGTTGGTAGTCGAAATCCGCGAGGCGATGGACGGCGGTCTCGATGCGGCCGTCGGCATGTAGCGCGAGGCTGCGATATCCCGGCGTCGCGATGTCGATGGCGAAATCCTCGCTGCCGGGCTTGAACTGCACGCAGCTCGACGGCGTCGACATCCACTCGATATCGTCGAGCCGGTGATGCGCCTCCTGGTGGACGTGACCCCAGACGACGCCGCGCACGTTGGCGTGCGTTCGGATCCGGTCGCCGAGTTCCCGCTGGCGGCGTAGTCCCTTGGCGTCGATCCAGCTGCTGCCGGTATCGACGGCCTGGTGATGCAGGCAGACGAGGGCATGCCGCTCGGGGTGCTCGCCGAGCGCGGCATCGAGGAAGTCGAGTTCCCTTTCGGAAACCTCGCCATGTACCTCGCCCGGCAGAGTCGAGTCGAGCAGCACGATTTGCCAGCCGGCACCGAGCACGCGGCGCGCGGCGTGAATCCGGTCGCCGCGCAAGCCTTGTGCCATCGCTCCGATATCGTCATGGTTGCCGGGCAACCAGAATACCGGCGTGCCGAGCGAATCGAGTTGCCGGGCGAGATATTCGTAGGATTGCGGCGAACCGTCCTGCGACAGGTCGCCAGTCGCGAGCAGCGCGTCGCGCCCCGGCTGTTCGTGCTCGATCGCGGTGCAAATCGCGCGCAACGACGCGCGCGTATCCATGCCGAGCAGGCGTGCCTCAGGGTCGGCGAAGATATGGCTATCGGTAATTTGCACCAGGCGCAAGATGTCGTTATGCGCCGTTTCGAGATGAAAGCTTGTCGTGTCGTTCATGCTCCAGTCGCGAAACTTGCTCGTGTCTTTCGCGCCCGCGTTGTGTTATCCCCGCGATCGGGAAATAATTGCGTTTTTTCAATCGCGGATCGCAAAAGACGATAGCAACATTCCCCGGCATCGCCAAACCGGCGGCGGGGTCGGAGTCATGGATCCATAGTCTGAATTTATGAAAGTCAAAGTCATCCTCGCCGACGATCACGCGATGCTGCGCGCCGGGCTCAAGAGCCTGCTGCAGGCGGTGGAGGATTTCGATGTCGTCGGCGAAACCGACAACGGTCGAGATACCGTGGCCCTGGCGCGCGAGCTCGAACCCGACGTCGTCGTCATGGACGTCGCGATGCCGGACATGAACGGTATCGATGCGACTCGCAGGATCGCGCGCCTGTTGCCCGACGTCCGCGTGCTCGCGTTGTCGAGCCACGGTGACGGCAGCTATGTCAAGGGCATGCTCGAGGCCGGCGCGCGCGGTTACCTGGTCAAGGAAGCCGCGATCGACGAACTCAAGACCGCGCTCGAAACGGTTGTGCGCGGGCGCATCTACGTCAGTTCACAGATTTGCGACGGTCTCGTCGAGGACT
Organism: Gammaproteobacteria bacterium; assembly: GCA_041569645.1. Taxonomy (GTDB): domain Bacteria; phylum Pseudomonadota; class Gammaproteobacteria. The sequence goes on from JBFFXR010000004.1 coordinate 35,666, forward strand.
ACCTGCGACAGGACGAAATACGCGTACCGCGGGCGCTGAGCACGCGCGAACGCGAGGTCTTGCAGCTGGTCGCCGAAGGTAAATCGAGCGTCGAGATCGCGGCGCTGCTGCACCTCTCCAGGCGTACCGTGGAAACGCATCGTCGTCGCATCATGGACAAGCTGGCGATACGTAGCGTCGCCGGCCTGACCAAGTACGCGATTCGCGAGGGCATCACGTCGCTCGGCGATTGACCGGCGACGCCGTGCGAAATTCCTCGCGATTACCGACCGGCGCCGCCGGCGCCGCGAACGGACTGCACTTACGATAGATAATATCAATCGCTGGCCCGATCCCGGGCGACGGAAATTTGGCGAATCGCGACGCGCACCCGCGCGGTTTCACATTCGGCGCGAGATACACCGAATCCGGGCGCCGTTTACGTATTTTTACGGATGCCACGGAGTCTGCCGGGACTTCTACACTTGAAGCTGGAAGATGCAACCGAATATCGGAGCGTATAACGCCAGCGGTCATGACGTCGAATCTGTTTTCGATCATGCTGGTCGACGACCAGTCCGCGATACTCGAGGGGTTGAAGCGGCTCGTCGAGAGCACCGGGATTGCGCAGGTGGTCGCCGCCGAAACCGATGGCGACCAGGCGGTGACAACGGCGATCAGCAAAAAGCCGGACCTGATTCTGCTCGATGTTTCGCTCGGCAGGCAGTCGGGTATCGAGGTCGCGCAACGCCTGTTCGAACGCTGGGGTGACGCGCGCGTGCTCGCGGTGTCGGCGCACGCCGACCCGGTCTACGTGCGCGGCATGCTGAACGCCGGCGCCAGCGGCTACATGCTCAAGGACAACGGGCCGAAAGAGATGGAGAACGCGATTACCACGATCATGGATGGCGGCCAGTGGCTCGGCGCCGGCTTGTCGCCCGATTTCGCCTGAGCGCGACGCTGCGGCGCACCGGGCGTATATTTTAGTCACCCATTTATCCGATTAGCTGATATCCTCAATGGCTAGATCTGTCAATCTGGCCCCGGCAAACCCGGTTCATGGAAAACGAAGAGCTGCAACGGCTCGTGATGCATTCTCTCGGCGGCTGTAGCTGGGAGTACGACCTCGGCGACGAAAAGATAATCTACAGCGACGAGTTCCTCGCCCTGCTCGGCTATCGCCCCGGTGAGCGCGGCATCGACTCCGCCTGGGTGGCGGACAACATCCATCCGAAGGATTTGCCGTTGTGGCGTGAGTCGCTGGTTCGCAATCTGCGCGGCGAAAGCCGTTTTTTCGATTGCGAACTGCGCTTTCGCCATCGCGACGATCGCTATATCTGGATCCAGACCCGCGGTATCGTCACCGAGCGTGATGCTTCGGGGCGGGCGCTGCACATCCTGGGCCTGGTCTTCGACATCAGCGAGCGCAAGGCTGCCAAGGAGAGCGAATCGCGCTATCGGCTGTTTCTCGACAATATTCCCGATGCGCTATCGTTGAAAGACCGGGATGGTCGCTACATCTATATCAATCGCCAGTTCGAATCCTGGATCGGCAAGCCGTCCTATCAGATCTACGGCAAGACCGCCGACGAAATCTTCAGCAGCGATCCGGTCGAACTCGAAGCCATGAAGGCGCACGAACTCGAAGTCTGGGAGCGGGCCGAGACGGTGGCGATGGAACGCGAGTTTCCGCGTACCGAGGATGGCCGCGTGCGCCACGCGGTGATCACCAAGTTCCCGATCTTCGACGAGGCCGGTGCGATCCTCGGCATCGGCACGACCAACACCGACGTCAGCGAGCGCTATCGCGCGCAGGAAGCGGTGCGCATGAGCGAAGTCCGCTACCGCCGGCTATTCGAATCGGCGCCGGCCGCGCTCTACGAATCCGACTGGAGCAAGGCCCGCGAGCTGATCTTGCGCCTGCGTGAGCAGGGGGTCGAGGACGTCGGCGAATACCTGCGTGACAATCTGCAGCTGATACGCCGCCGCGACGACGTCCAGCCGGTGCTCAACGCGAACCAGGAAGCGGTGCGGATCTTCGGTTCCGAATCGGTCGAATCCCACATCGATTTCGTGCAGGGCGAATTGATCGACGCGCAAAAACTTGCGATCGTCGAAGTCATCGTTGCCTTCGACCAGGGTCGCCGGCGCTCGCGCGCGCACGCCAAGTCGGTGCGCGAAAATGGCGAGGTGTTTCCGATCATTCGCACCTGTGAACTGACCAGCGGCGACCGTGACGACTGGTCGAGCGTGTTGATCTGTATCCAGGACATTTCTGCCGAGGTCGAGGCCGCGACGCAGCTGGAGGAATACCAGGCGGAACTGCGCTCGCTGGCCGGCAAGATTTCGCTCGCCGAGGAAAGCGAACGCCGGCGGATCTCGTCGGAGCTGCACGACGGCACGGTGCAAAACCTGGTGTTGTCGCGAATCCAGCTTGCCGAACTGAAACAATCGCTGGCCGACGAGCGAGGCCGCGCCACTGCCGACGGGATCGACGAGTTGCTCGACAAGTCGCTTAAGGAAACCCGCTCGCTGATTTTCGAAATCAGTCCACCGGTACTCTACGAGCTCGGTCTCGAAGCCGCGGTCGAATGGCTCGCGGAGAACTACCGCCGACGCACCGGCGTCAAGGTCACGATCAGCAGCGACGGCGGCAAGGCAGCGCTCGGTGACGAGCTGAAGGTCGTCGTTTTCCAGGCGGTGCGCGAGCTGATGGTCAACGTCGCCAAGCACGCGCGGGCGAAAAATGTCGCAATCGACTGGCAGCATGCAGCCGACTCCATGGTGGTCTCGGTAATCGACGACGGCGTCGGCTTCGACGTCAACAGCAACGAAGTGCGTACCGTGTCGGAAGGCGGTTTCGGCCTGTTCAGCATCCGCGAACGGCTCAAGCTGCTGGGCGCCGAGTTCGACCTCGAATCCTCGGCCACCGGAACTCGCGCGACGATCACGGTTCCAATATAGAATCGCGCCGGGCCGATCGGCGTTGTGGCAATTCGATCGCAGACGGCTACACTCGGGTCCGAGCGCGCTTGAAGGGGCGATCCCATGGGCAGAACACTGGCGGCGGCGCTGGTCGCGATCCTCGTGTCCGGTTGCGCCAGCCTGATCAACTCGGCGACGTCGCGGATGGCAGACAACGTGACGCTGGCAATCCTCAACCAGGACGACCTGGAAACCGTGCGCACCGGCGCGCCGGCTTACATGCTGATGATCGACGGCCTGATTGCCGGTGCCCCCGACGACGCCGACCTGCTGCTGAGTGGGGCCAAGCTCTATGGCTCTTACACGACCGCGTTCATCGACGAGCCCGAGCGCGCGCGCCGACTCGCCGAGCGTGCGCTGCAGTACGCGCAGCACGCGCTGTGTGTCGAGGTCGAGGCGGTCTGCGCGGCGCTGGACGAAAAGCTGGCCGGGTTTCGCTCGAGCCTTGCGACAACCGATCGAGGCGATTTGAAGGTATTGTACGGTTTCGCCGCGGCCTGGGCCGGCTGGATCGAGGTCAATGCCCGCGACTGGAACGCAATTGCTCGGATCTCGAAGATGGCGGCGCTTTTCGAGCGCTGCCTCGACCTTGACGAGACCTTCGACGGCGGCGGCGCGCATCTTTATCTCGGCGTCGTCAAATCGCTGTTGCCGCCGGCGCTCGGCGGCAAGCCGGACGAGGCGCGCGTGCATTTCGAGCGCGCGCTCGAAATTTCAGGCGGCCGCAACCTGATGGTGCAGGTATTGATGGCCGAGCACTACGCGCGCGCGGTCTTCGATCGCGAGCTGCACGACGATTTATTGACTACAGTAATCGAAGCGAAAGCCGAATATGCCGGGTATACGCTGATTAACATGCTGGCCAAGCAGGAGGCCAGGCGCCTGCTCGCAGAATCCGGCGAATACTTTTAGACACAACTGAACGGGAGTAAACCGGTCTCGACCGGAATAACGCAAAAGCACCATGAAAAAGTCACTAGGGTTCATCGGCCCGCTCGTCGTGTCGATCCTGATTGCTTTCGGGGTCGAAGCGAAGACGCTGAAAATCGCTACGCTGGCGCCGGCCGGCACGACCTGGATGGAAGAAATGCAACGCGGCGCCGACCGAATTCGTGAGCGCACCGACGGCCGCGTTCGGCTGAAATTCTACCCCGGGGGCGTGATGGGCAACGATCGAAGCGTGCACCGCAAGATCCGCGTCGGTCAGCTGCACGGCGGAGCGTTCACGCCCGGCGGCCTCGCGCAGGTCGATCAGACGATCCAGTCGCTCGGCCTGCCGCTGCTGTTCCGCTCGCTGGCGGAGGTCGACTATGTGCGCGAGCGTATGGATCCCGTAATCATGCGCGCAATGGAAGCCAACGGGTTCGTCGTGCTCGGCATTTCCGAAGGCGGTTTCGTTCGCATCCTTTCGAAGCAGCCGATGCGCGACCTCGAGACCATTCGCGGCAGCAAGGTCTGGATTCCCGAGGGTGACGAAATTGGCCAGGTTCTCTACGAAGCGCTCGGCATCAACCCGATCGCATTGCCGATATCGGATGTGTTCACCGGCCTGCAAACCGGGTTGATCGAGACGGTAACCGTCAATCCGACCGGCGCGATCGCGTTCCAGTGGCACAGCAGCACGGGCTACATGACTTCGGTACCTTTGTCTTACCTCATCGGCGTGCTGGCGCTCGACAAACAAGCCTTCGACCGGCTGATTGTCTCGGACCAGGCGATCGTTCGCGAGGAAATGGCTGCGGCCTTCGCCCGCATGGACAAACTCAACCGCGAAGACAACGAGGCTGCGCTCACGGCGCTCGCCGCGCAGGGGATCGAGTTCGTCGAACCGGAACCCGCCGAGTTCGAGCGCTGGAAATCGATTTCCGATGCGGCGATCGAAACCATGATCGGCAACGGCCTGATCTCCGCCGAAATCGTCGACCGGCTCAGGGGTTATTTACAGAGCTATCGCAACCTGCAGTAATCGATGCGGGCCTGGATAAAGCTGCTGCACCGCGTCGAAGACTCGCTGCTGGCGGGCTTGCTTGGCGCGATGATCCTGCTCGCCGGCCTGCAGATTCTGCTGCGTAATTTTTTCGACGCCGGGCTGCTGTGGGTCGATCCGTTGCTGCGCATTCTCGTCCTCTGGCTCGGCCTGCTCGGCGCGGCGGTAGCCACCCGTCATGACCGGCACATCCGCATCGACCTGTTGTCGCGGCATCTCGGCGCGCGTGCCGAACGCTGGCTGTCGGCCGTCGTCGACCAGATTAGCGGCTGGACCTGTCTGGCCGTCGCCTGGTTCAGTTTGCGCTGGGTCCGCTTGGACTATGCAGATGGCCTGACCGCCTTCGGCGCGGTGCCGGCCTGGCTGGTCGAGGCGATCGTGCCGGTCGCGTTCGCGCTCATCGGCCTGCGGTTCTTGCTGCGTCCGTTGACGCGAGCGCTCGTCGGACGCGGAGCGGGTGACACGGGGAGCGAAGCGTGAGCCTGGCAACGCCGCTGCTGGTGCTGCTGGCGCTGCTGCGCACGCCGCTGTTCGTCGTCATTGCGCTGGCCGCCATGCTCGGCTTCGCGCAGATCGACGTCGACCTTTCGGTCGTCGGCATCGAAATCTACCGGCTCGCCGAAATGCCGGTCATGATCGCGATCCCGCTGTTCACCTTCGCCGGCTACCTGCTCGGCGAAGGCCGCGCGTCGGCGCGCCTCGTCGACCTGACCCAGAGTCTGCTCGGCTGGCTGCCGGGCGGGCTCGCGATCGTCGCGATCTTCGTCTGCGCGCTGTTCACCGCGTTCACCGGCGCCACCGGCATCACGATCGTCGCGCTCGGCGGGCTGCTGTATCCGGCGCTCAAGCAGGCCGGCTACCTCGAGCGCTTCAACCTCGGCCTGTTGACCAGCGCCGGCAGCCTCGGCCTGCTGTTCGCGCCGTCGCTGCCGCTGATCCTGTACGGCGTGGTCGCGCAGCAAATGGATCTCGACGAACCGGTCGCGATCACCGACCTGTTTCTCGCCGGCATCCTGCCGGGCCTGCTGATGCTGGCGATGTTGTCAGCCTACGCGATGCTGCAGCTATGCGAGGCCGCGCCGGGGCAGGCCGGGCCGCGCGCGGCTTTCGATGCGCGTGCCGCGCGCGCCGCGCTGCTTGCCGCGAAGTGGGACATCCCGCTGCCGTTTATCGTGCTCGGCGGCATCTACGGCGGATATTTCGCGATTTCGGAGGCCGCCGCGGTGACCGCGATCTACGTCTTCGTCGTCGAAATGCTAATCATCCGCGATATCGGCTTTCGCCGCCTGCCGGCGATCATGCGCGACGCGATGGTGCTGGTCGGCGGCATCGTCGTGATTCTCGGCGTGTCGCTGGCATCAACCAATTACCTGATCGACGCCGAGATTCCGAGCCGGCTGTTCGCGACGATCCAGCAGCACATCGACGATCGCCTGACCTTTCTTATTTTGCTGAACATATTTTTGCTCGTGCTCGGCATGATGCTCGACATCTTCTCGGCGATCGTCATCATCGTGCCGATCATCCTGCCGATCGCCGCGGGTTACGGCATCCACCCGGTGCATCTCGGCATCATCATTCTCGCCAACCTGCAGCTCGGTTATATCACGCCGCCGGTCGGCATGAGCCTGTTCATCGCCAGTTACCGCTTCGACAAACCGATCATGACGCTGTACCGCGCGACCATACCCTTCTTCGTGATCCTGCTAATCGCGGTGCTGATCATCACCTACTGGCCGACGCTGAGCCTGGGACTGGTGGGCGGCTGATTGTGGCCGGAAGCCACGCTTGCCCGGATACTTCTTGCAGGTGCAGACGATGATCAACTTTAGTCTGGGTTATTATCCATATGCCTCGGTACCCGTGAATTTTTCGTTGGGTTCTGCCGACTTCGTGAATAGTGCAGGCTAGGGCCGGAAGTAGCGGAAGCAATCGGGCTTGATGATTTCCCAGCCACGATCGAGGATTTCGATCAGCGCCGGGTCGAGCGCGGGCGTGCGGCTGGCCGCGAGATTTGCCTCCAGGTGCTCGAGCTTGCTGACGCCGAGAATGATGCCGTCGCCGGATTCGGCCGCGAGCCGCGAATGGTTGACGAGCCAGCCGAGCGCGACCTCGGTCGGCGTCAACCCGCGTTCGCGGCAAGCGTCGTCGAGCCCGCGCAGCACGTCGAAATACTCGCGCTTCCAGTATCGCTCGCGATAATGCGTCTTCTCGGTGAAACGGCCGCTGTCGGGTAGGGCGTCGAGGTCGCGGTACTTGCCGGTCAGCAAGCCGCCGGCGAGCGGGTTGTAGGCGTAGAACCGAAGACCGTAGTTGCGCAGGCACGGGAACAGCTCGCGCTCGACGTCGCGGGTCAGGGCGTTGTACATGCCCTGGTACACCCGCGGCTCCATCCAGCCGTAACGGCGGCATAGCTCGACCACCTCGGCGACTTGCCAGGCAGCGTAGTTGCTGAGACCGAATTCGCCAAAGCGCCCGGCGGCGTGGAGTTCATGGCAGGCTTCGAGCGTCCGCGCGACCGGCGTGTCGAGGTCTGGCGCGTGCAGGTAGAGCAGGTCGACGCGCTCGACCTTGAGGCGCGCGAGCGAGTCGTCGAACTGGCGACGCACCGACTCGGGGCTGAGGCCGTCGTCGGTCCACGGGTTTCCCTTGGTCGCGA
>JBFFXR010000005.1:0-41551 GCA_041569645.1 Gammaproteobacteria bacterium
ATGCGCGATCGCACCGAGCGCGAGCAGCAGGCCGCCGCGCGGCAGCCGGGCGATATCAGCTTCGAGAAACGCATTGCAATTGGCGATCTCGGCCCCGCTGGGACGATTACCGGGCGGCAGACATTTGACCGCGTTGGTGATACGGCAATCGCGCAGGCGACTGCCAGCGGTCGGCGCGGCGGCATAGCCGTAGCGATGCAGGGCGGCGAACAGAAAGCGGCCGGACGCGTCGCCGCAAAACGGGATGCCGGTGGCGTTGGCGCCGTGCAGGCCGGGAGCGAGTCCGACGATCAGCAGGCGCGCACCCGAGGATCCGCTGGCCGGCACCGGCCGGCAATGGTAGTGCGGGTAGAGCGCCTTTTGTTGCCGCCGATAGTCCGCCAGTCGCGCGCAGCGTTGGCATTCGAGCAGATCATTCATCGATTACTCGGACTGGGCAAACTCGACCATGCCCTGCTCGACCGCGATCTTGACGAGGTCGACCTCGTTTTGCGCGCCGAGTTTTTCGAACAGGCGCAAGCGGTAAGTGCTGATCGTCTTCGGGCTCAGGCATAGCTTGTCGGAGATTTCCGCGTTGGTCAGGCCGTGTGAGATCATCAGCATGACCTGGAACTCGCGCCTCGACAGGCGGTCGATCGGATTGTGCTCGTTGCCGGGCAGCAACGATAGCGCGAGCTGTTGCGCGATGCTCGGCGCGATGTAGGCGCCGCCATCATTGACCCTGCGGATGGCCTCGAGCATTTCGTCGACCCCGCATTCCTTGGTCAGGTAGCCCTTGGCGCCGATCTCGAGCATGCGCTTGGGGAAGGTCTGCTCGTTGTGGATCGTCAATACGATGATTTTCTGCGCCGGGTCGCGCTGCAGTATGCGACGGCATGCCTCGACGCCGCCGATGCCGGGCATGTTGACGTCCATCAGGATGACGTCGGGATCGAGTTCCTGCGCAAGCCTGACCGCGTCTTCGCCACAATCGGCCTCGCCGACGATCCGCACCTGCTTGCTGTCTTCGAGCAGGCGGCGGATGCCGGTGCGCACGAGCGCATGATCGTCGGTAAGCAGTATGCTGATCATCGGGAATCCCGGGTAATGCGCCGATCTTAACACAGTTTCCTACTGTCTGTAGGTCATGCCTGTCGAGACGACACTGCCCCGGTTTCTCGCCGCAGCGATCAGTAACGCAGCAGCACCGAGCCCCAGGTGAAACCGCCGCCGAAGGCTTCGAGCAGTAGCAATTCGTGTTCGCGGATGCGGCCGTCGCGAACCGCGACGTCGAGCGCGAGCGGTACCGATGCGGCGGAGGTATTGCCGTGCTTGTCGACCGTGACCACGACCTGATCCATCGACATCTTGAGCTTGCGCGCGGTCGCGGCGATGATGCGAATGTTGGCCTGGTGCGGCACCAGCCAGTCGATATCGGATTTCATCATGCGATTGGCGGCCAGCGTTTCGTCGACGATACGGCCGAGCGTATTGACCGCCATCTTGAAGACCTCGTTGCCGCGCATTTCGACAAAGGCGTGGCCGGCCTTGACTTCGTCGTAGCCGTCGGCGATGCCGTGCGGCACGCGCAGCAGGTTCTCGTATTTGCCGTCGGCATGGATATGGCTCGACAGAATTCCCGTTTCCTCGCTGGCCTCCAGAATGACCGCCCCGGCGCCGTCGCCGAACAGCACGCAGGTCGCGCGGTCTTGCCAGTTCAGAATTCGCGAAAATACCTCGGCGCCGACGATCAGCGCGCACTTGGCGCTGCCGGTCTTGATGAACTTGTCGGCCACCGACAGCGCGTAGACGAAGCCGGTGCATACGGCCTGGATGTCGAAGGCCGGACAGCCATGTATATCGAGACGCGCCTGCAGTATGCAGGCCGAACTCGGGAAGATCTTGTCGGGCGTCGAAGTCGCGAGAATGATCAGGTCGATCTCGTCTGCCCGAATGCCGGCGGCCTCGATCGCTTCGCGCGAGGCGGCCTCGGCGAGGTCGACACAGGTTTCGTCGTCGCCAGCGATATGGCGCTGCTCGATTCCGGTGCGCTCACGGATCCACTGATCGGAAGTGTCGACCAGTTCCTCGAGCTCATGATTGGTCATGACGCGTTTGGGCAAATAGCTACCCGTGCCCGTAATGCGCGCGTAGGTCATGAAATCACCGCCTCGGCCTGGCTGAAGTAATTTTCGATCGTTCGCGAGATGCGTTGCGGCACGTCGTTTTCGATCTCGATGCTCGCGATCTTGATCGCGTTGAAAAATGAACTGGTATCGGCGCTGCCGTGACTCTTGATGACGATGCCGTTCAGGCCGAGCAGGCTGGCACCGTTGTAACGCCGGGGGTCGAGCCGCTGGCGAACCCGGTTAAGCACCGGGTAAGCGCAAAATGCGGCCGCCCGGGCGAGCCAGTTACGCTTGAACTCGGTGCGCAGCACGTGGTTGACGAGCGCGGCGAGACCCTCGCCGGTCTTCAGCGATACGTTACCGACGAAGCCGTCGGTGACGACGACGTCGACCGTGCCCTTGTAGATGTCGTCGCCTTCGACGAAGCCGTAGTAGTTGAGCCGACTCTCGGCGATCAGCCGGCTGGCCTGTTTGATCGCATCGTTGCCCTTGACCTCCTCAGTACCGACATTGAGCAATCCGATACTCGGCTTTTCGATGCCTTCGACCGACTGCGCGAGAATCGAACCCATCAGCGCGAACTCGGCGAGGTTCTCCGGCGTGCATTCGACATTGGCGCCGAGATCGAGCATGTGCGTATGGCCGCGTATCGCCGGTAGCAGCGTGCAGATCGCCGGCCGGTGGATGCCGCGAATCGTCTTCAGCACGAACTTGCTGGTCGCCATCAAGGCGCCGGTATTGCCGGCGCTGACGCAGGCCTGTACCTCGCCCGCCTTGACCAGATCGATCGCGACCCGCATCGACGAGTCTTTCTTTTTCTTCAAGGCTACCGCCGGCAGTTCGTCCATGCCGACGACTTCCGAAGCGTGGTGAATCCGAACTCGCGGATCGCCGCTGAGCTCACGTCGTTCCACCGCTTTTTCGAGTTGTATCCGGTCACCGACGAGAACGAGCTCGATATCGGGAATCTGCTCGAGCGCCATCTTTGCCGCGCCGACCGTCACCCGCGGCCCGTGATCGCCGCCCATGGCGTCAAGCGCGATAATTTTCTGTTTCATCGGCTATGCGTGCAAAATAAATACGGGCGGAAAGCGCCGCCCGTATTCGTCGCTTCCGAAGCCAGCCTATTCGTCCTCGTCTTCGACGACCTTGTCGGCAATGACCTTACGTCCCTTGTAATAACCGTCGGCGCTGACGTGATGGCGACGATGGATCTCGCCCGTCGTCGGCTCGATCGACAGGGTCGGCTTGCCGAGCGCGTCGTGCGAACGTCGCATGCCCCTTTTCGACGGGGTTTTTCGGTTTTGCTGAACTGCCATTGGGATCTCCCGTTAATTCGACTCGTTCGTTTTCAGCGCGCGAAGCGCCGCAAACGGATTTTCCGCCGCGGCCGCGGCATCGTCCGCGTCCGCCGACCAGTGCCGGTTGCATGCCTGGTCATCGTGTCTCACCACCAGCGGTATGGCGAGAATCAATTCGTCTTCTATGACTTCGAACATATCGATGTATCCGTCATCGCTGTATAGCGTATCCAGGCTGCTGTCACGCACCACCTCGTCGCTGGCGTCGATCAGCAGGCACAGGTCCTGTTCAACCGGCAATTCCATTGCGCCGAGACAGCGCTGGCATTCCAGTTCGAGTTGCGCCGACAGCTGACCGCTTAACATGGGTAAACCGTATTCGTTAGACACGAATTCGAAACTGACCTGGATACCGCCCGCAGCCCGGGCCGACTCGCCTGAGTATAGCAACTCCGCCAGCCGATCGAGGCCGGCAAGTGGAATTTCTCCCGCAAAGGAACCGTTGCGGGCAACCTCCTTGTAGACTTGATACCGCCGGCGTAGCTTGTCCCGCATAAGGCGGCGATTTTACATGCTTGTGGATAACCTTGTCCACGCAATTTGGTGCCGCCGCGGAGGCTCCGCGAAATTAGTTTCCCGATGTACTATACTGCCCGCTCCTGATCGCAGCATAATTGAGCTTTTCTTTTTAAAATCAATATTTTATAGGATGTGACGCATTGCAAAGGAAGCTAATCCTGGCGAGCAGTTCACCGTTTCGGCGCGAGTTGCTCGAACGGCTCGGGCTGGATTACGAAAGCCGCAGTCCCGGGATCGACGAATCGCGTCTGCCCGGCGAGGACGCGACGAGCTACGTATGCAGGCTGGCCGAGGCCAAGGCGCGGGCGATCGCCACCGCGGAGTCCACGGCGCTGGTAATCGGCGCCGACCAGTGCGCGCTGCTCGACGGTGAGATACTCGGCAAGCCAGGCAACCACGCGCGTGCGCTCGCGCAGCTGCGCCGCGCGCAGGGCAAGACGGTCGTCTTCCACACCGGTTTGTGCCTGTTGGGTATCGACGCGGGCTTCCTGCGGGTAGAAGACGTGGTCTTCGAAGTCGATTTCCGAAATTTGGATGACCCGCGGATCGACGCTTATCTGCGTCGCGAGCAACCCTACGATTGCGCCGGTAGTTTCAAGGCCGAGGGTCTCGGTATTGCGTTGTTCGAGCGACTGCGCGGCGACGATCCGACGGCGCTTATTGGCCTGCCGCTGATACGACTCGTCGCGATGCTCGAGGCGGCCGGCGTCGACCTGCTGCGCGCTCCCGCAGACGAGTCAGTGTAGCGACCAGCCGCCGATGGTTTGCCCGAGGCCGCGGCCGATGCTGGCGCCGATCCGGTCGGCAATCCGCGACAGGAAATCCGTTTGCTGAGTGAAATCGACGATGTTCTCGGCCTCCAGTTCGCGCGATACGCTGTGGCGGCTACCGTAGGCGTCGGCGAGGCCCATGTCGAGCGCAGACTCGCCACTCCAGATCAGGCCGCTGAAAACCTTTGCGTCGTCAGCGAGCCGGTCACCCCTGCCCTCGCGGACGGCGGCGATGAAGTGCGCATGCACCTGGTCGAGCATCGATTGCAAGTGAGCTTTTTGCGCCGCCTGCTCGGGCAGGAACGGATCGAACAGCGCCTTGTTTTCGCCGGCCGTCAGCAGGCGCCGCTCGACCCCCAGCTTTTCCATCAGTCCGACGAAACCGAAGGCGTCGAGACGCACGCCGATCGATCCGACCAGGCTCGACTTACCGACGTAAATCCGGTCGGCCGCGGCGGCGACGTAGTAGCCGCCGGAGGCCGCGACGTCGGTAACCACGGCGTAGAGCGGCGTATCGGCATGCGCTCCGCGCAGGCGGCGGATTTCTTCGAAAATCTGCGCGGCCTGCACCGGTGAGCCGCCGGGTGAATTGATTTCCAGGATCACGCCGGCGGTGTCGGCATGGTCGAAGGCTCGTTTGAGGCTCTTGATCACGTTCTCGGCGCCGGCGTCCTCGCCGCTGGCAATCAATCCGGAGACGCGCACCAGCGCGGTGTGCGGATCACCATCGGGCACGCCGCCGGCGGCGTAACGCTCGTCGCGTCCGGCGATCAGCACGAGCGTAACGACCGTCAGGTAAATAATGAAAAACAGCATGAAAAAGACGCGCCACCGGCGGGCGCGTCGCTGCTCGGTTACGGCCGCAAACAGCAGTCGCTCGATCAGGGCGTCGCTGCCGCCCGGACGGCGCGATTGATTTTCATGGGCTGAATCGGTCATGGTGTCGTCTCTTCGTTACGCTTAGGAGTGGGATTCGGATCGGGGCGCACTGTCGACTCGTTCGAATTCGGCCGGCATTGGCGCGCTGACGATCTGCTCGGGAGTATAGCGGCCGCCCGGCAAGTCGAGGCTGGCGGCGTGCAGCATCAGGCGGCGCAAGCCCCGCACGCGCATGCGCTTGTTGAAGCCTGCATTGCCGTACTTGTCGTCGCCGGCGATCGGATGCCCCTCGAGCTGGCAATGGACGCGAATCTGGTGGGTCCGCCCGGTCAGCAACTCGATCTGCAAATGACTGTAGTCGGTGCCTGCGGTGATGATCTCGAAACGCGTCATCGCCGGTTTGCCGCTGGCGGCGACGCGCACGCGCCGTTCGCCGTTGGGCAAATGGTAGCGTTCGAGCGGGGCATCGATCAGGCGTCGCTCGTCGGGCCAGCGCCCCATGACGATCGCCCGATAGCGCTTGCCGATCCGGTTGTCCGCGAGCAGGCCCTGCAGTTCGAGCAGGGCGGCACGATGCAACGCAAATAGCAGGCAGCCACTGGTGTCGCGGTCCAGCCGGTGGGCCAGTTCGATATTCGCGTCCGGTCGCAACCGGCGCATGGCGTCGATGACGCCATAGTCGATGCCGGAACCGGCGTGCACCGCTATTCCGGCGGGTTTGTCGAGCACCAGAACGTGTTCGTTCTCGAACAGAACCGCCGTTGCCAGGCGCTCGATCAAAGCAGCCGACGGCTTCGCGCGCGGCGTCCGGCCGTCGTCGACGCGCAGTGGCGGAATACGCACTTCGTCGCCCGGCTGAAGACGATAATCGGGCCGCGCGCGTTTCTTGTTGACCCGCACCTCGCCCTTGCGAATCATGCGATAGACGCGGGTGCGCGGCACCCTCCCGAGGTGACCGAGCAGGAAGTTGTCGAGGCGCTGATTGCCGTGGGCCGCGTCGATCCGGACGCGCTCGACGGCGAAATTCTGAGGCTTGATCGAATCCAATGGCTGGCAGTCGGGGCAAACTATGTTATATTTCGGCGCGTAGCATTGTACTGCCTGTTCCAGGCAAAACACTACCGCAACAGTTTAACGGCGGAAGCATGGGGTTGAAGCCCCTGTTTCCGGACAAGATTCATTTCCGGGCCGGGCGATCAGGGCGCCGTGCCGACGGAAGGTGATTAAGCAAAGGCTATGCACTGCCTCGTACAGAGTTTGATTCTGCTGGAAAGTTTCCTCACCATAAGCGGCGCCAGTCTCGCCGCCTGGTCGACCTGTCGGTCGACCAAACAACCAATGGAAATTACCGCATCTGCACTGACGGGCAGTACTGCGTGGCCCTCGATACAGGGCAAGTATTTCAATGAAACGAATTCTCATCAATGCCACCCAGGCCGAAGAACTGCGCGTGGCGATGGTCGACGGCCAGCGGCTGTACGACCTCGATATCGAAGTCCCTTCGCGGGAGCAGAAAAAATCCAATATCTACAAGGGTAAGATTACCCGCATCGAGCCCAGCCTCGAAGCGGCCTTCGTCAACTACGGCGCCGAGCGTCACGGGTTTCTGCCTTTCAAGGAGATCTCGAAGCAATATTTCGGCAACGCGCCGCGCGACGAGGGCGGCAAGCCGATCCTCAAGGACGCGCTCAAGGTAGACCAGGAAGTCATCGTCCAGGTCGAAAAGGAAGAGCGTGGCAACAAGGGCGCCGCGCTGACGACCTTCATCAGCCTGGCCGGACGCTTCCTCGTCGCGATGCCGCAAAATCCGCGGGCTGGCGGCGTCTCGCGGCGAATCGAGGGCGACGACCGCGACGAGCTGAAAAAAGTGCTCGACAGCCTGGAGATGCCCGACGGCATGGGCGTGATCGTGCGCACCGCCGGGGTCGGGCGCTCGAGCGAGGAAATGCAGTGGGACCTCGACTACCTCACCCAGGTCTGGCAGGCGATCGAAAAAGCCGCCGCCGAAAAGCCGGCGCCGTTCCTCGTCTACCAGGAGTCGAATATCGTCATCCGCGCGTTGCGCGACCACTACCGCAATGACGTCGGTGAAATCCTGATCGACAGCGACGAAGCTTTCCAGCAAGCGCATGACTTCATGTCGATGGTCATGCCCGGCTCGCTGAACAAGCTCAAGCTGTTCAAGGACAAGTTGCCGCTATTCAATCGATTCCAGATCGAGAACCAGATCGAGTCGGCATTTTCACGCGAAGTCAGCCTGCCGTCCGGCGGCGCGATCGTCATCGACCACACCGAGGCACTGACCTCGATCGACGTCAACTCGGCACGCGCTACCCGCGGCAGCGACATCGAGGATACCGCCAAGCAGACCAATCTCGAGGCCGCCGACGAAATCGCGCGCCAGCTGCGCATCCGCGATCTCGGCGGGCTGATCGTCATCGACTTCATCGACATGATGCAGAACAAGAATCAGCGCGAAGTCGAGAGCCGTCTGCGCAACGCCGTCTACGATGACCGCGCGCGAGTCCAGATTGGCCGGATCTCACGATTCGGGCTGCTCGAAATGTCGCGTCAGCGGTTGCGCCCGTCGCTCGAGGAGTCGAGCCAGATCGTCTGCCCCCGCTGCAGCGGCCAGGGCGCGATTCGCGATGTCGAATCGCTGTCGCTGGCGGTGTTGCGCCTGCTCGAGGAAGAGGCGCTGAAGGACAATACCGGCAAGATCCTGGCCAAGATCCCGGTCGAATGCGCAACCTACCTGCTCAACGAAAAACGCGAGAAGGTCGACGCAATCGAACAACGCCGGCAGGTACACCTCGTCGTCATCCCGGATCCGAAATTGCAGACGCCGCACTATGAAATCGAACGCGTCCGCGAAAACGACACCCACCGCCACGAATCGAACTACAAGAAATCCTACGAGATGACGACCGAGGAGCAGCCGGTCGACCTGATGGACATGGCCAGCAGTACCCAGGTCTCGCCCGAAACGGCGGCCGTGCAACGCGTCACGCCGCCGGCGCCGAGGCCCGCAGCCAGCGCGCCCGCGGCGAAGGCCCGCGAACCCGGCCTGTTGGGTCGGTTACTGAACCTGTTCGCCGGCAACGGCACCGATGCAACCGAAACGGAGGAAGTTGCGCCGGCCGCCGAGAGCGGTCGCCCGAGTCGCAGCGCCGGTAATCGCGGTGGACGTCGGGGGCGCGGACGCGGCGGGCAGAATCGCGACCGCGGTGCGCAGTCCAAGGGTACGGACGCGAAGTCGACGAAAAAGGCCGATGCCTCCAGGTCCGGCAAGACCGGCAAATCGACCGATAGCAGCCGCGGGGCCAAGGCCGCCGAGAGCGACCGGCAGCGCGGCGCCGACAAGAGCGAGGCCGGCGACGGCAAGCGTGGCGGTCAATCTCGCGGCCGGTCGCGCGGTGGCCGCGGACGGCGCGGACGAGCGCAGGATACGGCACCGCAAACGGAATCGTCCGCGACCGAGAAGCGATCCGCCGAACCGACCCCCGCCGCGACCGCCGAAGCTTCCGAGGCGAAGGCATCGAATGCCGACAAGTCGCCGACCGAAGCTCGTACACCACGCCAGCGCGGCAACGGCAATGCCCGCCGCAGCAGCGAGGCCGCGGCGGCAAAATCCGCCGAAACCACAAGCGGCAAAGCATCGGCCGGCGACCGGTCCAACGACCAGCCCGACGCGGCACCCGCTCCGACGCCGAAACAGGGGGCCCGATCGGACGATGCGAGCGATACCGAGATCCGGCATGCCGGCGCAGCCCGCGAGGACGCCGACGACGACGATTCGAACAAGCGAAAGAAAGCCGCCGCAGCGACCGAACAGGAGAGTTGAACCGAAGCCCGGGTAGCAGGAGGCAAGCCCTTACTGCTTCAGAATCTCGAGAATCTCGTTGGTGATGTTCACCGCGTCGCTGGCATAGGCAATGCTCGCATCGGTAAAGATGAAGTCATAGCCATTGGCCTCGCCGTAGGCCCGGATCGCGGTGCGAATCGCCGTCTGCACGCCCTGCAGCAATTCTCGCTGCCGGACCTGCAATTCCTCGCGCAAAGATTGCTGGGAACGCTGAAAGCGTCGCTTGGCTTGCAGAATCTCGTCTTCGGCCTTCTGCTTTTGTTCGGCGCTCATGATCGCCGAGTCGCGCTGGTAGTTTTGTTCCATTTCCTGAATTTCTCTGGCCAGCGCGCGCAAGTCCTGCTCGCGACCGCCGAACTGTTCCTGCAGCAGCGTGTTGGCTTCGATCGCCTGGGGCGATTGTTCGAGCAATACCTTGGAATTGATGAAGGCCGTCTTGCCAGCGGCCTGCGCGCTCGTGGTAAACAGCGCGAGCAGTACTAGAGTCGTGATACGCATGTCTGATGTCCTGGTGGTTGACGCCTATTCGAAATTCCGCAGGCGTTCGTTGAACGTTTTCTCGATTTTTTTCGCGTCATCGAACAATTTTTCGAGGCTTTTCTGCGAATAGGGATTGCCGACATCGCCCGGATCGCCGGGCTGCGCCTGTACTGGCGCCGCTTCGTTGCCACCGGATTCGGCTTCGGTCTCGAGCGTTCCCGTTTCGACCGCAGGAATGACGTTGGCGTTCGGATCGTATCCCTTGAGCGTATACTCGACGCCGTCCGGCGGCGGCTCGGTCGTAAAATGGATGTTGCCGTCGGCATCCAGCCACTTGTAGAACACGTCCTTGCCGCTGAGGTCGCTGTCGTCGGCTTCGACCGGGACGCTCTCGGTCGACAGCTTCGGCAAGTCGGGCAGCGAAACCTTCGGCATCGAAAAACTTGGCAGCTTCAATTTCGAGAAGCTCATCAGCGGCTCGCCCGTCTCGTCCTTGAGAACCGCGAACGGCAGCAGCAGCGCGAGCACCAGCAGCGCGAGCATGACCTTTTGGAACAGCTTCATGCGAGTTTTTCGATTTACCTAGATGCAACTCAGTATAGCGGCTCAGGACCGAATTTCATTGATACCCCGGGTATAGGGATGCAGGGCTTCCGGCACGCGGATACTGCCGTCCGCCTGCTGGCAATTTTCGATGATTGCGATCAGCGTGCGTCCGACCGCGAGGCCCGAGCCGTTAAGCGTATGCACGAGTTCCGGCTTGCCGGTTTCCGGGTTGCGCCAGCGCGCCTTCATTCGGCGCGCCTGGAAATCGGTCATGTTGCTGCAGGACGAAATTTCGCGGTAGGCATCCTGCCCCGGCAGCCAGACTTCGAGGTCGTAAGTCTTGGTCGACGCGAAGCCGAGATCACCGCCGCACAGCACGACCTTGCGATAAGGCAGTTCGAGTAGTTGCAGAATCGTTTCGGCGTGACCGGTCAGTTCCTCGAGCGCATCCATCGAGTCCGCGGGCCGCACGATTTGCACCAGCTCGACCTTCTCGAACTGGTGCTGGCGAATCATGCCGCGCGTGTCCTTGCCATAGGAGCCCGCCTCCGAGCGAAAGCACGGGGTGTGTGCGACGTATCGCACCGGCAAATCTGCCGCGTCGACGATGGTGTCGGCGACGAAGTTGGTTACCGGCACCTCGGCGGTCGGTATCAGGTAGAGATCGTGATTCTCCGATTCGATATGAAACAGGTCATCCGCGAACTTGGGCAGCTGACCCGTACCGGTCAACGTCGCCGCGTTGACCAGGTAGGGAGCATAGGCTTCGGTATAGCCGTGTTCCTCGACGTGGCGATTGATCATGAACTGGATCAACGCGCGGTGCAGCATGACCAGCGGGCCGGTCATCGTCACGAAGCGCGCGCCCGACAGCCTGGCCGCGCGCTCGAAGTCCATGCCGCCGAGCGCCTGGCCGAGATCGATGTGATCCCTTGGCTCGAAATCGAATCGCGGCGGTTCCCTCCACTTCAGCACCTCCAGGTTGTCTGCTTCGCTGTCGCCGGCGGGTACCGACTCGTGCGGCAGGTTGGGAATGCCCATCAGGATCGATTCGAGTTCTTCCTGCAGGGCCGCAAGCTCGGATTCGGCCGACTTTAGCTTGTCACCGAGTTTCGCGACTTCGGCGCGCAGCGGCTCGATATCCTCGCCGCGCGTCTTGGCCTCGCCGATGGCCCTGGATCGCTGGTTGCGCTCGTTTTGTAGACTCTGCGTTTCGACCTGCAGCGATTTTCTGCGCTCTTCGAGCTGGCCAAACTTCTTCGCGTCGAGATCGAAGTGTTTGATCCGCAGCCGCTTGAGAACCGCGTCGAGGTCGCTGCGCAAGAGTTTGGGATCCAGCATGGTTAGATTAGTTGCCTCGCGGTAACCAGGCCAGCCCAGGCGCCGACGACGCACAGCAACACGCTCAGCACGATATAGCTGGCCGCCTTGAGCAGCGCGCCGTTGCTCGCCAGGTGCAGGCTGTCCATGGCAAAGGTTGAAAAGGTCGTAAAAGAGCCGAGAAAGCCGGCCAGCAGGCCGATCCGAATCTCGTCGCTGACCTCGAAGCGATGCACCAGCAGGACCGACAGGAAACCCATCGCCAACGAACCGGCGAGGTTGACGGCGAGCGTGCCAAACGGGAAATGCTGGCCGAGCCACTGGTAGGTCGCGCCGGACAACCAGTAGCGCGCTATCGCGCCGAGCGAGCCGCCCGCTGCAATCGCAAGGTAGATCGACATTTCAGATTCGGATGAAAATGCGATATTGTACCAGCCGCCGTGAAAGATGCACCCGCCAGCACCCCTCCCCCGGCGTCGGGCGAAGCCACGGCGAAATCCGCGACAATCAAGCAGATTGGCCGCGAACTCGGATTTCAGCAAGTCGGCATTACCGATGCCCGGCTCGACCCACACCACGCACATTACGCCGAATGGATTGCGCGCCATTACCATGGCGAAATGAGCTACATGGCGCGCAATATCGGCAAGCGCCTGCAGCCTGCCGAACTCGTGCCCGGCACCTTGTCGGTCATCTGCGTGCGGCTCGACTACCTGCCAGCCGAAGATCGAGACCCGGCCGAACTCCTCGAGCAGGGCGAGCGCGCCTATATCTCGCGCTACGCGCTCGGACGCGATTACCACAAACTGATGCGCAAGCGCCTGCAGCGCTTCGCCGAGCGAATCAGCGCGCGCTACGGCGAACTCGGCTACCGGGTTTTCACCGACAGTGCCCCGGTGCTCGAAAAGGCGCTTGCGGCCAAAGCCGGCATCGGCTGGCAGGGCAAGCACAGCAATATCCTGCACCGCGAGCACGGTTCGTGGTTTTTCCTCGGCGAAATCTATACCGATCTCGAGCTCGCCGTCGACCTACCGCTGCGCAATCATTGCGGCAGCTGTCGCGCCTGCATCGACGTCTGCCCGACCGGCGCCATCGTCGAGCCCTACGTCGTCGATGCGCGTCGCTGTATCTCGTACCTGACGATCGAACACCATTCGGAAATTCCGCTCGAATTCCGCGCCGCGATCGGCAACCGGATCTACGGTTGCGACGATTGCCAGCTCGTCTGCCCGTGGAATCGCTATGCACGGTACACCCGCGAGCCCGACTTCGCGCCGCGCCACGGGCTCGACGCGATATCGCTGCTCGACTGCCTGCGTATGGACGAGGCCGAGTTCCTGCGCCTGATGGAAGGTTCGGCGATTCGCCGCATCGGCCATCAACGCTGGCTGCGCAATGTCGTCGTCGCGCTTGGAAATGCGCCGCGCGACCCCCAGATACGTGAAGCATTGCGGCAGGAATACGCCGCCCACAGCGACTACGTCCGGCACCATCTCGACTGGGCGATCGCCCGCCACGAGGATACGAGTCGATGAACGAATGGCAGGATTTCTGTGCGCAGACCGGCGGCCCGCTGGCGCGCGAGAATTTCATTTGCTGTGCCGACGAGCTCGGGCTGATTCTGGTAAGTGGCGGCGACGCCGCCGATTTCCTGCAAAATCAGCTCAGCAACGATATTTACCGGCTCGATGAGTCACGCTTTCAGCTCAGCAGCCTGTCGACGCCCAAGGGACGCATGCTCGGCATCTTTCGTGTCATCCCGGTCGACAACGGCTACCTGATGGTCACCGCCCGCGCGATGTTGCAGCCACTGCTCGAGCGGTTGTATCACTATGTCCTGCGCGCCGACGTCGGTCTCGCCGATGCGACCGACTACTTCGCTCGCTTCGCGCTGCAAACCGACAGTCCCGAAATCGTCGGGCACCCGTCGCTGGCGCCGCAACCGGGAGCGGCGTTTCAGGACGACAAGATCGTCTCCCTGCAACTCGCGCCGCTCGGCGCGCAGCGGCGCTATCTCGTTTTCGGGCTCGATGCCGGGGCCAGCATCGCGCTCTGGCAGCAGTTCGCCGGGCATCTCGACGTAACCGGTTTCGCCTCCTGGCGGCTGGCCGAAATTCGCGCCGGCATGCCGACGATCTACCCGGCGACCGCCGAGGAGTTTGTCCTGCAGATGGCCAATCTCAACGCACTCGAAGGTGTCAGCTTCGACAAGGGTTGCTATCCGGGTCAGGAAATCGTCGCGCGCATGCAGTACCTCGGCAAGCTCAAGCGGCGCATGTTCCTGGCCGAACTCGAGACCACCGAGCCGCCGCCGCCGGGCGCCGAGCTGGTCGTCAGCGGCAAGTCCGAGGTCGACGGCAGCGGCAAGGTCGTCGATGCCGAATTCGACGGCGAGGGCCGTTGCCTGATGCTCTACATCGCGCAAATCGAACGTGCCGAGGCCGGCAGGCTCGAGCTGCTCGACCAGCCCGGCGTGGCGATCCGCAACCTCGATCTGCCCTATTCGCTGACGGCCTGAAGTCGCGGCTGCGAAAATCGCGGCGCCTTCTATACTCGGGGAAAATTTTTCACACTGACCCCGTTATCCAATGACCATCACGCCGGAATCCATTCTCGACGACCTCGAAAACGAACGCCTGCCGCTGCCGACGCTGCCCGAAGTCGCGCTGAAAGTACGCGATACCGTCGACGACGAAAACGCGTCGATCTCGGATGTCGCGCGCATCATCGAAACCGACGCCGCCTTGTCGGCGCGCATCGTGCAGGTCGGAAATTCGGCGCTCTATCGCGGCGCGGTGGCGGCGGAAACCGTGCAAGCGGCGGCCATGCGCATGGGTCTCGACACGGTGCGCACGCTGGCGACCAGCCTGGCGATGAAGCAGTTGTTCCAGGCCACTCATCCGGTCGTCGACGCGTATTTGCGCAAGGCGTGGAAACAGAGTACCGACGTTGCCGCGATCAGCGCCGTGATCGCCAAATCGAACACCGCGCTGGAAGCCGGCAGCGCGCTGCTCGCCGGCCTGACGCACTCGATCGGCCTTGCGCCGATTCTCGTCAAGGCCGAGAGTAAGCCGGCGCTGCTCGCCGACAAGCAGGAACTCGAGCGGCTACTCTACGAGTTGCACCCGGTCGTCGGTAGCCGCATTCTGCAGCAATGGGGTTTCAGCGATGCGCTGGTCAGGGTTCCCGCCGAGCACCTGAAGATCGACCGTAGCGGCACCGAGGGCCGGGCCGACTACGTCGATGTCGTGCAGGTTGCATTGATTCAGACGCTCGACGACCCGGGGCATCCGCTGGCCGGGGTCGACCCGGCCAGCGTCGGCGCCTTCGAGCGGCTCGGCCTGCGCGAAAAGCTCGAGGAAATCACGATGACCGGCGGCGTAATCGAAGTCGAGGAGATTCGCGAGGCGATACTCTAGACGGTTTCGATCGCGCGCAGCATCGTATCGGCGTCGCTATAGTCGACGGCGATCCGGACGAGCCGGCCATCGTCGGCGACGATCAGGCTCGGAAAGCCGTTCGCGCCGATCGTGCGGGCCCGGCCGATTTCGTCGTGCAAGGCGGCTTCGATCCGTGGCGATCGTAGGTCGGCGGCGAATCGCGCCGCGTCGAGGCCGATGTCCGCCGCCAGCTCTACCAGCGTCTCGTCGTCGGAGGGATTGCGCGCTTCGCGGTAATAGGCTCGCTGAATCCGGCCGGTCATGGCTTCGTCGAATTCGATACCCTGCTCGCGCGCGGCGAGCACGGCGCGGTTCGCCGGATAAGTCGAGCGCCGCGGCTCGCAACGTTCCCAGAAATCGAAATTGAACTCGGTGCCCGGCACGACCTGCTCGATGCGCCGCCAGGTCTGTTGCAGCATCTGGCGCATCGCCGCCGGCATCGGCTCGGCGGAATCCGGCGCCAGGCCGCCGAGCAGCCGCTCGACCGGCACGCGACCTTCGAGCGCGGCGAACAGCTGCTTGCGCACCGGCTCGAAGGCGAAACACCAGCTGCACATCGGATCGTGCACGTAGATCAATCGTTTGCTCATCCAGTCAAGTCTCTCCGGCCACCAGCCGCTGCATGATAGCCTCGCAGGATTCGACGCTGTCGATGCCGGCGACGCTCTTGCCGGCCTGCCAGTAATCGTTGTCTCCGCTCTCGTCGAGCGACGAGCGTTTCAATTGCCAGATCGACTTGAGGGCAAAAAACGTTCGCATCCAGTGTTTGCTGCGATTGCCCGCGAGCAGCCAGCGGGACAGGCGTCCGAGGCGCGTGCCGTGTCGCCTGACGAAGTCGGTGTTGATGACCGATACCGGCACCCCGGTGACTTTTTCCGACAGCACGATATCCGTCTCCGACGCGTCGACAACGGCCTGCTTGTAGGCATCGCTGGCGCGGCACTCGTGACTCGCAATGAAGCGAGTGCCAAGCTGACAGGCGGCATAGCCCAGTTCGAGCGCTTCCCAGAGGTCCTCGCCGGCGCCGATTCCACCCGCGCAGACCAGCGGCGCGCCGAGCCCCTGGAGCTCGTCGTAAAGTTGCCGCATCGATCTGGGGCCGGCATGCCCGCCGGCGCGATCGTTGACGCAGATCAGGCCGTCGGCGCCGTTGTCGAGGCCGATGCGCGCCCATTTCATTTCGGTCACGTCGTGGTAGACGAGGCCGCCCACGGCGTGAACCCGCGCGGCGACCCAGTCCGGCTTGCCCAGCGATGTAACGAAGAAGCGCACTCCTTCCTCGAGCGCAATGTCGACCCATTCCTCCATGCGCTGGCGATATTTACGCGACGATTTCTCGATCAGCGCGTTCATGCCGATCGGCTTGTCGGTCAGACGGTGCATCAGGCGCAGGCCCGCGCGGTAATCGTGGCCGTGCACGTAGGTCAGCGAGATCGGTTGCAGGATGCCGATGCCGCCGGCGGCCGACACCGCGGCGGTCAGCTCGGGGTTGCTGCACGGATACATCGCGCCGCCGATGACCGGGTAGCGAATGCCGAGGCGCTCGCAAAAGGTCCGCGCCGCGGCGGGGAATTCCTGCTTCATTCGGCGCGGTAACCGATCAGCCAGGTCGCGCGGACCCGCGTGACCACTTCATCTTCGGTGTCGCGAAGCTCGGCTTCGACATCACAGGCGGTATTGTCTTCGAGCGGGTCGGGCAGGTCGAAGCGCGCGATCGCGGTCAGCGGTCCGCGAGCTTTCTTCAGGTAATCCGCGTGGATCGACAACACGATGCCACGCATGTCGGCCGAGATCGTCGACAGTACCGCGAGACCGGTCGCGATTTCGCCGAGATTGACCAGTGCGATCGCGTGAATCGAATTCAGATGATTGCGTACCCTGCGCCGGTCGCGCAGCGTGACACTCGCGAAACCCGGGCGGATATCCTCGATGCGCGCGCCGATACTGCCGCTGTAGGGCGCGATCCGGCCGAGCAACAGGCTGAACATCCAGGCGCCGCCCGGCAGCGGGCGCAGGCGCTCCCACCAGGTCATGATCGTGCCGCGTTCGGGCGCGGCGTCGGCGTGGCTCATCGGCGTCGTCATCGGCTTGTGCGGCCGCGTATTATGCGATATTAATGCATCCATGGACATCGGCGACCGCGAAAAACTGATCCGCGCCTTCGAGCACATGGTCGAACAGGTCGGCGACGCGATCGACGAGGCCGAGGAGGCGATTGCGCCAACGGTCGACGAGATGGTGCACAATGCCCAGTTGCTCGCCCGCGATCTCTACGCGCTGACCCAGGAAGAAGCCGAAAGTCTCGGCGACGCGCTCAAGCGCGATATCCACAAGGCCAACGAAACCCTGAACCGCGAAGGCAAGCAGTGGCGCGACTGGCTCAGTTTCGATCTCGAGCTCATCGAGGACCGCTTCATCGACCTGATTGCACGCGCGGCCGACAAGACCTGGCTCGACTTTCGCGCCTTCGAGCGGGAGAATCGCGCCGCCGGGCGTTACCGCAGCGGCGAAATATGCAATGCCGGCACCTTGCGCTGCAACCAGTGCGGGCACCGGCTGAAGCTGACCCGCGTCGACCAGATTCCCGATTGTCCCGAATGCGGACACGGCGAGTTTCATCGCGTCGTGCGTTGAATCAATCGACAATGCCATCGCGGCGATCTATGCCTTGCCAAGCGCTTGCGCATTCTTAGGATTGAAACGTCGAATTCGGCGGCGCGAATCCCTGGTCGGAAAAGCCACGCAAAGCGTTGTTCGGGGCAGGCGAAAACAGGCTCGGCAGCGCTAGTGTGGCCGGTGATTCAAGGACGGTGATGCAAAGATCGAACATAACGGCGCTCGTCTGCGCGGATAAAACGTTTACAATGACCCGCATGAGAATAAAGGGGGCACGGGGATGAACAAGTGGTACACGCAGCTTTTCAAGCGCATCGGCAAGAATCCCGAACTCGAAAAAATCAAGGTCAGCGAGGAAAGCTTCTCGGAGAATTACCAGGGCGACTTCTCGGTCGACGACGCGGAGACCGACCTGGAAGTTCTCGCCAGCGTCAGCAATAGCAACCCTGCCCGCGCCCGCCTGGTCAAGATATCGCGTGATCCGAAGAACTACTCGATCAAGCTTTACACGCTGAAAGACTCGATCCCGCTGTCGCAGTCGATGCCGATATTCGAATCCATGGGTCTGCTGGTGCTGATCGGCCGGCCTTACCGGATCAAGCTCGGCAGCCGCACCTACTGGATCAATCATTTTACCCTCGAGCGCGGCGACGACATCTGCGACGTCGACCTCGAACGCGTGCCGGTTTACTTCAGCGAACTGTTCGAGAGTATCTGGCGCCAGCAGAGCGAGAACGATCTGTTCAACCAGTTGCTGTTCAGCGCCTGTTTGCGCACGCACGAAATCCAGATGCTGCGCGCCTATACGGCCTATCTGCAGCAAATGCGCTTTCCGCATAGTCGCGAATACATTATCGAGACGCTCAACACCTACCCGGATATCACGTTGATGCTGGTCCGGTGTTTTGCGCAAAAATTCGACCCGGACGCGACGGATGCCGACGGCTTCCGCTCGACGATCGACGAGATTCGCGCCCGCCTGCACGACATCGAGTCGCTCGACCACGACCTGATCTACAACCAGGTATTGAACCTGATCGATGCGACGCTGCGCACGAATTTCTTCCAGGAGGACAAACAGGGTACCGGCCACCTGAGTTTCAAGCTCGACTCGCGGCGCATCGAAGGTTTACCCAAACCGACACCGCGCTTCGAGATTTTCGTCTATGCGCCGCGCTTTGAGGGTATCCACCTGCGCGGCGGCAAGGTCGCGCGCGGCGGCATTCGCTGGTCGGACCGCCGCGAGGACTACCGCACCGAGGTGCTCGGCCTGATGAAGGCGCAAATGGTCAAGAACGCGGTCATCGTGCCGGCCGGCTCCAAGGGTGGTTTCATTACCAAGCAGATCGCCAGCGTGGCGCCGAACGAAATCTACAACGAGGTACAAACCTGCTATTCGCTGTACATCAATTCGCTGCTCGAGCTGACCGACAACCGGGTCGGCGACAAGATCGTGCACCCTGCCAAGACGCGCATCCACGACGAACCGGATCCCTATCTCGTGGTCGCCGCCGACAAGGGCACCGCGGCGTTTTCCGACGTCGCCAACGGTATCGCCGCCGAGCACGATTTCTGGCTCGAGGACGCATTCGCGTCGGGCGGCTCGCAGGGTTACGACCACAAGAAAATGGGGATTACCGCGCGCGGCGCCTGGGAATCGGTCAAGCGGCATTTTCGCGGGCTCGGCCGCGACATCCAGAAAGAGCCTTTCACCGTGGTCGGCATCGGCGATATGTCGGGTGACGTTTTCGGCAACGGCATGCTGTTGTCCAAGTGCATCCAGCTGGTCGCGGCCTTCAATCACCTGCATATCTTTATCGACCCCAAACCGGACATCAAAAAGAGCTACGCGGAGCGCGCGCGAATGTTCAAACTCGCCCGCTCGACCTGGAACGACTACGACAAGAAGCTGATCAGCAAGGGCGGCGGCGTGTTTTCACGCAAGGCCAAACGCATCGACGTGACGCCGCAGATGAAGGAATTGTTCGGTATCAAGGAAGACCACCTGACGCCCAACGAACTCATCGTATACCTGCTCAAGGCGCAGGTCGACCTGATCTGGAACGGCGGCATCGGTACCTACGTCAAGGCGTCGAATGAAACCGATGCCGCGGTTTCCGACAAGAGCAACGACGCTATTCGGATCAACGGCCGCCAGGTGCGCGCCAAGGCGATCGGCGAAGGCGGCAACCTCGGCGTAACCCAGCGAGGCCGGATCGAGTACGCGCTCGAGGGCGGCCTGATCTACACCGATTCGATCGACAATTCCGGCGGCGTCGACTGCTCGGACAACGAAGTCAACATCAAGATTCTGCTGTCGCAGGTGGTCAAGTCCGGCGAGCTGACGCAAAAGCAGCGCAATCAGCTGCTGGTCGACATGACCGACAACGTCGCCAACAAGGTGCTGCTGAATAACTATCGCCAGACCCAGATCATCGACAGCATCGAGCAGCACGCGGCCCGCGACATGTACCAGCACGCACGTTTCATGCGCCATCTCGAGGCCGACGGCATCATGAGCCGCCGTCTCGAAAATCTGCCGAGCGACAAGCAGATTACCGACCGAATTGCGAGTAACAAGGGGTTGACGAGGCCGGAACTCTCGATCTTGCTGTCATACAGCAAACTAACCTATAAAAACGCTTTGCTGGAGGCCTCGTCGTTGCGCGAGGATTGCTACAACCCCTTGCTGCTGGGCTATTTTCCGCGGGTTCTGCAGGAGCGATGGCCCAACGAGATCATGAAACACCCGCTGCGCAAGGAAATCATCGCAACAATACTGAGCAACCAGATCGCCAACAATATCGGTATCGGATTCGGCTTCCGCCTGCGCGAAGAGACCGGCACGACGCTCGAAAACATCGCCAAGGCTTACGTCGTCTGCGTCGAGATCTTCGACCTCTACGACACCTGGCGCAAGCTCGAGAAACTCGATAACCAGGTGCTCGAGTCGCATCGCTACGAAACCTTTCAGACCTTGAGCGGGCTGCTCGAGCGCTCGATCAGCTGGCTGTTGCGCAACCTGCCGACCGACTTCAACGTCAGCCAGGTCATCCGGCGCTACCAGGACGACATCGTCGCGCTGCGCGGCTCGATCGGCGAATCGATCACCGGCCAGTCGAAACGTAATTACCAGTCGATGTTGCGTCGATTCAAGAAGTACAAGATTCCCGACGAGATCGCCCGGGAAGTCATCGACAAGACGACGCTGGCATCGGCCTTCGACATCATCGAGATCAAGACTCGCTCGGGCGGCGAAATCAACAATGTCACCAAGCTGTTCTACTCGGTGTCCGATCGGCTGCAACTGCCGTGGATCCGCGACGCGATCTCGAAGACCATGGTGCGCACGCACTGGAACCATCTCGCGATCCTGAACCTGCGCAACGACTTGCACGCCAATCAGCACAATCTGACCGAGCAAATCCTGCAAATGATCGACGACCAGCGCCACGTGAACAAGGCGATGACCATCTGGGAAGAGCGTCACGCCGAAGCGCTCAAGCGCTACGACAGCATCCTGAACGAGTTCAGCGCGATGCGGAGCTGCGATTTTCCGACCATCAGCGTCGCCGTGTCCGAGGTGCGGCGGCTTGTTCAACTCGGTAAACGCGAGCTCGAAGCATCCGAGGAGCGAGAGGCTGCAGAGTAATAAATATTAGATAATCAGTAATTTATCTTATATTTTTAAGGTAATTTATAACCCAATACCTGTCATGGCCGGCGCATGCGGCCATCCTTCGACTGCGCCACGTGCTCGAGCAGCAAGTCGATGAACTTGCGCTCGTAGTGACGCAGGTACTTGTCGTTCAGATAGGCGATACGAGTGACTTCCCACGGAAACAGGTGGCTGATATCGCGGCCTTGCAGCCAGGTTTCATCGGCCGGGTCGAAGCCCATGCTGGCGATGATGCCGACGCCCATTTCCTCGTTGACATAGGTCTTGATGATGTCGGTGTCGGCGGCGCTGAGCACGACGTGCGGTTCGAGCCCGGCGGCCTCGAAGGTTTCGCTGAAGTGCTGTCGTCCGGTGAAACCGTAGACGTAGGTCACCAGTGGATATTCGCACAGGTTCTCGAGACGGATTTCGGATAGCTCGTGCAACGGGTGGCCGGGCAAGGTGATCAGGCTGCGGTTCCAGCGATAGCACGGAATGTTGGTCAGCTGCTTCGACAATGCCAGCTCCTCCGTGCAAATCGAGAAATCGACCTCGTCGTTGCTCGCCCACTCGACCAGCTGACGCGGATTTCCCTGGTGGATTTGCACTTCGACCCGGGAATAGACGCGATTGAAGGACTTGATCACCGGTGGCAACACGTAGCGCGCCTGCGTATGCGTGCAGCCGATCCGCAGGATGCCCTCGTTGCGACTGATGTAGTCCTTGCCGATCGCCTGGATGCTGTTGACCGACGCCAACGTGACACGCGCCTGGCTCGCGACCTGCTCGCCGATCTCGGTCAGCCCGACGAGACGCTTGCCGCGGCGAACGAAAAGCTCGGCGCCGAGTTCGTCCTCGAGCTTCTTCAGGTGCTGCGAGACCGCAGACTGCACGACGAACATTTCGTCGGCCGCCTTGCTGACGCTGAAACCGCAATCGATCAGCTTGAGCAGCGATTGTAATTGCCTGAGTTCCATCGCGAGTAAATCAGAATTCGTGATTTAAACGGCGCGATCATAAACCATGATGATACAAAGATCGACCGCCGCCGGCGCCTTCTCAGTGCCTGGCGCGAGTAGTAAACTCGCGCCATGAGCCGTTTCAAGGACCAGTTCGATCGCCGCGTCTGGCAGGTGGTCGCGGCGATACCGTCCGGGCGCGTCATGGGCTATGGCGAAGTCGCCCGCGCCGCCGGCTTTCCGCGTTACTCACGGATGGTCAGCGGTGCGTTGAGTCGGTCGCCGGAACCTCTGCCCTGGTATCGCGTCGTGCGGTCGGACCGGACGATCGCCTTCGAAGCCGGCTCGGAAGCCTACCGCGAGCAGGCGCAACTGCTAAAGCAGGAGGGCGTGCGCTTCGACGGCCGCAAAATCCTCGAGGCCGATGCCGATGACAGCCTCGACCGGCTGCTCTGGGGACCGCAAGACCGATAAATGAAATTTACCGGTCGCCGTCACTGCGGTTTGCGGATAGCCTTGTTCTGCGTGCTGGGAATACGCTCAGCTCTGGCGGCCGACCTGGGCGATATCGATCCGGCAACGCTGGGCACGCCGATCGACCGCTTCGTCATTACCGGCAACGATCGGACCCAGGAAAAATTCCTGCAAAAATGGACCGGACTCGGTCCCGGTAAAATCCTGACACCGGAAGCCCTCGAATTGGCCGAGCAGGAATTGCTCGATCGCGGGCTGTTTCGCGAGATTCGCTTCGCCAGCGATCGCGATACCGGCGGCGAGGTCGTGCTGCGGCTCGATCTGGTCGAAAAACGCTACACGCTGCTGCTGCCACGCGCCAGTCGCAACAACGACGGCGACGTCAAGGCCGGATTCCGCCTGCGGATGAACAACCTGCAGGGCGCCGACCGCTCGTTCACGGCCCTGATTCAGCAGGAAGACCAGCACGACGGTGACGACGCCGAGGAAATCGAACTGAAATACAGCATGGAAATGTTCGATCGGCCTTACGAACTCGAATGGAAAGTCGAGCACATCGTCGAAAACACCGAGGTCGAAAATTTCGAGAATATCGAAACGAGCAACGAATTTTCGTTTGTCGTGGCCCGCGACTGGTGGATCGAAGGCTGGTCGATCCCGTTGACATTATCGACCGGTATCATCATCGAGGACGTCGAGCTCGACCGGCCCTACCCCGATTCGCTGGACGCGATCGAGGCGGGGCGATTCAACCGCGTCGAGATCGGTTTTCGCCTCGACAACGTGCATCGCGACCGCTTCCGCCGCTTCGGCAGCCTGTACAGCTTGTCCCTGGAACGGGGTTTCGACTGGCTCGGGTCGGATTTCACGTCGAACATCGTGACTTTCGAGCTGCGCGGTTTCCGGCCGATTAACCCCTACGACAGCTTCGAGTACCGCCTGATCTTCGCCGCGTCCAATGACAGCCCGTTCGGTCGGCTGCGTTTCGGTCTCGGCGGCGGCTCGACCTTGCGCGGGCTCGAGGAATTCGACGACCGCGGCGACGCGCGAATCTTTACCAATATCGAATACGTGTTCGCCTACCGCAAGCGCCCGCAGTTGCGCCATACGCTGTTCGTCGACATCGGCAACGTCTGGGACGATCTCGAATCGATCAAGCTCTCCGATTGGGAGTACACGATCGGTACCGGGTTTCGCTGGAAGATCGACGCCTTCGTCAAGACCGATCTGTTTATCGACTACGGCTACGACGTCGAGAATTCCGAGGGCAAGCTATACGGCGGCACGTCGTTGAATTTCTGATTCTAACGGTAGCTCGCGGCGGTAATAAACTCACCGAAGGATTCGCACCAGACCAGCACGGCCCGGTAGTCGGCCGGCTTGACGCCGGGCGGAATATCGACGATGAAGTTATCGAAGGTTTTGACCGGCCCGATACGTGCCGAATTCGCCTTGATCGCGTTGAACGCGGCCTCGGTTTCGACCAGCTCCGGAGTCAGATAGAGCTGGTAGTCGGGACCCGGTGATATCGAGCCCATGAAACTGATCGTCTTGTCGGTAATCGAGACCTGGCCGTCGCCCCAGTGGAGAAAATCGCTGCCTTCGAGATCGCGCCGAAAGCGGCCGCCGAACACCGCCTGCTGCGATGCCGCGACGACATCGGCGTCGCTCGGGCCATCGGGTTCGGTCAGAATCGGCAACAGGTAGATCCCCAGCGCGAATCCAATCGCGAGCGCGAGCGTGTGAGTGACGAGAAAGCGCAGTGTCCTGAACATGGGCCCTCCTCCGGCGGCCGTGGACCGATTGCAGCCAGCCGAATTATGTCCGCCGGGGGGTAAAAAATCCACAACAAAGCTGTTACAGTCGCGCGCAATATCGGCGGAGCGACGATGAGCGAAGCATACGATTTTGACGTCATTACCCTGGGCGCCGGCAGCGGCGGCTTGTCGCTGGCCGAGCGCGCGGCCGCATACGGCCAGCGTTGTGCGATCGTCGAACACGGCAAGATCGGTGGCACCTGTGTCAACGTTGGCTGTGTACCGAAGAAGATCATGTGGTTCGGTGCCAACCTGGCCCATCAGTTTCACGATGCCGGCGGCTACGGCTTCGATTTGACGATCGACGGTTTCGACTGGGCGACGCTGGTCGGCAATCGCGAGCGTTACATCGAAAACATCAATCGATACTATCACCGCTATCTTGCCGATCTCGGCATCGTCGAGATCACCGGCACCGGCAGCTTCGTCGACGCGCACAGTATCGAGGTCGACGGCAAAACCTATACCGCGCGCGACATCGTCATCGCCACCGGCACGCGCCCCGGTCTGCCGGACATTGCCGGCATCGAGCACGCGATCAGTTCGGACGGGTTTTTCGCCCTCGAGTCGCAGCCGCAACGCGTCGCGATTGCCGGCTCGGGCTATATCGCGGTGGAGCTCGCCGGCGTGCTCAACGCTCTCGGCAGCGAAGTCACGATGTACCTGCGCAAACGCCACGTATTGCGCGAGTTCGACAGCCTGCCGCGCCAGCTGCTGTTCGAGGAACTCGGCAAATGCGGCATCGCGCTCCGTACCGAAAGCGAGATCACGCGGATCGCGCTGCGCGAGGATGCGCGCTTCGATCTCGAAGACAATCACGGCAACGGGCTCGATGGCGTCGACCAGGTAATTTTTGCGATCGGGCGATATCCGGATACCACCTCGCTGGGACTCGAGCGGGCCGGCGTCGAGGTCGACGCCCGGGGCTTCATCGTCACCGATCTCTACCAGCGAACGAGTCAATCGAACGTTTTCGCGCTCGGCGACGTGACCGGTCGGGCACCGCTGACACCGGTCGCGATAGCCGCCGGACGGCGCCTCGCCGATCGCCTTTACGGCGAACGTCCCGAGCGCCATCTCGACTACGAATGGGTTCCGACGGTCGTCTTCAGCCACCCGCCGATCGGCACGATCGGCAAGACCGAGGACGAGGCTCGCGCCGAGTTCGGCGACCGGGTGCGGGTCTACGAGACCCGGTTTACCGCGATGTACAACGCGATCAGCGGCATCGAGGTACCGACCGCGATGAAACTCGTCTGTCTCGACGAAGACGAACGCATCATCGGTTGCCACATGATCGGTCCGGGGGTCGACGAGATGCTGCAGGGTTTCGCGGTCGCGATCACGATGGGCGCCTGCAAACGCGATTTCGACGATACGGTCGCGATCCATCCGACCAGCGCCGAGGAACTCGTGACTCTGCGCTAGGCCGGGATAATCGGCGCCTCAGTTTTTGCGCGCAATCAGCTGAAACTGCCGGGCCGTGAGCTTGTAGGGCTCGCGGTCGGTAAACTCCATTTCCAGGCGCCTGAGCTTGCGGTAAGTCTTTGAGTCTTCCTTCAACTCGTTGGTGCCCCAGTAGTTGTAAAGGCAGCGAATCCCGTAGTGCGCCTCGAGCGCGAAGCCATGATCGGCCAGCCAGGCGATGACGTCGTCGGGCCGGTACTCGTGCACGTTAATGTCGAACACCGGGTTGTGCTGGCTCATCTGATCGAGCTGGGCGTAGGCCTTGTCGAGGTCGCCGTCGAGAAACGCCGCCTGGTACGGCAACGAGTACTGATTGGTCGAAATCAGCGACAACAGGCCACCGGGTTTCAGCATACCGGCGAGTATTTCGATCAGCGCGCTGGCTTCGTCGACGAACTGGATGACGTTATGGCAAAGCACGAGGTCGAAGCTTTCGGCGGCAAACTTCTTGCCAAGATTGAACAGGTCCATCGGGTGGGTGCGCAGGCGATCGGTCACCCCGGCCAGCGCCGCGTTGGCGCGCGCATCCTTGAGCATTTCCTGCGAAATGTCGACCAGATCGATGACGTGATTCATGCGCGCGAGCTTGAGGCTGTCGGTGCCGTTGCCGCCTCCGGCGTCGAGCACATGCAGCGGCGGCGATTCGACCGGCACATGCTTCTTGAGGTTGTGCTCGACGAGCTCGTAGCCGAAACGATTCCACGGCGTACACTGGTCGGCTTTCCACTTCGGCAGGCTGGCTTCGAACGAATCCTTGCGCACCGCCAGACGCAGGGCCTTTTTCAGGTTGACGTTGCCGGTGTATAGCGCCTTGCCGATGATGACGCCGACGATACCGTCACGATTGAAGCAGTCGCGCACGTCGTGCATGCTGCCGATTCCACCGCCGACGATGATCCGCAGGCCGCTGAGGCGCGCCAGTTCGACCGAATTGTCGAGATCCGCGCCGGTCATCGAACCGTCGAGATGAATGCTGGTATGGATGGCGGTAGTCACGCCGAGCTGGCGCATCTGGATCGCGAGGGTGGTCGCCTGGATGCTGCCGGCGGCCCGCCAGCCGTGCGTCTTGATCTCGCCCGCGGCGTCGGCATCCAGCGCAAGCACGATCGAGTCGCCGCCGTAAGCGGCGATCGCCTCGGCGACCAGTTGCGGGTTTTCGACCGCCGTGGTGCCGACGATGACCCGCTGGATACCGGACTTCATCGCCCAGCGCATATCGTCGAGGTTGCGAATTCCGCCGCCGAACTGGATCTTGACGTCGAGACCGGCAATCCGCTCGATCAGACTCCAGTTATGGGTTGCCTCCTCGTCGAAGGCCGCATCGAGATTGACGACGTGCAGCCACTCGGCGCCCTGCTCGATCCACTGCTCGGCGCAGGCGATCGGGTCGGAATGGAAGACGACCGGATTATCGATGTCGCCCTGGGTGAAGCGTACCACTTCGCCATTGCGTAAATGAATCGCTGGAAAAATGGTAAATTTATCCGTTTTCATATAGTTACGAAAACTATTTAAAGTAAATTCACCTCACACCCAAAACGTCTTGCATCGAGTAAAGCCCGGGATCCCGAGTAGCAACCCAACGGCAGGCGCGTAGCGCGCCGCGGGCGAAAGTCATCCGGCTGGTCGCCTTGTGGCCGATTTCGATACGTTCGCCCTCGTCGGCGAACAGCACGCTGTGTTCACCGACGATATCGCCGGCGCGAATCGTCGCGAAGCCGATCGTGTCGTGTGCGCGGGCGCCGGTTTGTCCCTCGCGACCGTATACGGCGCATTGCGCGAGATCGCGGCCGAGGGTATCGGCGATTACCCGTCCCATCGCCAGCGCGGTTCCCGACGGCGCATCGACCTTGTGGCGATGATGCGCCTCGACGATCTCGATATCGACCGAATCGCCGAGCACCGCCGCGGCGGTTGCGAGCAGCTGCAGACAGAGGTTCACGCCGATGCTCATGTTCGCCGCGTAAACGATTGCGATGTGCTTGCCGGCGGCGCGCATTCTGGCTTCGAGATCGGCATCGCAACCGGTCGTGCCGACGACCAGGCGCTTGCCGTGCTGGCGGCAGAATTCGACATGGCCGGCGGTTGCGCTCGGGAGGGTGAAGTCTATCAGCACATCGAAGGCTTGCGGATCGAGGCTATCGGCGATCGTGATCCCGTGCTCGCCGATACCCGCCAGCAATCCGGCATCGCTGCCGAGCGCATCGCTTTCGGCGCGCTCGAGCGCCTGGGTCAACTGCAGGTCCTCGGCCTCGTCGCAGGCGACGACCAGATTACGGCCCATGCGGCCTGCCGCGCCGGCGATGGCGACCCGGATCACGACCGGGGCCTCAGGATTTCATGTCTTCGAAGAATTTCTTGACGTTGTCGAGCCATGAGTTTTCGTTCGGGCTGTGCTTGTTCGCCGATTTACCCATGGATGCACCCAGTTTATCAAGCAATTCTTTTTGCTCCGCGTTCAGATTGACCGGCGTTTCGACGACCACGCGGCAAATCAGGTCGCCGACCGCGCCGCCGCGAACCGGTTTGACGCCCTTGCCGCGCATGCGGAACAGCTTGTGCGTCTGCGTGCCGGGAGGAATCTTGAGGTTCAGGCGGCCGTTCAGGCTCGGGACCTCGAGTTCGCCGCCGAGCGCCGCGGTGACGATGTTGATCGGCACTTCGCAGTAGAGGTCGGCATGATCGCGCTGGAATATCGGATGCGGCTTGACGTGAATTTGCACGAACAGGTCGCCCGGCGGAGCACCGGCATCGCCGGCTTCGCCCTCGCCCGACAGGCGTATCCGATCGCCGGTGTCGACTCCGGCGGGCACCTCGACCGACAGCGATTTATGATCCTTGACCCGTCCGACGCCGTGGCAATTGCCGCAGGGATCCTTGATCGTCGTGCCCTTGCCACGGCAATTCGGACAGGTTTGCTGCACGGAAAAGAAACCCTGTTGCATACGCACCTGGCCATGACCGCCACAGGTTTCGCAAGTCTCGGGCGACGTGCCCGGCTTCGCCCCGCTACCCGAGCAGGTCGTGCAGTGCTTGAGCGTCGGCACCCGGATCTTGACGGTGGTGCCGGCGACGGCATCTTCGAGACTCAGCTCGAGGTTGTACTGCAAATCGGCGCCCTTGCGCACTCGCGTGCGGCCACCGCCGCCGAAGATGTCGCCGAAGATATCGCTGAAGGCATCGGCGAATCCGCCGCTGAAGCCGCCGCCGGCGACCTGGTCGACGCCGGCGTGGCCGAACTGGTCGTAAGTCGCGCGCTTGTTCGGATCCGACAGGACGTCGAAGGCTTCCCGGGCCTCTTTGAAATGACTCTCGGCCTCGGCATCGTCGGGATTGCGGTCGGGATGATATTTCATCGCCAGCCGCCGGAAGGCTTTCTTGATATCCGCGTCGGATGCCGAGCGATCGACGCCGAGGATTTCGTAATAGTCGCGTTTTGCCATGGCCCCGCCCGTCAAACAACAAAAACCTGGCGCGCGCGAACACGCCAGGTTTTTTCTCTACCGACCGATAAGATTACTTCTTGTCGTCCTTGACTTCCTCGAATTCGGCATCGACGACATCATCGTTCGAATCCGCCTGCGACGACGCATTGGCGTCGACCGGCTCCGGCCCGTCGCCGGCATCCGCACCGCCCGCGTAAGCTTTCTCGGTAAGCTTGGCGGAAGCCTCGGCCAGCGCCTGGGTCTTGGCTTCGATCGCGCTCTTGTCGTTACCCTCGAGAGCCTGCTTCAGATCCTCGATCGCGGACTCGACGTCCTGCTTGTCGTCGTCATCGATCTTGTCGGCCAGATCCTTGAGCGCCTTCTCGGCGGCGTGAACCATCGCGTCGGCCTGGTTGCGCGTCTCGACGGTTTCGCGATGCTTGCGGTCCTCGTCGGCGTGCGCCTCGGCATCCTTGATCATCGCATCGACTTCTTCGTCGGACAGCCCGCTCGAGGCCTTGATTACGATCTTCTGCTCCTTGCCGGTCGCCTTGTCCTTGGCCGACACGTTGAGGATGCCGTTGGCATCGATATCGAAGGTCACCTCGATCTGCGGCACGCCGCGCGGCGCCGGCGGAATGTCGGTCAGGTCGAAACGCCCGAGCGACTTGTTGGCCGTCGCGACGTCGCGCTCGCCTTGCAGCACGTGCACCGTTACCGCGGTCTGGTTGTCCTCGGCGGTCGAGAAGGTTTGCGACGCCTTGGTCGGAATCGTCGTGTTCTTCTCGATCAGCTTGGTCATGACACCGCCCAGCGTCTCGATACCGAGCGACAGCGGAGTCACGTCGAGCAGCAGCACGTTCTTGACGTCGCCACCGAGCACGCCAGCCTGGATCGCGGCGCCGCAGGCGACCGCTTCGTCCGGGTTGATGTCGCGCCGCGGCTCGCGGCCAAAGAAATTCTTGACGACGTCCTGGACTTTCGGCATGCGCGTCTGGCCGCCGACCAGGATGACATCGTTGATATCGGATACCGACACGCCGGCATCCTCGAGCGCGGTCTTGACCGGGTCGATCGTACGCGCGATCAACTCGTCGACCAGCGATTCGAGCTTGGCGCGGGTAATCTTCAGATTCAGGTGCTTCGGGCCCGACGAATCGGCCGTGATATACGGCAGGTTGACGTCGGTTTGCTGACTCGATGAAAGCTCGATCTTGGCCTTTTCGGCAGCTTCCTTGAGACGCTGCATCGCCAGCGGATCGCCGCGCAAATCCATGCCCTGGTCCTTCTTGAAAGCATCGGCCAGGTAGTCGATCAGGCGCTTGTCGAAGTCTTCGCCACCGAGGAAGGTGTCGCCGTTGGTCGACAGCACTTCGAACTGATGCTCGCCGTCGACTTCCGCGACTTCGATAATCGAAATATCGAAGGTGCCACCGCCGAGGTCGTAGACCGCGATCTTCTTGTCGCCGGAGGATTTGTCCATGCCGTAGGCGAGCGCCGCCGCGGTCGGCTCGTTGATGATGCGCTTGACCTCGAGACCCGCGATCTTGCCAGCATCCTTGGTTGCCTGGCGCTGCGAATCATTGAAATAGGCGGGAACGGTAATGACCGCCTCGGTGATTTCCTCGCCGAGATAGTCTTCGGCGGTCTTCTTCATTTTCTGCAGCACGCGCGCCGAGATCTCCGGCGGCGCCATTTTCTTGCCCTTGGCTTCGACCCAGGCGTCGCCGTTGTCCGCCTTGACGATCTTGTACGGCACGAGATCGATGTCTTTCTGCACTTCTTTCTCGTCGTAGCGGCGGCCGATCAAACGCTTGATCGCGTACAGCGTGTTTTCGGGGTTGGTGACCGCCTGGCGCTTGGCCGGCTGTCCGATCAGGATCTCGTCATCCGACGTGAACGCGACAATCGAAGGCGTCGTGCGATCGCCCTCGGCGTTTTCGATGACCTTGGGCTTGCCACCCTCCATGACCGCCACGCAGGAGTTCGTGGTACCCAGGTCAATACCGATAATTCTTCCCATCTTTTGCTCCAGGACACTAATTCAGTGAAACTTAATCGCCATGTAAGGCTATATTCGATGCTTTCAAGCCAAATGACACAAAAAAAGTAATGTTTATTTCGCGACCACGACCATCGCCGGTCGCACCAGCCGGTCGTTCAGCGTAAACCCCTTCTGCATGACTTCGACGACGGTGTTGGATTCTGCGTCGGCGACTTCGATCATGCTCATCGCCTGGTGTTTCTCGGGATCGAATTTCTCGCCCCGCGGATCGATGGTTTCGAGGCCCTGTTTTTCGAGCAATTGCAGCAACATCGTCATCGTCATTTCGGAACCCTCGCGAATGCTTTCGAGGGTAGCGTTTTCGGCGCGCGCCGCGGCCATGCCCATCTCCATGCTATCGATTACGGGAAGCAGGTTTTCGATAAAATTCTTCAATGCATACTTGTGCGCATTCTCGACATCGCGCTCGGCGCGCTTGCGATTGTTGTCGATTTCGGCGCGCAGCCGCATCATCTGATCCCAGTAGTCCTTGATCGTCTCCTGCGCTTTCGCCAGCTGTGCCTCGACCGATTCAGCATCGATATCGGCGGCCTTCTCGGGCACGACATCCTCGAGCTCGGGCTCTGCTTCGGCCTCGCTCGTGAGTTCGTGTTGTTCGTCCGGGTCGACCTTGGATTGTTCTGACGACATCGACTGCTCCGTTTGCTGTCAGTTAAACGAATCGAACGGCGGGCGCCGGTCTGCGCCGGCTACCCCCGAGTGGCCCTGAATGTAGGGGTTTAGTTCTGCGTATTCAAGGCCGAAGTCAACAATTTCGCGGTGATATCGACAACCGGGATGACGCGCTGGTAGTCGATTCGCGTGGGTCCGATTACGCCCAGCACGCCAACGATGTCGCCCTTGACGTGATACGGCGCGCCGACGACGCTGCAATTACTCAGCACCGAGTAACCCGATTCGCTGCCGATGAAGATTTCGACGCCCTCGGCCATGGTGCATCCATCGAGCAGCTTGAGTAAATCCGTCTTTTCATTAAATACGTTAAAAAGATCTCGTAACTTATTAATATCGCTCAATTCTGCGTACTGCAGCAAATTCGCTTCGCCACTCGTCACGAGTTCGTGCTCGTTGAGTTCGCAGACGTCCTGCATCGCGTCGAGTACTTTTTGCGTGATTTCGTCGACGTCGCTGCGCACTTCGGCGAGTTCCTCGAGCAACTGCTTGCGCGCGTTTTCGAAACTGCGCCCGTGCAGGTAGTGGAGCAGTTTTTGCGCGGCGTTGTGCAGCTCGATATCGGTATAGTCCCGATCGACCTGGATAACCTTGTTGTGCACCTCGTCCTGGTTGATGACGAGGATGACCAGCACCCGGCGCTCGCTCAGGCGCATGAATTCGATGTGGCGGACCTCGGCCGGCCCGGTATGGGTCAGGCTGACGATACCGGCGAGGTGGGTGATCCGCGACAGGATCTCGCCGGCGCTGTGGATCAGGTCGGTCGAAGTCTTGTCGGTATCGAGGCTTCGCGAAATCGTCTGTTGCGCGGACGCGGCGAGGTTGTCTACCTCGAGCAAACTGTCGATGAACAGGCGGTAACCCGCCTGCGTCGGCACTCGCCCGGCGGAGGTATGCGGTGATTCGACCAGCCCCATTTCCTCCAGCCGAGCCATGATGTTGCGCACCGTCGCCGGACTCACGTCGAGGCCCGACAGGCGCACCAGATTCTTCGAGCCCACCGGATGGCCGTCGCGGGTATACGAATTGATCAAATGCCGCAGCAAAAGGCGGGCACGTTCGTCAAGTTCGTATTTTTCGGCCATCGGGTCTGATATATTCTGATCCAGCGCTAGTTTAACCCTAAACGGATCGCAGTAAAGTACGACCGCGTCGCGGCGCCGGCGCCGCGATTCAGGCAAGGTAATGTCAAAAAAATTCAATTCAATAGGGCTGGTCGTGCGTCGCGACATGCAGGCGCGCCAGGACGACATCATGCAGGTCGTAACGCTGTTGTCACGCGATGCGAACGTGATCGTGCACTGTCTCGACTTCGACGAACCGGCCGAGGGTTTCCGCAACGTTTCGATGAACGAACTGGTCGCGCGCGCCGACCTCGTGATTTCGCTCGGCGGCGACGGTACGCTGCTGACCTCGGCGCGAGCGCTGGTCGGCAAGAACACGCCGCTGCTCGGCATCAACATGGGGCGGCTCGGTTTCCTCGCCGACGTGTCCTTCGCCGGCTTCGAGCCCTATGTGGAGGCCGTGATTCGCGGACGCTACACGGTCGAGAAACGTTTCTTCATCCAGGGCGAATTCTACGAAGACGACCAGCTGATCTCGACCAATATCGCGCTCAACGACGTCATTCTGCACAGCTACGAGGCCACCAGCATGATCGAGTACGAGATCTCGAGCGGTGGAGACCTGATCCATATCCAGCGCTCCGACGGCGTCATCGTGACGACCCCGACGGGGTCGACGGCCTATGCCCTGTCTGGCGGCGGACCGATCATGCATCCGTCGCTGGAGACGCTCGCAATCGTGCCGATTTGTCCGCATACGCTTTCCAATCGGCCGATCGTGCTGCCCGCCGATCAGCCGATCGATCTGCGCCTTGGCCAGGGCTCGC
The DNA here is from genome assembly GCA_041569645.1 of Gammaproteobacteria bacterium. Lineage (GTDB taxonomy): Bacteria > Pseudomonadota > Gammaproteobacteria. The sequence continues at coordinate 34,333 of JBFFXR010000005.1, forward strand.
TCGACGCCAAGCTCAGTTTCGACGGTCACTCGCCGAAGCTCGTCAAGGATCATCATCGAGTCCGGATAACGCGTTATCCGCAACCGGTTACCTTGCTGCATCCCGAGGACTATGACTACTTCCAGGTACTCAGGGCCAAGCTTTACTGGAGTACGACTTACTAGTGCTGGAGCTGCTGCACATTCGCAATTTCGCGATCATCGATTCGCTCGAGCTCGAGTTCGATCGGGGCCTGACCGCGCTGACCGGCGAGACCGGAGCCGGCAAATCGATTCTGCTCGATGCGATCAAGCTGATCGCCGGCGATCGCGCCGACAGCGACTCGATACGCAGCGGCTGCGATCGCGCCGAGATCAGCGCCCATTTCGACCTCGCCGACGCCGCGCCGGCGCGCGACTGGCTGGCGGAGAGCGACATGCTCGACGGCGATGACTGCGTAATCCGGCGCAGGCTTGCCGCCGGAGGGCGCAGCAAGGCCTTCATCAACGGCTCAAGCGCGACCCTGACCCAGCTGCGCGCGCTCTGCGACCGCCTGATCGACATCCACGGACAGCACGAGCACCAGTCGCTGCAGCAAGCCCGGGTGCAGCGCGAACTGCTCGACGGTTTCGTCAGCGAGGACCAACTGCTCGCGTCGCTGCGCGGCGCCTTTGATACCTGCCGCGAACTCGAGGCACGGCTCGAGCAGGCGCGCAGCGGCGCGCAGGAGCGCGAACAGCGCATCGATCTGCTGAGACTCTATTGCGCCGAGCTCGACGAACTCGGCGCCGCCAGCGGCGAGGCCGAGTCCTTGCAGATCGAGTATCGCCGGCTCGCCAATGCCGGCGCACTGCTCGACAAGACCGCGGCGATCGTCGACCGGCTCTACGACAATGACGAGCTGAACCTGCAGGCGATACTGTCGCAATGCGTCGCCGATCTCGCCGAGCTTCGACAAAGCGACGCGAGCCTCGCGGCAAGTCACGATCTGATCAATGCCGCGGCGATTCAGCTCGACGAGGCGGCCGCCGAACTGCGTCGCTATCGCGATACGATAGAACTCGACGATGCTCGCCTCGAGGCGGTCAACGAGCGCATCGCGGCATTGCAATCGCTGGCCCGCAAGCACCGGGTCGGCGTCGAGGAATTACCCCGGCTGACCGAAAGCCTCGCCGGAGAACTGGCGACGCTCGAAAGCGACGCCTTCGATCTCGATGCGATCGACGCCGAGCTCGAGCAGGCGCGCCAGGCCTATCGCACGCTCGCAGGCGAACTTTCGCAGAAACGCATCAGCACGGCTAACCAGCTGTCGCGCGAAATAACCGCGGTCATGCAGGAACTCGGCATGCAGGGCGGCAGTTTCGCGATCGAAGTCGTGCCCGGCGAAACCTTCTCAGCCAGCGGACTCGACACGATTCGTTATCTGGTTAGCGCCAATCCGGGGCAACCGCCCCGGCCGTTGTCGCGGGTTGCCTCGGGTGGCGAACTGTCGCGCATCAGCCTGGCGATCCAGGTCATCATGAGCGAATCATCGCGCATTCCGACGCTGATCTTCGACGAAGTCGACGCCGGCGTCGGCGGCGGCGTGGCCGAGATCGTCGGCAACAAGCTGCGACTGCTCGGACGCGATCGCCAGGTTCTGTGCGTCACCCACCTGCCCCAGGTCGCCTCGCAGGCGCACCATCACTACCGGGTCGATAAGTCGAGCGACGCGGGCGAAACGAGGACCGCCGTGACAGTCCTCGACAGCGACGCGCGCCGCGAGGAAATTGCGCGCATGCTTGGCGGCGTCGAAATTACCGAGCGGACCCGCGCGCACGCGAGCGAAATGATCGCGGCCAACGAGTAAGGCGAGTGTTCGGAGGCGCCGGTGCGCCTATTCCTGGTCGTTGAAGTGCCCGTAGAGAATCATCGTGTGCTCGGTAATCGTAAAACCGTGTTTTGCCGCAATGTCCTTTTGCCGCTGCTCGATGATTTCGTCGTAGAATTCGACGACCTTGCCGGTCGAAATATCGACCAGGTGGTCGTGATGCTCGCCGTCGTTGATTTCGAATACCGCGTGACCGCCGTCGAAGTGGTGGCGCGTGACCAGGCCCGCGGTCTCGAATTGTGTCAGCACGCGATAAACCGTCGCGAGCGCGATTTCCTCGCCCGAATCGAGCAGCATCTTGTAGATGTCCTCGGCTTTGAGATGACGGTCCTCGGAGGTTTCCAGCAATTCCAGAATCTTCATCCGCGGCAGCGTAACCTTGAGCCCCGCGTTTTTGATGTCGGCTGATTCCATTAATCCTGCTCGGGCTATTTGCAGCCGGCCGATCCGGCCAGTATCATCGCGTCGTTTTTCGTCAGCTTAAAACCGCATGAAAGCGCGCGCACTCCTGACCCTGCTGTCGGCCGGAATCGTCATTGTAGCATTGTCCGGTTGCATATACCGTATGGACATACCGCAGGGTAACCGGATCGACCCGGAGATGATCGGGCAGCTGGAAATCGGCATGTCACGCAAGCAGGTCGAGTTTTTGCTCGGCTCGCCGGCGATCGTGGATCCATTTCACCCGGACCTGTGGCATTACATCTACTTCTACAAGCACGGCAGCAACGGCAAGGCCGAAAAGCGCACGATGACGCTACGCTTCAGCGACGACCAGCTGTCGGCGATCGAAGGCAGCCTCATTCCGGGTTGACGCCGCCGCCCTTCTTCGTCGCCAGACCCCGCGCGGCACGCTGACGGCGAATTTCTTTCGGATCGGCGATCAACGGCCGGTAAATTTCGATCCGGTCGCCGGGTTCGAGCCGGTAGCTATCGTCGATAGTCTTACCGAATACACCGAGGTCGCAGCGCTCGACGTCGATTTCGGGAAAATGCTCGACGATACCCGAGTCGCGCACCGCATCGCGCGGTGCGATATCGGCGTCGACTTCGCGCTCGAGGATGACCTGCTTGTCCACTGCGGCATAAGCCACTTCAATGCAGATCCTGGCCGGCATATCTCACGACCCCCCTGTCGCGCGCACCGATAAGCTCGCTACGGATAGTGGTGAGATATGTGGGCTAGCGCTCATATAGTTCCCTGGCGCGATCGCAAAACGAATCGACCAGGGTATTGGCGATTCTCTTGAAAGCCGGGGCGATTATCGCAGATGCGAGCCCGCGCTTCACTTCGAAGCGCAAGACGAATTCGATCTTGCAACCCGCGTCGGCGAGCGACTCGAATCGCCAGTGTCCCTGCAGGCGTTCGAACGGGCCGTCGAGCAACTCCATTTCGATCGCTTCGCCGGCGGTGAGCCGATTGCGCGTCGTGAACCACTGATTCACTCCGGCACGCACGATCAGGATCGACGCGTCCATCGCATCCGGTTGCTGCGCGAGGATTTTCGCGTCGCCACACCACGGCAGGAACTGTGGATAGGACTCCACGTCATTGACCAACGCATACATGTAGCTCGCCGGATACGGCAGAATCGCGCTGCGGCGAATTTCGGCCATTCAAATGATTCCCAGCGCGGTGAGGAAGACGATGCCGAGTAGCACCGGAACGATATAGCGCAGCAGGTAATTCCAGATTTCGAACCAGTAGTGACTGCCGAGCGCGAGTTCCTTGTGGCTGACCTCGCGCGGGATCTTCCAGGCAACGAACAGGCACAGGCATAGCGCGGCGAGCGGCTGGATCAAGTGGCTGGAAACGAAGGCGAGCGCATCGTGGAAACCGGCATTGTTGACCAGTCGGACCGCCTCGTCGCCGATGAAAATCGCGATCGTGAATCCGTCGCCGTTCCAGGCGCTGTGCGCGAGTACGACGCCCAGGCCGAACAACCAGACGCCGACGCCGAGCAGCGCGGTGGCCTTGAGTCGCGACACCCGGGCCTTGCGCTGAAAATAGGTGATCGGGGCTTCGAGAAGTGCGATCGACGTAGTCAGCGCGGCGATCGTCAACAGCGAAAAAAACAGCGCCGCCAGCAGCTGGGCGGACGCGAAACGGTCGAGGATGACCGGCATCACGCGGAACGCAAACTGGCTGTCGAGGCCTGGTTGCTGGCCGCCCGACAGCATCAGTGCGTTGATCGAAAGGCCGGTAAAGATCGAAAACAACAGATCGACGGTGATGACCAGACCCGCGGCATAACCGACCGGCACGCCGGCCGGTAAATAGCGGCCGAAGGCCATCATCACGCCGATACCGAGCGCCAGCGTGTAGAATGCGCGCTCCAGCGCCAGGATGGGCGTCTGCGAGTCGAGCGCGGAGAAATCGGCATACAGGATGTAGCGGATACTGGCGATCATGCCGGACGACAGCATCGCGAGTATCAGCCCGATAATCAGCAGCACGACCATCGCTGAGACGAGGATCAGGCCGAAACGCTCGAGTCCCTTGCGCGGCGCCTGGGCGCAGATCGTCACCAGCAGAATTACGAACAGCGTATGCCAAAGTGCCATGCGCTCGGCATCGGTGGTGAAGGCCTCGAAGGCAGCGACGGCCGCGTCGGGGGTGATACCGGCAAACTGTCCCAGCAGCGATTTGCAGGCGTAGGCCAGCGACCAGCCGGCGACGACGCTGAAGGTCGCGACGATCAGGAAGGCGGCCAGCATCGCGGCGAGCCCGGACAATTTCCAGTAAATCGACGCGCGGTATTGCTCCGACAGCACCCGCAACGCGGCCGACGGATCACGCCGCGTCAGGCGACCGAGCATCAACTCGGCCATCAACAGCGGCAGTCCGAGCAAAAACAGGAACAGTATGTAAAGCAACAGGAACGCGCCGCCGCCGTTTTGTCCGGCGAGCACCGGAAAAGTCAGAAAATCGTTCAGACTCAAGGTCGCGCCGGCGGCGACGGCAACGAACGCGGTTTGCGAACGCCAGGTGAATCCATTGTCGGTCGTGCTCATTTATAGTCCCTAGCCGCGGGGCCGCTCATTATCCTGGAGAGCCGCGCGACTGTAAATCAATACTCAATTTATTTATATATTATTCAGTAATTTAATCAGTATAGTTAATGTAAATTATGTTGCACCAGCGGGCTTCGGATTGGCTACATCCAGTACCGCAGCAGGCGCGACAACCAGCTCAGCGAACGCAACAGCCACGGGTGCTCCTGCCAGTTGTTCAAGGTAATTTCCAGGCTACCCTCGATATCTTCGACGAATCGCCGCTGCAGGCTCTGGACTACCTCAGGCTCGTCCAGCAACACGTCGAGTTCGAGATCGTGCAGCAGGCTGCGGTAGTTCAAATTGGTGCTGCCGATCAGAACCTGGTCGTCGACCAGCATGATTTTCGAGTGCAGAACCTGGCGCCGGTACTCGAAAACCCGGATGCCGACGCGCAGCAGGTCGGAGTAGAAACTGCGCGACAGCGCCGGGAACAACGGAATGTCCGAACGCGAAGGAACGATGACTCGCAGGTCGAGACCTTGCCTGGCTTTTTTCCGCAGCAGTTTGAGCACCGGCCGCGACGGGTTGAAATAGGCATTGGTGATCCAGATACGACTGCGTGACTGCGCTAGAATGGCGAGCAATCGCTGGCGCTCACGACGATGGCGAGTGCGAGCTTCGAAGGCCAGAAAGCGCCGCGATCGCTCGCCGAAACTGCCGAGCTTGCCCGCCCAGACCTGTTCGAAATTGGCCTCCAGGGTTGCCACCAGCGGACCGCCCACGCGCAGCCCGGTGTCGTGCCAGAATCCGCCATCGCCGCCGTGCATTTCCTCGAAGTGTTCGGCGGTCAAGTTGAAGCTTCCGAGCCAGGCGAAACGGCCGTCGACGATGCACAACTTGCGGTGATCGCGGCGGTTGATCGAGGCGACGAAGTGCAGGAACTGCGAGTACCAGCGCCCTGCCCGCAACGCATTGCGGTAGGCGGCGAAATCCCAGGGCAACGGATGGAATATCCGCACCGCGCAGGTCCTTCCCTGCAATCGCGTGGCAATGCGGCTGGCGTGCCGGAAAGATCCGACGCCGTCGAGCAGAACGCGAACTCGCACGCCGCGCGCAATCGCGCTTTCGAGAGCCGCAAGCATTCGGCTGCCGACCGCGTCCAGTTCGAAAATGTAAATCTCGAAGACGATGTCGTGCGCGGCTCGTTCGATATGTTCGACAAGGTCGTCGAAATAGTCGTGTGGATCGAAGAACAGGCGGTGGGTCGATACCACGCGGTGTTGGCTCAGAGTGCGAACCGGGCGAGCAACGGCAGGTGGTCGGACAATTGATTCCAGGGTTGCCGTTCGAGTCGAACCGATTCGAGCAGCCGCACACCGCGATAATAGATTCGATCCATGCGCAGCATCGGCAGGTGGGACGGGAAAGTCTTGGCATAGTTGCCGTGCGTCGTGCGAAACGCTTCCTGCATTTTCAGCTGCGATTCCAGCGTGCGTCCCATGCCGCCGTGCCAGTCATTGAAATCGCCACCGAGAATGACCGGTTCGGTCGCATCGATGCTGTCGTCGATGTACCGCTTGAGTTCCTTGATCTGGCGCTTGCGTTCGAAACCGATCAGGTCGAGATGCACGCAAATCAAATGCAGAGGTCCGCGTCCCCCCGGTAAATCGACGCGGCCGTGAAGCAGGCTGCGACTGGCGCGCTGAAAACGCGACAGGTTGAGATTATTCCATTCGATCAAGTTGTACTTGCTGAGGATCGCGTTGCCGTGATGGCCTTTCTCGTAAATCGCGTTCTTGCCGTAGGCGAAGTGCGGCCAGATGCTGTCGGCGAGGAATTCGAACTGCGAAACCTCCGGCCAGGTGGAAATTCCAGTCTCGTGGTGGTAGTGGCGCCCCTGGATTTCCTGTAGCAGAACGACGTCGACGTCGGCCTCCTGCAAGTGATCCTTGATTCGATGCAGTACGAAATCGCGATTGTAGCGATCGAAGCCCTTGTGAATATTGTATGTCAGGATGTTGATCATCAGCTTCGCTTGCAGGCGTCTAGTGAATCTCGCTGTTCAGCCGAAAACGCGGTCATCGGGCTTGCGTCGCAGCACTTCGAAAGCCTTGATTTGCCACGGACGTATGGCGACCAGCAGGCTGGTGCCGAAACGCTGCTCGAGCGGTAACGAGTTCGACTCGATATTCATCTCGTTCATTTCGTTCGCCAGGTGCTGGATCTTGCGGACCATCTCGGCGTTGTCGGAGCGCGACAGCATTGCCGAGACGAAAATCCGCAACTCACCGGGCCCGTTGAACGACGAGTCCAGAAACTCGAGTTGCACCTTGCTCTCGAAAAACATCTGGATCGGCCCGTTCGGTATCCACG
>JBFFXR010000006.1:0-41087 GCA_041569645.1 Gammaproteobacteria bacterium
CGCTGGGTCAGCTTGTAGCCGATGTTGCCGGCGTCGAGATCGGGGAACACGAGCACGTTGGCGCGGCCCTGGATGCGCGACTCGGCGATCTTCTGTTTCGCCACCGCCGGCACGATCGCCGCGTCGAGCTGGACCTCGCCCTCGAACTCGACCTCGGGCATTTGCCGGCGCGCGGTCTTCGTCGCCTCGCGCACCTTGTCGACGCGCGGATGCTCGGCGCTGCCGTCGGTCGAAAACGACAGCATCGCGACGCGCGGCTCGTCGGCCAGCAACTGCCGCGCCGAGGTCGCCGCGGCGACCGCGATCTCGCCGAGCTGTTCGGCGTCGGGGTCGATGATCAGCGCGCAGTCGGCGAAAATCATAGCCTTCGGCCCCGTGTGATGCGGCGCTTCGAACAGCATCAGCATGAAGCTCGATACCGAGCTGAAGCCCGGCATCACGCCGACGATCTGCAGCGCCGAGCGCACCCGCGCTCCGGTCGTGTAGCGCGCGCCGGCGATCGAACCGTCGGCCTGGTTATCGCGCAGCATCAGGTCGGCGAAGCACAGCGGATCGAACGTCTGTTGGCGGGCTTGCTCCTCGGTCATGCCCTTGTGTTTGCGCAGGTGGTATAGGTCCTTACTATATCGCTGGTGGTATTGTGAATCGGCCGGATCTTCGATTCTAATATCGGTCAGATCGATGCCGCCGGCCTCGGCCTGGCTTTGAACGGCATCGACATTACCGATCAGGATGCAATTCGCGATTTCATCGTCGCTGGCGCGTCGCGCGGCCTCGAGGATACGCGGATCATCGCCCTCGGCGAGGACGATGGTTTGACGGTGGCTGCGCGCCTTGGCAATGATCGAATCGAAAAATTGCATGCTGAAGATCAGAAAATCGGATGATCCGGCCGGCCGGATTGATGCAGAATGATGCCCGGTTAGGGCGAGGGTGTCCACGACAACCGCCGCGCCACCGGCGCGGCCCGGTATCCAAGCGTCGAAGCATTGGGTATATTGGCCGGCACCCGCCCGCCACCAAGACAACAAATCAGGGGCTGTAAGCGATGAAGATTGCCATACCCGCGGAGATTCATCCGGACGAGAAGCGCATTGCCGCGTCGCCGGAAATGGTCGAAAAACTGGTCGCCGCCGGTTTCGACGTCGTCGTCGAGTCGGGCGCCGGCGTCGGCGCGAGCTTCGGTGACGAAGCCTTCGCCGCGGCCGGCGCCGAGATCGCCCGCGATACCGAGTCGACCTGGGCCGCGGGCGACATCGTGCTGAAGGTGCGGCCGCCCGAGTTTCACGATGCGCTCGACCGGCACGAATCCGAATTGCTGCGCGAAGGCGCCCACCTGATCAGTTTCGTCTACCCGGCGCAAAACGAGGACTTGCTGAAACAGCTGGCGGCGCGCAAGGCGACCGTGCTGGCGATGGACAGCGTGCCGCGGATCTCGCGCGCGCAAAAACTCGATGCGCTGTCGTCAATGGCCAACATCGCCGGCTACCGCGCGGTCGTCGAGGCCGCCAATCTCTACGGCCGCTTCTTCGCCGGCCAGATCACCGCCGCCGGCAAGGTCGCGCCGGCGAAAGTGCTGGTGATCGGCGCCGGCGTCGCCGGCCTCGCCGCGATCGGCGCGGCCCGCTCACTCGGCGCGATCGTGCGCGCCTTCGATACCCGCCCCGAGGTCAAGGAGCAAATCCACAGCATGGATGCCGAGTTCCTCGAGCTCGATTTCGAGGAGGACGGTACCGGCGAGGGCGGCTACGCCAAGGTCATGAGCGAGGAGTTCATCAAGGCCGAAATGGAACTGTTCGCCGAGCAGGCGCGCGAAGTCGACGTCATCATCACGACCGCGCTGATCCCGGGCAAGCCGGCGCCGAAGCTGATCACGCTCGACATGGTCGAGAGCATGCGCGACGGCAGCGTCATCGTCGATCTCGCCGCCGAGCAGGGTGGCAACTGCGAGGCCACCGTGCCCGGCACCGTGATCAACAAGCGCGGGGTGCATATCGTCGGCTACACCGACCTGCCGAGCCGGCTCGCGTCGCAGTCGAGCCAGCTGTACGCGACCAACCTGTACAACCTGATCATGGAGATGTGCCCGGACAGCGATGGCAAGATCACGGTCGACATGGACGACGAGGTCATTCGCGGCACGACCGTGATCAAGGACGGCGAGATTACCTGGCCGCCGCCGCCGATCGCGGTCGGCGCCGAGCGCAAGCCGAGCTTCGGCGGGCAGCTGGTTGCGCCCGAGGCGGCCGCCGCGCCGCCGGCGCCGAAGCTGCAGGCCGAGCCGGGTCCCATCGTCAAGGCGATGCGCGGCGCGTGGCTGCCGCTGATCATCGCCGGCGTGCTGCTGTTCGGTCTCGGCCAGGTCGCGCCGCCGTCGTTCATGGCGCATTTCACCGTGTTCGTGCTGTCGTGCTTCATCGGCTACATGGTGATCTGGAACGTCACGCCGTCGCTGCACACGCCGCTGATGAGCGTGACCAACGCGATCTCGAGCATCATCGTTCTCGGTGCGTTGACGCAAATCTCGTCGGGCAACCAGCTGGTCTGGATCCTCGCCGCGATCTCGGTGTTCATCACCTGTATCAATATCGTCGGTGGCTTCAGCGTGACCCGGCGCATGCTCGAAATGTTCAAGGGGTAAGCCATGTCGCCGAGCCTGATCACGACCGCCTACCTCGCCGCCGCCGCGCTGTTCATCCTCGCGCTCGGCGGGCTCAAGACCAATGTCACCGCGAGCCGCGGCAATCTGTTCGGCATCGTCGGCATGGCGATCGCCGTGATCGTCACGATCGCCGCCTTCGTCACCGCCAACTACGCGCTGCTGGCCGGACTGATGATCGCCGGCGGCATCATCGGCTTCATCCTGGCGCGCCGCGTCAAGATGACGCAGATGCCGGAACTGGTCGCGATCCTGCACAGCCTCGTCGGCCTCGCCGCGGTGCTGATCGGTTTCGCCAATTTCATGGATCCGTCGATCTCCTACACCGGGGTCGAGAAGACCATCCACGAGATCGAGGTCTACCTCGGCATCGCGATCGGCGCGCTGACCTTCACCGGCTCGGTGATCGCCTACGGCAAGTTGTCGGCGCTGATCGGCGGCGCGCCGATGCTGCTGCCGGCGCGCCATTGGCTGAATCTCGCGATGTTCATCGCGGTGGTCTACATCGCTGTCGAGTTCGTCGGCAATCCGGACCACGACCAGGCGGTGATCTGGTTGCTGGCGATGACCGCGATCGCGCTGCTGTTCGGCATTCACATGGTCGCCGCGATCGGCGGTGCCGACATGCCGGTGGTCATCTCGATGCTCAACAGCTACTCGGGCTGGGCCGCCGCGGCGACCGGCTTCATGCTGTCGAACGACCTGTTGATCGTCACCGGTGCGCTGGTCGGCTCGAGCGGCGCGATTCTCAGCTACATCATGTGCCGCGCGATGAACCGCCAGTTTCTGTCGGTCATCGCCGGCGGATTCGGCACCGGCGGCAGCGGGCCGAGCGCCGCCGCCGCCGAGGGCGAGGTGCAGACCATCGACGTCGACGAGCTCGCCGGCCGACTCAACAACGTCCGCGAAGTCATGATCGTGCCGGGCTACGGCATGGCCACCGCGCAGGCGCAGCACGCGGTCGCCGAGATCGCCAAGACCCTGATCAAGAAGGGCGTCAACGTGCGCTTCGGCATCCATCCGGTGGCCGGGCGCATGCCCGGGCACATGAACGTGCTGCTGGCCGAGGCCAAGGTGCCCTACGACATCGTCTTCGAGATGGACGAGATCAACGACGATTTCCCCAACGTCGACGTCTCGATCGTGGTCGGCGCCAACGACACGGTCAACCCGCTGGCGCAGGAAGACGCGGCCAGTCCGATCGCCGGCATGCCGGTGCTCGAGGTCTGGAAGGGCGAGCTCGTGGTGGTACTGAAACGCGGCATGGCGGCCGGCTATGCCGGCGTCGACAACCCGCTGTTCCTGCGCGAGAACACGCGTATGCTGTTCGGCGACGCGCGCGAAAGCCTCGAATCCCTGTTCAAGGCGCTCTGATGCCCTGGAGGATCGCGCCGATTTTTGTGTCGGCGGTCACAGTTCTTTCGTGATGCGCGGCATAAATTACTGAAATTCTTGAAATTTCACCCGTTTGGGTGATTCGCCGGCCCGGTCGAGGACCTAGAATCGAAGGCGAGTAATTACCCGGGCCGCGCCTCGCGCTGTGGCCGTCCCGCGTAGAATCTCAGGTGCCCGTGCCCCCCAAAGGCGCGGTTGTCCGGTCCGGAGCTTCTGGTTTCATCGGCCCGGTCGGCGCACCGGGTTTAGATAACCGCTAAACCGAACTTTGAGCAACCCTTCGGGGTTGCTTTTTTTTGCCCCGAATTCGTGGATCCAGCTTGCCTGGCCAGCCGGATTCCACCGCGGCACGATTCAGATACAGGGTAAGCGGGCAACTTATCTCGTCGAATTCGAGCTGCGGTCGACGTCGATTTTTGGCGAATATTGACTAGGCTCGTGGGAACCGAAACTGATTTGTGTGATCTGCATCTCTGCCGCAGCGCAGCGCGAAAACTAGATTCCGTAAATGCTGAACATGGATTTCGACAAGTCGGTCGTCATCGACACCAATGCGATGGACTGGGAAGCGAGTCCGAGTCCGGGCGTCTGGCGCAAGCCGCTCGCGCGCGAAGCCGCCGAACACGGGCACACGACCAGCATCGTGCGCTACGATGCGGGCTCGAAATTCGCGTCGCACGCGCACCCGCTCGGCGAGGAAATCCTCGTCCTCGACGGCAGATTCGCCGACGATCACGGCGAGTACCCGGCCGGCACCTACCTGCGCAATCCGCCCGGCTCGGAGCACAGTCCGCGCAGCGACGAGGGCTGCGAACTGCTGGTCAAGCTCGACCAGTTCGATCCCGAAGATCTCGAAGCGGTGCGGATCGACACGCGCAAGCATCCGTGGCTGCCGGGCGAGGGCCGGCTCGAAATCATGTTGCTGCACGACTTCGGCTACGAGTCGGTGGTGCTGCAAAAATGGCCCGCCGGCGAGCGCGCCCGCCCGCACCAACACTTCGGCGGCGAGGAAATCTTCGTCGTCTCCGGCGTGATGTACGACGAATACGGTGAATACCCGGCCGGCACCTGGCTGCGCCTGCCGCACAGCAGCGAGCATTGCCCCTACGTCGTCGACGATACCGTCGTCTGGCTCAAGACCGGCCACTTGCTTCCTTAAGCGAGCCTCTATCAGTTAAACTTTGCAAGCTCCGCGGAACCCCGAGGCGCACAGGCTGCGCCGCGATCCATGCCCCGAACCGGATGCGAGGATATCCCTTGTTGCAACAGGAAATACTGAACCTCAAACAGGCGCTGGCGACGAAGATCATCGGTCAGCGCAAGCTGATCGAGCGCCTGCTGATTGCGATCCTGGCCGATGGTCACCTGCTCGTCGAAGGCGCGCCGGGACTTGCCAAGACCCGCGCGATCAAGGCGCTCGGTGATGGCATCGAGGGCGATTTTCACCGCGTGCAGTTTACTCCGGACCTGTTGCCGGCGGATCTGACCGGCACCGAGATTTATCGCCCGCAGGACGGCAGCTTCCGCTTTCAGCGCGGACCGCTGTTCCACAACCTGATCCTCGCCGATGAAATCAATCGCGCGCCGGCCAAGGTGCAGTCGGCGCTGCTCGAGGCAATGGCCGAACGCCAGATCACGGTCGGCAGCGAGACTTACGCGCTGCCGCGAATATTCCTCGTCATGGCGACGCAAAACCCGCTCGAGCAGGAGGGCACCTACCCGCTGCCGGAGGCCCAGCTCGACCGCTTCCTGATGCACGTGCGCGTCGACTATCCGTCGGGCGCCGACGAGAAGAAGATTCTTGCCCTGACCCGTAGCGAAGCGCGTTCCCACGCGGTCGATGCGGCGGTGCCGCACGCGGCGGTCGGCCAGCAAAGCCTGCTCGACGCGCGCGATGCGGTGCTCGATACCCATCTCGATGCGAGCCTCGAGGATTACATCGTCGAAATCGTGCTGGCAACGCGCAGCGCGAGCCGCTATGGCGAGGATCTCGCCGGCTGGATCCAGCACGGCGCGAGTCCCCGTGCGACGATGGCGCTGGATCGCTGCGCGCGCGCGTTGGCCTGGCTCGGCGGCCGTGACTACGTGACCCCGGAGGACATCCAGGCACTCACCCCCGATGTGCTGCGCCACCGGATCATTCTCGGCTTCGAGGCCGAGGCCGAAGGTCGCACCGCCGACAGCTGCATCGACGAAATTCTCGCCCGGGTGGCGGTTCCCTGAGAGCACGCGCATGGATCCTGCCGACGACATCGTCCGCGTGAGCCAGGCGAGCCTGATCGGCCTGGCGCACGACGCGCGCGGCCTGCCGTTGATCTCGAATTCGGTCAAGGCGCAAACCGCCGGCGGCCACCTGTCCTCGTTCCGCGGGCGCGGCATGGAATACCACGAATCGCGTCTTTACCAGCCGGGCGACGATATTCGCGCGATCGACTGGCGCGTCACCGCGCGCAGCGGCGATACCCACACCAAGATCTATCGCGAAGAGCGCGAACGACCGGTACTGGTCTGGCTCGACCTGACTCGCTCGATGCACTTCGCGACGCAAAACTGTTTCAAGTCGGTGCTCGCGGCGAAACTCGCGGCGCTGCTCGCCTGGAGCAGCGTGCAGCACGGCGACCGCCTCGGTTACCTGATTTTCTCCGACCGCCAGCACAGCGAATTTCGCCCGGCGCGCGGCCAGCGCGCGGTGCTGAATTTCATTCGCCAGCTGGTCAATCATTCGGCCTGGGACGAGGGCCTCGCCGCGCCGCGCGACCCGCTCGCCGGGTTACGCGCGCTGACCCGCCTGCGGCAGGTCACGCGCCCCGGCAGTCTCGTCATCCTGTTGAGCGATTTCGGCTTCGTCGACGACGGCTGCCGCGCCCAGCTGACGCAGCTCGCGCGCCACAACGACGTGCTGATGATCCACGTCCACGATCCGTTCGAACGCAGTCTGCCGGCCGCCGGCGCCTACCGCGTGACCGACGGCAACGCCAGCGTCGAGATCGACGCCGACAATGAACGCACGCGCCGCCGCTACCGGCAACGCTACGCGCAGCACATCGAGCGGCTCGAGCGACTGTGCAACGAGCTCGGCCTGTTTCTGATCGATATTTCGACCGCCGACGACATGCTCGTCGAACTCAGGCACGGGCTGGGTCTGCAGGGACGATGAACGGACCGGAACTCAGGGATATTCATCTGCCCGAGGCGATTTCCTGGTGGCCGCCGGCGCCGGGCTGGTGGCTACTCGCACTGCTCGCCGCGCTGCTCGCGGTGCTGGCCTGGCGCCGCTATTCGCGCCGCGGGCAAAAGCCGCTCCGCGCGCTGTCGCTCGCCGAGATCACGCGCATTCGCACGGCGCTGGATGCCGGCGCGAACCGCCACGCGGCGCTCAACGAACTCGCCGGCCTGTTGCGCCGGGTCCTGATCAGCTACCGTGGCCGCGACGGCTTTGCCGGTTCGACCGGCAGCGCCTTCGCTGCGCAGCTGCGCGAATTGTCGCCGACGGGCTTCAGCGACGCCGATCTCGAGTTGCTCGGCCGCGCGCGCTACCGTCGCGACGTCGATGCGGACATCGCGGCGCTGCTCGATGCCTGCGAACACTGGGTCAAGAGCCTGCCCCGGGAGGCGCCGCGTGCTGCAGCTTGAATGGCCGCTGGTGCTGCTGCTGTTGCCGTTGCCGCTACTGGCACACTGGCTGTTGCCGCCGCCTGTGCTCGCCGCACAGGCCGCGCTCAGGGTACCGGATGTCGACGCATTCGATGTCGGCGGCGCGACCGTGCGGGTCGAGCGGCCGCGGCGCTGGCCGGTCTGGTTGGCGGCGCTGGCCTGGACGCTCGCGGTACTGGCCGCGAGTCGTCCGCAATGGCTCGGCGAGGCGGTCTCGATTCCGGTCAGCGGTCGCGATCTGATGCTCGCGGTGGATCTTTCGGACAGCATGCGCACCGGCGATTTCGAACTCGAAAACCGCCAGGTCAACCGCCTGACCGCGACCCGCTCGGTCGCGACCGAATTCATCGAGCGTCGCCGTGGCGATCGCGTCGGCCTGATTCTGTTCGGCACGCAGGCTTACCTGCAAACCCCGCTGACCTTCGACGTCGACACGGTCCGGCGCCTGCTCGACGAGGCGGCGATCGGTCTGGCCGGGGAACGCACCGCGATCGGCGACGCGATCGGCCTCGCGGTCAAGCGGCTCGAGGACGCCGGCGACGCGAATCGCGTGCTGATTCTGATGACCGACGGCGCCAACACCGCCGGCGAGGTCGCGCCGATACGCGCCGCCGAGCTGGCGGCCGCGCGCGGACTCAAGATCTACACGATCGGCATCGGCGCCGACGAGGATTTCGAGAACAGCTGGTTCGGTCTGCGCCGCTCGAACCCGTCGTCGCAGCCCGACGAGGCGACCCTGCGCGCTATCGCCGCGGCGACCGGCGGGCGCTATTTTCGCGCGCGCGACAGCGATGAGCTCGCCGAAATCTACGCCGAGCTCGATGCGCTCGAGCCGCTGCCGAGCGATGTGGAGAGGCTGCGGCCGATCCGACCGCTGTTCGTCTACCCGCTGGCCGGCGCGCTCGCGCTTGCGAGCCTGCTGGTCGCGCTGATTTTGTGGAGACGCTGGTGATCGAGCAATTTCATTTCCTGCGTCCGGCCTGGCTGCTGCTGTTGCCGCTGCTGGCGCTGCTGCTGTATCTGCTAGCCCGCCACCGGCTCGACGCTTCTCGCTGGCGCCAGGTGGTCGATGCGCGGCTGTTGCCGCACCTGCTCGTCGGCGGCGGCGCGGCGCGACGCTGGCCGCTGTGGGTGTTCGGTCTGGTCGCGACGCTGGCGATCGTCGCGCTGGCCGGGCCGACCTGGGAACGGCGGCCGCAGCCGGTTTACCATAACGAAGCCGCGCTGGTCATCGCGCTCGACCTGTCGCGCTCGATGGATGCGAGCGATCTCAAGCCGAGTCGCCTGGCGCGCGCGCGGCACAAGATCGTCGATCTGCTGGCGGCGCGCGACGAAGGCCAGACCGCGCTGGTCGTCTACGCCCGCGACGCGTTTGCGGTCACGCCGTTGACCAGCGATACCGAGACGATACTGACGCTGTTGCCGAGCCTCGATACGAGCCTGATGCCGGCGCAGGGCAGTCGCGCCGAGCGGTCGCTGGAACTCGCCTTCGAATTGTTCGCCGGCGGTGGCGTTCCGCGTGGCGACCTGCTGCTGGTCAGCGACGGTCTCGACGCTCTCGCGCTGGAGCGACTGCGCGAGCGCCTCGACGGTTCGCCGCACCGCCTGTCGGTGCTTGCCGTCGGCACCGTGGCCGGCGGCCCGATACCGCTGCACAACGGCGGCTTTCTCAAGGATACCGACGGCGCGATCGTGGTGACGGCGCTCGCCGAGGACAATCTGCGCGCCGCGGCCGAAGCCGGCAACGGCGTCTACGCCGCGATCAGCGCCGACGACCTCGACATCAATGCGCTGGTCTACCTGTTCGAATCGGGACTCGCTGCTGCGGGGGTTCGCGCCAGCGAACGCTCGACCGAGCTCTGGCGCGAATTCGGTCCGTGGCTGTTGCTGCTGGCGCTGCCGTTCGCGGCGCTCGCGTTTCGTCGCGGCATGCCGTATGCCGTCGCGCTCGGAATTCTTGTCTCCGCGCCGCCCGACGCGCAAGCGCTCGACTGGGTGTCGCTGTGGCAATCCGACGATCGGCGCGCGCGCGCGTTGTTCGATGCGCAAGATCACGCCGCCGCCGCGGCGACTTTCGAAGATCCGGATTGGCGCGCCACGGCAGCCTATCGCGCCGGCGATCTGGATGCCGCGATCGAAACCTGGAAGCGGCTCGACGGCGAGCGCGCGCGCTACAATCGCGCTACCGCGCTTGCCGGGCTCGGTCGCTACGCCGAGGCGCTCGACGAGTACTCGCGCCTGCTCGAGCGTAATCCGGATCACGCCGACGCGCGCTACAACAAGCGGCAAATCGAGGACTGGCTCGAGCAGCAGCAGCGACAGCAGCAGGAATCGCAGGCGCAGGGCGACGCCGGTGACGAGCAGCGTCGGCAGTCGGCCGGCCAGCAGTCCGGCGAGCGCGATCAATCGCGCGCTGCCGCTGGCGACGATGCGCAGCGCTCCGAAGAAACCGGCGATGCCGCGGAAGCAGTCTCCGGCGAGCGCGACGAAGCGACGGCCGGCGCCGATCCGGCCGCCGAAGCCGGGTCCGCCGGCGAGCTGCCGGGCGAGGCGCTGGCAAAGGTCGAACAGCAAATGTCCGAGCAGGCGACCGAGCAGTGGTTGCGCAAGATTCCCGACGACCCGGGCGGCCTGTTGCGGCGTAAATTCCTCTTCCAGTACCGCCAGCGCGGCGGCGTCGACCGCGAGGGCGATCCATGGTAGGGCCGCTGCGCGTCATTGCCGCCGTGCTGATGCTCGTCCTCGCGTTGCCGGTCGCGGCCGAGATCAAGGTGTCGCTGGACCGTAACCCGGTGCAGGTCAACGAATCCTTCCAGCTCGTGTTCTCGCTCGATCGGATGCCCGATCGCGATCCCGATTTCTCGCCGCTGCTGGAGGATTTCATGCTGCTCGCCAACAACCGCAGCAACAGTATCAGCATCATCAACGGCGAGTATCGCCGCAGCGTCAAGTGGACCCTGCAGTTGATGGCCAAGCAGATCGGCGAATTCACGATCCCGGCGATCCGCTTCGGCAAGGAGCGCAGCGATCCCTTCAGCATTACCGTCGAGCCGTCGAGCCTCGCCTCGGTGCCGCACGACGATCTCGTCCTCGAGCTCCTCGGCGACCGCGATCGAGCCTACGTGCAGCAACAGGTGGTCGTGACGCTGCGGCTGTTGAGTGCCGCCGACCTGTCGGCCTACCAGTTCGGCGACCTCGAGCTCGATGGCGCCGATGCGGTGCTCGAGCCGCTCGGCGACGTACGCCAGTACACGACCCGGATTGCCGACCAGTCCTACCTCGTGCTCGAGAAACAGGTCGCGATTTTTCCGCAGCAGAGCGGGCGTATCGAGGTCGAGCCGGTCATTGCCGAGGTGCGTCTGCCGTCGCGCTCGGGGATCGATCCGTTTCGCACCGGCGGCGAAATCCGGCGGCTGCGTTCGGCAACCCTGGGCATCGACGTCGACGCGATCCCGACCGACTGGACGGCCGACGTCTGGCTGCCGGCCACGCGGGTCGAATTGCGCGAGCAATGGCAGGGCGATCTCGAGCGGCTGGTGCCTGGCGAACCGGTTACCCGCACGGTGACGCTGCTGGCCGACGGTCTGACCGCCGCGCAGCTACCCGAAATCGAGCTGCCGGTGGCCGATGGCATCAAGCAGTACCCTGACCAGCCGACGCTCGACAACGAGCGTGCGGGCGACGGCATACGCGGCCGGCGCGAGCAAAAGGTCGCGCTGATTCCGAGCGTCGCCGGGCGCTACCGGCTGCCGGCGATCCGCCTGCCGTGGTGGAATCTCGAAGCCGACAGGCTCGAGATCGCGACCTTGCCGGCGCGCGAATTCGTCGTCGCGCCGCTACCGGGCGGTGCGACCGCGACGATCGCGACTCCGCCGCAGCCGGACCCGGCGGCGGCCGGCACGGCCGTGACCTCGCCACGGCCGTCGACGCGATTCTGGCCTTACCTGAGCCTGTTGCTCGCCGCCGGCTGGGCGGCGAGCGCGCTCTACTGGTGGTGGACCTGGCGGCGGCGCGAGCGCGGCGCGCCGGTAGCCGCCGCGAAGGAACCCGAAAGTCTCGCCCGGGCGCGGCGATTTCTGCGCGATACCTGCGAGCGCAACGATGCCGCGGCCGCCCGCCGCGCGCTGCTCGCCTGGGGCCAGGCGCTGCTCGCGCCGCGGCGAGTCGGCAATCTCGACCGGCTCGAGCGCCAGCTCGGCGATGAACTCGGTGCCGAAATCGAACGCATCAACCAGGCCCTCTACGCGCCGGGCAGTTCCGCCTGGCAAGGCGATTCGCTGTGGCGCCTGTGCCAGCGCCTGGAAGCCGACGAACGACGAGCGCGGACGCGCAGGACGCCGCGCCTCGAGCCGCTCAACCCGCCGGTCTGAGCGGAGTTCCGCGCCGGATGCGGTGCGCTATCGGCGCCCGCTCGGGATTGCCTGACCGCCGCCGGGTGGTGCCGGTCGGCGCTAAATTCGTCGCGCGCGACGGCTGACTGGCTCTCGCGGTGAGCCACCAACTCGGTTAGACTGAATCGTCTGCAAGCTGAGTCGCAATCGATGGAAGTAATCGAAAACACGGATTTGATAGTGATCGTCGGCGTCCTCGCGGCGCTGCTGCTCGGCGGGCTGGTCTACGCGCTGTACCGCGTGCAGCAGCAGCTCGGGCGCAAGCAGGCCGAACTCGACGCCGGCCGCGAAATCGAGGCGAGCCTGCGCACGCAGCTGCACGAGGCCGATCTGCGCGCCCAGGCGCTCGCCGGCGAGCTCGACGCGGAGCGCAAGCTGGCGGCGCAGAAACTAGAGCAATTCGACGAGAATCGCAGGCAGCTGAAACGCGATTTCGAGAATCTCGCCAACCGCATCCTGGAAGAAAAATCGAAGGTCTTCGATCGCCACAACCGGGTATCGATCGAGGCCTTGCTGAAGCCGTTTCGCGAACAGGTCGATGCGTTCCAGAAACGCGTCAACGAGGTGCACGGCGAAGCGCTCAAGGGCAACACGAAGCTCGAGAGCGAGATTCGCAAGGTGCTCGATATCGGCCTGCAGATGAGCGGCGATGCGAAGAATCTCACCGTAGCGCTGAAGGGCGATTCGCAGCGCCGCGGCAGCTGGGGCGAGACCCAGCTCGAGAAAACGCTGCAGCTGTCGGGTTTGATCGAAAACGCGCACTACGAAAAGCAGACCGCGATGGTCGACGCCGAGGGCCGCCGCAAGCAAACCGATTTCCTGATCAAGTTGCCCGACGACAAGCATCTCATCATCGACAGCAAGGTGTCGCTGGCGGCCTACGACCGGTTGGTCGGAGCCGAGACCGAGACCGAGCAACAGCGCGCGCTGGCCGAGCACGTGCGCGCGGTCAAGACCCACATCGACAGCCTGCACACCAAGGATTACACCAACCTGATCGGCATCCGCAGCCCGAGTTTCGTGCTGATGTTCATGCCCGTCGAGCCGGCCTACATCGAGGCGCTCAAATTCGAGAAAGACCTGTTCGCCTACGGCTACGACAAGAACATCGTGCTGGTCTCGCACACGACCCTGATCCCGATCCTGCGCACGGTCGCGAACCTGTGGGCTATGGAACGCTCGACGCAGGAGGCGCGCGAACTCGGCGACAAGGCCGGCGATATCTACAACCAGGTGCGTCGGGTGGCGAAAAGACTCGACCGGCTCGGCGGCAGCCTCAATGCCGCGGTCAACCATTACAACGACACCGTGACCTCGCTTTCCGGTCGGCGCGGTCTGCACGGCAAGGTCGAACGCTTTGCCGAAATGTCGAGCAAGGTCACCGAATCGCTGCCGGAGATCGAGCCCATCGCCGCCGACGCGCAGCGCGAGCGCCTCGCGCTGCTGGCCGAGCCGCTGCCGGCAAGCGACGACGATGCCCTGGCGGCATCGGCCGAGCCCGCCGACGCGGTCGCCGACGAAGCCGTCGACCCGGCCGCCGGCCGGGTTTCCGACCGGTCCGCCGGAACGGCCGAAACCACTTGAAAAAAACCGCCGAAGATCTATTTAAAGGTGGCTAAAATCAATAATTTACGCAGTGAAATACCGGGACTACTACAGGACTCTGGGCGTCGCCCGCGATGCCGACACGGCGGCGATCAAGCAAGCCTATCGGCAACTCGCGCGTAAATACCATCCCGACGTCAACGAGGATGCCGGTGCCGAGGAAAAGTTCAAGGAAGTCAATGAAGCCTACGAAGTACTCAAAGATCCCGACAAGCGCAAAGCCTACGACCGCTTCGGCTCGGACTGGAAACACGGCCAGCAATTCGAGGAAGCGGGCTTTGGCGGGTATCGGGGCTCGACCTACGGTGACGCCGGCGGCTTCAGCGGCGGCGACTTCAGCGACTTTTTCGAGTCGATCTTCGGTAGCGGTTTCAATCCCGGCACCGCGCACCGCACCGGTCGACGCCGTGGTGCGGACCAGCAGCTGAAACTCGACATCACTCTCGAGGAAGCCTTTCGCGGCGGCAACAAGACGATTCAGTTCGCGCCCAAGCCGGGCGCCAAAAAACTGAAGAAGCTCAAGATCAATATTCCGCGCGGTGTCGGCAACGGACAAAAGATCCGCCTCGCCGGACAGGGCCAGGCGTCGAGCAGCGGCGGCGAGGCCGGCGACCTCTACCTCGAGATGAACATCCAGCCGCATCGGCTGTTCCGCCTCGACGGCAAAGACGTCATCCTGCGCCTGCCGGTTACGCCATGGGAGGCGGCCCTGGGTGCGACCCTCAAGGTGCCGACGCTGGCCGGCGACGTCGACCTCAAGGTTACTCCCGGTATCAAGTCGGGGCAGAAAATGCGCCTCAAGGGCAAGGGCATGCCGGGCCCCCAGGCCGGCGACCAGCTGGTCGAAATCATGATCCAGACGCCACCGGCGGACAGCGACGAGGCGCGCAAATTCTATCGCGACATGCAGGATCGATTTGACTTCGATCCGCGCTCCTTTTAATACTGTTCGAATGAAATTCCTGCTGTTCGCGCTGTTCTGGGCGTGGAGTCTTGCCGCGTACGCGGCGCTGCCGAGCGTGGTCGACGGCCAGCCGTTGCCGAGCCTCGCGCCGATGCTCGAGCGGACGACGCCGGCGGTCGTCAATATCGCAACCCGCGGCAAGGTCCGTCGACGCATCGAACTGCCGTTGCCGAACGATCCGATATTTCGTCGCTTCTTCGACCTGCCCGAACTCGAGCGCGTACAGGAAACCTCGAGCCTCGGCTCGGGCGTCATCGTCGATGCCGCAGCCGGGCTGGTGCTGACCAATTTCCACGTCATCAAGGATGCCTACCAGATCAAGATCACCTTGACCGACGGTCGCGAACTCGATGCCGAAATCGTCGGTCGCGACCCGGATACCGACATCGCCGTGTTGCGCGTACCGGCCGACGGCCTCAGCGATCTGCCACTGGCCGATTCGTCCAGGCTGCGAGTCGGCGATTTCGTCGTCGCGATCGGCAATCCCTTCGGTCTCGGCCAGACCGTAACCTCCGGTATCGTGTCGGCGCTCGGCCGCTCGGGGCTCGGCGTCAAGTCGTTCGAGGATTTCATCCAGACCGACGCGTCGATCAATATCGGCAATTCGGGCGGCGCGCTGGTCAATCTGCGCGGCGAACTCGTGGGCATCAACACGGCGATTTACGGCGCCGGTGGGCAGGGCAGCATCGGCATCGGCTTCGCGATCCCGATCAATCTCGCGCGCTATGTCATGCGCGAACTGGTCGAGTTCGGCGAGGTCAGGCGCGGTCGTCTCGGTGCGCGAGGCCAGGACCTGACCGAACGGCTGGCGCAGGCATTCGGCATCGCGCACAAGGCCGGCTTCGTCATCACGCAGATCGAATCCGGCTCGCCGGCCGCCAAGGCCGGTCTCGCGATCGGCGACATCGTGATTGCCGCGAACGGGCGGCCGATTCGCTCGGCTCGCGACGTCCACAATCTCGTCGGCCTGCAGCGCCTCGGCCAGACCATCGAACTCGAACTCTACCGCGACGGCGAAATCTTGCAGCTGCCGGTACTGATCCAGCCCACCGACGTGCGCAAACTCGACGGCGCGCGCCTGCATCCCCGGCTGGCCGGTGCGATCATCGGCGAAATGCGCGAACAGCACCTGCAGCGCGGGCGCGTCGACTACCTGGAGGTACTCGAGGTTGCGCGCGCCTCGAGTGCCGCCGAGGCGGGCCTGCAGGCCGGCGACATCATCTTCTCGCTCAACAAGCAGCGCGCGCGCAATCTCGACGAAGCCTTCGCGATCGTCGAGCAGCGCGAACGCGGTCTGATCCTGACCATTCAGCGCGACAACCGGGAGCTATATCTGCTGCTTCGGTGATAGAATGGCGCCATGAGCAAGCTGACCCATTTCAACCAGGCCGGCGAGGCGCACATGGTCGATATCGGCGACAAGCCGGACAGCGCGCGCCGCGCCGTCGCCGCCGGCCGGATCCGGATGGCGGCGGAAACCCTGCGCCTGATTCGCGACGGTGGGCACAAGAAAGGCGATGTGCTCGGCGTCGCCCGCGTCGCCGGTATCATGGCGACCAAGCGTACCGCCGATCTCGTGCCGATGTGCCATCCGCTGGCGCTGACCCACGTCGCGGTCGAATTCGAACTCGACGATGCCGACAGCGCGATCGACTGCAGGGTTACCGCGGAGACGCGCGGCCAGACCGGCGTCGAGATGGAAGCCCTGACCGGGGTACAGGTCGCGTTGCTGACGATTTACGACATGTGCAAGGCGGTCGATCGCGCGATGGTCATCGACGCGGTCCGCCTGCTGGAAAAATCCGGCGGCAAGTCCGGCCACTGGCGACGCGATTAGCCGGCCGACGATTTGGCTGACCAGGACCTGGTATTTTCGCGGCCAGGCGAACCCCGCCCGGCAACTCACCCCACCTTTACCGACCCTGAGACCAAGGCTCGGCGATCGCTGCCAGCGCGGGCGGTGATTGCGCGACGCGAGGCGCGAATCGAATCGAACGGCACTCGGTACGACAAAATTTTGACACTTTTTTAGAGCAGCGCCGCGATCGATTCGCCCAGACTGACCCCAATTACGCCGATGCGCCGGAAAATGGACTATCCTAATTGAAGTAAATCTAAGTGTCGGTCTTCTGGAGTGGACGAGAGCTTGGCACACACCGCAGCGCGGCCGGCAGAAACGCTGGTCGCCTACAACATCGGCATCGGGGTATTCTACTTCGTCGCCGCCTTTGTAAGCTGGCACCTGGTGACCCCGCCCGGCTACGCGACCGCGATCTGGCCGGCGGCGGGCGTCGCGCTGGCGATGATGTTGCTGTACGGAACGCGCCTGTGGCCCGGCCTGCTGGCGGGCGCGACGCTCGCCAACCTGTTCCACCTGTACGACCCGTCGGTCGGCGCGGGCAGCTTGCACCAGTCGATGCTAATCGCTTTTGGTCTCGGCGTCGCCGCGACGTTGCAGGGACTCGCCGGATACTGGCTGGTCAAGCCGCGGGTCGATCTCGACGGCGGCCTGGTCGACTCGCCCAGCATCATTCGCCTGATGATACTCGGCGGGCCGGTCGGCTGCCTCGTCAGCTCGACCCTGAGCGTCGCATTACTGTTCGGCGTCGGCATCATTCCATCGTACGATCTGCCGTTCAACTGGGTCACCTGGTGGGCCGGTGACGGTATCGGCGTGATGCTGGTCGTGCCGTTGATGTTTGCGTGGCTGGCGCAGCCGCGCGCCGCCTGGGAAATTCGCAAGAGCGGCGTGGCCATGCCGGTAATCGCCGCCTTCGCGATCGTGCTGGTCATTTACCTTGTCGAAATCGAAGAGCACGAAAAGGTGACCGCCGCCCGCTTCGAAAACCAAGCCGAAAATCTCGGCAATAGCCTCGAGCAGAAAATCCAGCGTAACTTCGAAGTCGTTTACTCGCTGCAGGGCTTGTTCGAATCCGCCGAGATCGTCGATCGCGTCGAGTTCCAGGAATACGTGAGCCGGGCCTTGCAGCGCAATTCCGGGATTCATGCGCTGTCGTGGAATCCGGTCGTTGCACGTTCGCGCCGGTCCGAGTTCGAGGCCTCGATGCAGGCCCGGGGATTCACCGGCTTCAAGATTACCGAACGCAACGACGACGGCGAGCTCATACCGGCCGGCGAACGCGAGTTCTACGTCGTCGTGCAATACATCGAGCCGCTCGAGTCGAATCTGAAGGCGCTCGGCTTCGACGTATTCTCGAACACGCAGCGCAAGGAAGCCTTGCGCAGCGCTCACGTCACCGGCGATCTGACCGGCACCGCGCCGATCACGCTGATACAGGAAACCGGCAGTCAGACCGGCGTGCTTTTTGCCCTGCCGGTGCAGCGATATCCATCGGAGTCGAGAGAGCTGGCCGCCGCGGCCGACCTGCCCAGCGGGTACGTTGTCGGCGTATTTCGAGTCGGCAATCTGCTGATGGAGGCGGCCGAGGGCAGCAACATGAACGATGTTCTGCTGCGCCTGACCGACGTCGACGACGCCGCGCGACCGACGCTATTGGCGCACTACCGACGTGAGCAAAACCGCATGATCAACGTCGGCCTCGACGAGCGGGGCGATCACGGTTCGATGGTCTGGCAAAAAACCTACAGTTTCGGCAAGCGAAACTGGTCGTTCGAGATCCGGGCCGCGCCGACCTACCTGTCGGGTGCGCATCTCTGGACGCTGTGGGGCGTTTTCGCGATCGGCCTGATGTTCACGACCGCGCTGTCGACCTTCCTGCTCATTCTCAGCGGCCGCGCGATAATCGACCAGAGCCGCGCCGACCAACTCGCGCGAGAGATCGCCGAACGCGAAGCGGTCGAATTCAAGCTGCACCTGACCAACGAACGCCTCGAAATAATCGCCAGCACCGACGATTTGACGCAGATCTACAATCGGCGCGCGATCGAGGAAATCGGCGCCAAACTCGAGGCCGAAGCGCGCCGTTACAAGACGCCATTTGCAGTGCTATTGCTCGATATCGACCATTTCAAAAGCGTCAATGACCAGTGGGGCCACAAGACCGGTGACCTGGTGCTCAAGGATTTCACCAACAGCATTCGCGAAGCGCTGCGCGACGTCGACGAGTTCGGCCGCTGGGGCGGTGAGGAGTTCATGATTCTCGCGCGCAACTCGCGCCTCGACGAAGCGAGCGAATTCGCCGAGCGCCTCGTTGCGATGGTCGCCAATCGCCCGATCGATCCGGTTGGCCATATCACGACCAGTATCGGGGTCGCCGTCAGTCGCGACGCCGAAACCTTCGACGAAATCGTGCTGCGTGCCGATCGCGCGCTGTATACCGCCAAGAGCAACGGCCGCAACCGCGTCGAGGTCGACAAGACCGCCACGCTGCCGACCCGCAAAAAAGGCGCCTGATCGCGGAGATTCTGTCCGGCGACCGGCGTTCGGCAGTCGTCGAATCCTGCTGCAGGATTGCGCACAAATCCGCGCGCTGCCGCGGGCACGGGGCATGCCGCGTACCCGTGATGCCAGGCGTGCCGACCCTGGTCCATTGCCTGATAGCTTCGAATCCGCGCTGGCGCGGGATGCCTCGAGAAAAGTCGACCGCCCGGTTCCTTGCCGGGAATTTTTTGCCTAGCCCTGGGCGAGGAGCGCGCGCAGGTCGATGACGGCGGCGTTGGCGCGCGATATGTATGAAGCCATGACCAGCGAGTGATTGGCGAACAGGCCAAAACCGTCGCCGTTCAGCACTATCGGGCTCATCAGGGTTTCCTGCGTCGCCTCGAGCTCGCGGATGATTTGCCTGAGACTGATCAGCGCGTTCTTCTTTTGCAAAATCGGCTCGAAATCGATCTCCACCGCCTTGAGTATGTGCACCAGCGCCCAGGTTGCGCCGCGTGCCTCGTAGAAAACGTCATCGATTTCCAACCACGGCGTCTTGACGACCAGCTGCGGGCTAGTCGGCGTCGACTGCTCGGCCTCGGGATCGCCGGCCAGGTCGGTATTGAGCCGCACCTGGCCGACGCTCGCCGACAGCCGCTGCGACAGGCTGCCGAGGCGTTTTTCGACCTGACCGAGCCAGTCGCCGAGATTGTCGGCGCGCGCGTAGAATTGCGCGTCGGGTTCGTTCGGATTCTGCAGCCGCTCGAGATAGCCGTAGAGCGCGTCGATGCCGTCGCGGTAGACGCTTTCGCTGGCGGGCAGGAACCACGAGTTGTTGTCGAAATGAAACTTCGGCTCGGTGACGATCAGGTCCTTGTCCTCGACCGATTGCGATTGCGATCGGCTGAAGTCGTTGCGCATCGAGCGAGCCAGGTCGCGACACTGCACGAGCACGCCGAATTCCCAGTTGGGTATGTTGTCGAGCCAGATCGATGGCGGCATGATGTCGTTGGATAGATAGCCACCGCGCTTGTCGAGCAGCGTCTCCATCGCCGTGATCAGCGTGCTCGTCGTATAGCTGCCGGTAGTCAGGCGCGATTCGGTTGCCGGTGCGTGCGCGATCGCCGCCTGTTCAATGTCGAAGGCGTCGGGCTCTTCGCTCCAGTAAATGCCGATCAGGATCAGCAGCAGCAGGACCAGGCCGATGGCGAGTGCGATCGACCTGCCCCGGCCGCCGCCGGCGGGCCTGCCTCTGGCGAGGCGACCGCGCCAGTCGTCGAGTCGATTTGCCATGAGCTTGAATCAGCGTCCGTTTCGTGACACATTGCCAGCCATTAGAACAGATCGGCGCGGCAGGATAAAGCCGCGGGCCGCCATGAAAAAACTGATGCGTTTACTGATGCTCGGCGTCGTCGTCGGCATCGCTTTCCTCGTTGCGATCGTCGCGATATTCCTCGCTGTGTTCGACGCCAATGCCTACAAGGACGACCTTGCCGAGCTAATCCGCGATAAAACGGGCCGCGAAATCGAGTTCATCGGCGATGTCAGCTTGACGATTTATCCGGCGCTCGGCATGCAACTCGGCGCGATGCGCTTTTCCAACCCGCCGGGCTTCGGCGGCCAGCCGATGATCAAGGTCGAGGCGGCCAGCGTCAGCGTCGATCTCGGCTCGCTGATTACGATGGCGCCCGAAATCGACAAGCTGGTGCTGCGCGATCTCGACGTTTTTCTGGTCAGGAACGAAGCCGGGGTGACCAACTGGGACGACCTCGTGCCGGCCGAAAAGCCCGCCGCGCAGGCTTCCGGTGCCGAGCCCGCCGGCGAGCCCTCGCAAGGTATGAGTCTGCGCGGCGCCTTCGGCGGACTGGACCTGCAGAATATCCGCCTGGTGTGGCTCGACAAGCAGGCCGGCAGCGAGTTCCGTATCACCGATCTCGACATCAGCACCGGCCGTATCGAACCGAACAAACCGTTTCCGCTGGCGCTCAAGCTCGACGCCAGCGCAGCCGGCGATATCGACGTCAATATCGATCTGAAAACCGACGTCGAATACCTGATCGACCAGCAGCAATTGACGCTCGAATCGCTTTCGCTTGGCCTCAACCGGTTTCGCCTCGACGGCCGCGTACAGCTGACCGACTTCGCGCAACCGAAGCTGCGTTTCGACCTCGAGTCCGAGGAACTCAACGTCGATGCGTTGCTCGCCGCGTCCGGCTTTGGCGAATCCGATAATCTCGAGGCCGCGAGCACGCCCGCCGGCACCGCTCCGGCCGAGGATACGCCGATCGAACTGCCGGTCGAGACGTTGCGCGGACTCGATATCGACGGCCGCCTGGCGATTGCACAAATGCAACTGCAGAACCTGAAGATGAGCGACGTCAGGCTCGCGCTGACGGCCAAAGAAGGTATCGTCGCGCTCGGCCCGATCACGATGAACACGTATAGCGGCACGGTCGAGGTTGCGGCGACGGTCGACGTGCGCGGCACGGTGCCGGTTTACAAGGTCAGCAAGAAAATTGACGCTGTCGAGGTCGGCGGCATGCTGGTTGACTTCGCGGCTCTGGATACGCTTGCCGGCGCCTTGTCGGCCGACGTCGAGGTAACGACCCGCGGCGAATCGGTGCGCCAGTTGCGTGCCAACAGCGACGGGCAAATGAAGCTCGCGGTGCTCGACGGTGCGCTCAAGGGTGTCAATATCCGTCACTCGATCGAGGCCGCGAAGGCCAAACTGCGCGGCGAGCCGGCGCCGCCGCGGCAAGATCTGAAAACCGATTTCTCTTCGCTGAGGCTTTCCGGCCAGATTTCGCGCGGCATCTTCTCGAGCAAGGATCTCGACCTGCAGGCGCCGCTGTTGCGCGCACGCGGCAGCGGTAGCGCGAATCTCGTCGACAATACGATCAACTACCTGATCAACACCAAGCTCGTCGGCACCACCGAGGGGCAACAGGGTAAGGCCACGGACGACCTCGCCGGGCTCGAGATACCGGTCAGTATCAAGGGGCCGTTCGCGGCGCCGAAGATCGACGTATTGCTCGACGAGATGCTCAAGGCGCGCGCCGATGCCGAGAAAGCGCGCCTCAGGAACGAGATCGAGGCGCAAAAGCGCGCGGTCGAGGAAGCGCTCGAAGCCGAGAAGAAGGCGCTCGAGGAGTCGCGCCGTCGCGAGCTGGAAAAGCAAAAGGAAATCGAGCGTGCCAAGCTGGAGCAAAAGAAGCAGGAAAAGAAAGACGAGCTGCTGAAGAAACTGCTCGACTGAATGGACGTCGATGCGGCCAGTTTCGCGCGCGCGGTTCTCGACTGGTACCGACGCTACGGGCGCCGCGATCTGCCCTGGCAGGGCCAAAACGCCTACCGCGTGTGGCTGTCCGAAATCATGTTGCAACAAACCCAGGTCGCGACCGTCATCCCGTACTACCGGGCTTTCGTCAAGCGTTTTCCGACACTGAAGTCGCTCGCCGAGGCGAGTGTCGACGAGGTTCTGCAGCAATGGCAGGGATTGGGCTATTACGCGCGCGCGCGCAACCTGCACGCGGCCGCGCGCCAGCTCCGCGATCGGCATCGCGGCCGGTTTCCGCGCAAGTTCGAGCAGGTCGCGGCGCTGCCCGGCGTCGGCCGCTCGACCGCCGGCGCGATACTGAGCTTTGCCGCGGGCCAGCGCTGGCCGATTCTCGACGGCAATGTCAAGCGCGTGCTCGCGCGTTGTTTTCGCGTCCCGGGCTGGTACGGTCAAAGCGACACGATGAAGCAACTCTGGTACCTCGCCGATTCGGTTACTCCGGACGAGAATACGGCCGAGTTCAACCAGGGCATGATGGATATCGGCTCGATGCTGTGCGTCAAATCCAGCCCCAAGTGCGAAGCCTGCCCGTTGAAAAAGATCTGCCTGAGCTATCGCCACCACAGCCAGGCGCAATACCCGCAAAAAAAACCCGGCAAGGCCAAGCCGCACAAGCGCACCTTGATGCTACTGCATCGCTGCGACGAGCGAATTCTGCTCTGGCGACGCCCGCCGAGCGGCATCTGGGGCGGACTCTGGTCGCTGCCGGAGGTCGACAGCGAGGCCGCGATTCCGTTATGGCAACAAAGCTTTCTGCAAATCACGCAGACGCCGCAAAAGGTGCAGCCCGACGTGATACGCCACCAGTTCACGCACTACAGTCTCGACATATCGCTCGCAATCATCGAACTCGATGCGCCTCCCTCGCGCATCGCCGATCGCGATAATTACGCCTGGGTCGAGCCCGCCGCACTCGCTTCGCATGGCTTGCCGACTCCGGTGCGCAAGCTGCTGTCGAGCCTGGTCTGAGCCTTCAGAACGGGTCAAAAGTGGGCCTTTGGCGTCCCTGCGGGTTGTTCGGGGTAAGCGGGTAACGCGGAATCGGGCGATTATGATCTGTATCAAGGTCTTGCCTCCGCATAGATGATGTATTGACGAAATCCATTGCGGTCATGGTCATCGATACGGAGGAATCGCGCTTGCTAGCTGGTCGTCTCGAAATCGGTTCCGCCGGACGGCGGCGATCCCCGGGTCGTGCGGTCGGAATTGTTACTGTGGCGATCCTGGGCACCTTGCTGGTCGCCTGCGCCGAACCGCGCGAGCAAAGCTACCCATCGGAATATGTTTATCTCGAACGCGAGCAAGTGGTTGGCATGATGGCGGCGATGTACCGACATCTCAGTGGGATCGAAGACCTGCTCGGCGACAATGCGGTGGTCAGCAGCGAGCAGCAGGCCGAGATCATCGTTTTGCTGAACCGAATCGTCGACATTACCGACGAACTCGGCGCGAGCAACGTTAAGACCAGTCATCGATTGATCGACATGTACATCGACGCGTTCAGGCTCGACCTCGAGCTGGCGTTGCGCAATGCCAGCGCCGACCCACCGAACTACTTCGCGCTGGGCCGCGTGGCCGGCAGCTGCGCGGCCTGCCACCAGCACCTCTGAAGCGCCGTTCAAACCTCGGCACTTGACCATGACCCGGATCGCAACGAATTCGAAACCGGACACGACCGGATCGGTTTTATCTCTTGCACGCTGCTTTCCTCCGGCACAAACTAAACGAGGTCCAGGCCACCGGCAAGCGCGTAAACTTTGCATTCCACCCTAACCGATCATGGAGGCAGGCATGCTGCATTCCACCACGCCCGATATACAAGGCAAATCCATTGTTCGCTACCATGGCGTCGTGACCGGCGAGGCGATCCTAGGCGCGAACATTTTCAAGGACTTTTTCGCCGGTATTCGCGATATCGTCGGCGGGCGCTCGGCGGCTTACGAACAGGAACTGCAAAAGGCACGCGAGATCGCGTTCGAGGAAATGTCGGCGCAGGCGCAGGAACTCGGCGCCAACGCGGTCGTCGGCATCGATATCGACTACGAAACAGTCGGTTCGCAGGGCGGCATGCTGATGGTCAGCGTCAGCGGCACCGCGGTCACCCTCGGATAGCCCGCGCCGCCATGCTCGGGACATCAGCGTCGAGGCAGAATTCGCGGTAAAAAAACCGGGCCCGCGTGGCGGGCCCGGTTCGGGGTCTGGCGTTTGCCGGTCAGGTCCGTCGCACCGCCGGGGTGCGGGTAACCGGCGCGATCGCCGTCGCTTATCAGTCTGCCGGGACGATTTTCGGATCGTAGCCGGCGGTCTGGTTGTCGGTGGTGGCGTTCAAGTCGAAAATCGCCGGTTCGCCCTCGCGTCCGCCGACGAGTTGGGCGTCCATCCAGTAGCGACCCTGCTTAATCTCGCCGTAACGCTCCTGTAATCGGTTCAATTCCTTCACGTGGATTTCGCGGCCGTTGACGAAAACGCCGGTACCGCTGCCCGATGCCTGCGGATCGAGCTCGCCACCGAGGCCCATATTGGGCAGAAATTGCCCCTGGCTCGGGCCACCGACCTTGCCCCAGAGTCCGGACTTCCGGTCGTACCAGTAGTTACCGGCGGGAATCTGGCCGTAAAGAATGATCAGTGCCCGGCCCTGATGCTTTTCAAGCTCGGCGCCGTTGATGAAGATCGGACCGCCCGCAATGTTTTGATAAGCGAATGATTGCGTGCTCACGAACAGGAGCAGCAATACCATCCATGGGTTTATAATTAATTTTTTGTCCACGATGCACCTCCAGTGTCGATGGGAACTATTCCCTGTACCCTGGTTGAGGCTTCGTGCGAACTAAACATGATACACCCAAACGCGATCGGTCGTGAAGTCGGAACGTCTGCGACGTTTAGGCCATCGCACCAGAGCGTCAGGCTAGCACCGCCCTCCACGCGATTCATCGCTCAAATGGGGTAACTTTGCCGAATCGAGACGCGGGTCGACAACACCGAAGTTAAGGTGGTTTCTCAAGTTTCGAAATTATGTTCCTGATTCGTCTCGAGACGCGGCAAAATCGAGAAATCAGGCTGGGCTGCGGCCCGTTGCGCGAGATCCGCGATCGCGCAGCATTCGGCAATGGAAATCTCCCGCAGGGACCGGTAGTCGGCTTCAGGATGCCTTGTCTTCGAGCAAGCCGGCTTCGCGCTCGAACTTCTTGACCAGGATACCCTCGTCGCCGCAGCAGGGCGCCGCGCACTTCTTGATCGATGCCAGATCCGCCGGGTCGAGTTCGAACCAGGCCGACACCGGTGCGTTCTCGCTCGCGCAATCGCAGGAGATGTCGGTGTGCGCGTAGACGTGCCGCAATCCGATTTCGCGCCCCGCGCTGGCGGCCGCGTCGATCAGCGCGTTGTCGGTCGCCGGCAGGTGCGCGAGCTTGTAGGCCGGGAAGAACTTCGTCACGTGCCACGGCGAATCGGCGCCGAGGTTGTCGCGTATCCATTGGGCAATGCGACGTAATTCACCGGGATCGTCATTTTTCGTCGGGATCACGTTGGTGCGCGTCTCGACGTGGATACCCAGTTCGTGCGCGCGGCGGATCGAACCGAGCACCTGCTCGACCGTGCTCACCGGACAGATATCGTGGTAAAAGTCGGCCGACAGACTCTTGATGTCCGAACACAGCACGTCGATATGCGGCGCCATCAGCTCGAGGGCCTCGTCGGTGACGAAGCTGTTCGACACGTAGACGGTGAAAAGCTTCGCGGCGTGCGCGAGCCGCGATACGTCGAGCACGTACTCGAGCCAGACCGCGGGCTCGGAGTAAGTGAACGCGATGCCGTCGACGCCGTGTTTGAGCGCGGTTTCGACCATCGCCTCGGGCGTGACCCAGGCGTCGGTCGACTGTCCGCGGGCGAGCCGGTCGAGCGCCTCGACGCCCCAGGATATCTCGAGATTGTGACAACCCTTGCAGCGGAAGTTGCAGCCGTAGGAGCCGATCGACATGACGGTCGAGTCGGGACGGTAGTGGTAGACCGGCTTGTTGCGGATCGACTCTACCTCGATTGCCGAAATGATGCCGTAGGACAGGTTATACAGCGTGCCGCCACGATTGACGTGCGCCTGGCAAAAGCCGCGCTGACCGTGGCGCAGCCGGCAGCGCCACAGACACAGATTGCAGACGACGTCGCCATTGTCGAGCGTCTGCTGCAGGGCGGTTTCGACGAGTTGGTAGGCTTTTGTCATTCGGCGTGAAAACTGCAGCGATGAACAGCCAGTGTAGCGCCGTTGGTTCGCAATGCAAATGTCCCCTGCAATGGCGGGCAAACTGGGATATTTCGGCCGCTGCCCGTATCACATATCTGAAACCGGGCAGGATGGATCTCGTGGTCCGACGAATCGGCTTGCGTCGCGCGGACGCCCCGGTTACTCGGCCTTCCGCTCGGAACGCTTGAGGTAGCGAGCGGCGAACTCGTCGGCCGGCAGCGGCTTCGAAACGAAGATGCCCTGCATCGTGTTACAGCCGACACCCTTGCACAGCGACTGGTGCCACTCGGTTTCGACCCCCTCGGCAACGACGTCGAGGCCGAAGCCGTGGCCGACCAGCGTGATCGCCTGGATGATGATCAGATCGTCCTTGTTGCTCGGCGCCTCGTGGACGAAGCTCTGATCGATCTTGATTCCGGACAGCGGCAGTTGCTTGAGGTAACTCAACGACGAGAAACCGGTGCCGAAATCGTCGATCGAAATATGCACGCCCGAATTGTGCAGCACCGACAGCGATTTGATCACCTGCTCGGTCGACTCGAGCAACACGTTCTCTGTGATTTCGATTCCGACCTGGTTCGGTTGCAGGTGGTACTTGCGCAGAGTCTGTAAAAAACGGTAAAGCACGCCTTTCTCGATAAAATCCTTGCCCGAGAGATTGATGTCGACGCGCACCGTCTCGAAGCCTTCTTCGGTCCAGCGGTTCAAAGTGCGGCAAGCTTGGTTGAAAACCCAGCTGGAAATATCGTTGATCAGGCCCGAACGCTCGGCGATGCGGATGAATTCCGCCGGCGTAACCTTGTCGCCTTCTTGCTGCGGCCAGCGAATCAGCGCCTCGCAGGAAACGACGTCACCGGTATCCAGATTCACCTGCGGCTGGAAATGCAATTCGAGATCGCCGTTGTCGAGTGCCTCGCGCAGGCCCGACTCGACCCATTGCGAGTATTGCAGTTCGAGATTCATCTCGGCATTGAAAAACTGGTAGCCGTTGCGACCCTCGGCCTTGGCGCGGTACATCGCGAGGTCAGCGTTTTTCAGCAACTCGGACGGGTCGTTGCCGTCCTCGGGAAAAATGCTGATGCCGATGCTCGTCGTCACCTGCAGAGATGCGTCGTTGATTATGAACGCCGGCTTGAAGCTCGAGATTATTTTTTCGGCGACGTAGATGACGTCGGATCGATTTTCGACATTGGACATGATCATGACGAACTCGTCACCACCGAAGCGCGCAAGCAGATCGTAGTTGCGCGTCACGTCGGAGATTCGCGCGGCGACTTCCTCGAGCAACCGGTCGCCGGCTTCGTGACCGTGCACGTCATTGACTTCCTTGAAGTGGTCGATGTCGAAAAACAGCGTCGCCAGCATTTTCTTGTTGCGTGAAGTTTCCTCGAGCTTGCGCGTGAAATCCGTCTGCAACAGGTAACGATTCGGCAGGTTCGTTAACGGATCGTAGGCCGCGATCTGCTGCAGCCGCGCCTCGACTGCCTTGCGCTCGGCGACTTCGAACATCAGGCTGCGCTCGCGCGAGCGCAGGTTGCTGAGCAGGCGGTTCGACGTCAGCCACGCGATCACGAGCACCGCGATGACGCCGAAGAGCATGATTGCGAGGTCGTCGATGATGTCATCGACGAGTCGCTGGTAGAAAACCGGGTTGGCATAGATGCGCAAAATTGCCGCGAGCTCGCCGGTCTTGTGGATGAAGATCGGGTTCTCGGTGATGATGCACTCGGAACAGGCCGTGTTGCCGACCGACAGGTTGGCGAGTTCGTAGTCGTCGGGAAAGACGTCGTAGTCGACCTCGAGTTCGATACCGCGATACAGCGTCTCGTCGGTGCTCGGGTCGTTGATCAGCAACATCTCGTTGATCGAATTGTGTATCACCGAGATATCGGTTTTGCCGGCGACGTTCTGGAACTGGGCCTCGATCGAGTCGGCGTGCGACGCGGCGAGCACGCGGGCGTTCGATTGAGCTTCGTTGATCAGGCGTGGGCGAATGTCGTAATGCCAGTTCCATAGAGACAGCGCGATGATGATCGCGCCGACTACCAGGAACAGCACCGAATACCTGAGGTCCATGGTCGGAGACAGGCTCCTGAAAAAATCCTGTTTATTCATGTTTCACCGCAATGCGCAGAAAAAACGCTTTTAATTTAATATTCGACCGCTTCAGGGCCCCGAGATTGACCTGCGGCAAGACCTTGTCGGTGACGCGAAACCCGGTCGCAATGCCGCGTTCGACGTCGCCCTTGAAGGGCGAGAAGGTCAGCACCCGACGGGATTCGGCGAACGCGGTCAGTTCGTCCAGGCGCAGGCCCAGCGGCTCGGCGACGAACACGGTACTCATCGGCGACGGCTCCGCGGCGAGCAACTCGTCGAGCGATATGACCTCGATACGAATCGCATGATTGCGGATGACCGTGAGCTGTGAAAACGACGACACCAGCGCCTCGGCCGTGCGACGGTCGTCGCGGTAAAGGAGATAAAGTGGCAGCGGCACGGTGCTGCCCCGCTGCGCGAGGCTCTGGT
Organism: Gammaproteobacteria bacterium; assembly: GCA_041569645.1. Classification (GTDB taxonomy): domain Bacteria; phylum Pseudomonadota; class Gammaproteobacteria. Next base: position 29,114 of record JBFFXR010000006.1, read on the forward strand.
TGGCCGCGATGATCGCCGGCAGCAGGCTGGCGCCGATTTGCAGACGCGGCGAAAGACCCTCGCTCGCGCTCGAAATCGAACCGCCCGGCGGCGTCGCGAAGACCAGCAACAGCACAAACAGGTGGCCGAGCTTCTTTACGAGTCGTTGATCTCGTAGTGTTGCGCTCATGGCTGGTAGACGAGTTGTAGCCAAAGCAATGCGCCGTCGCTATAAGGATAGTCGCCAGGATAGGTATCTGCAGGCGACGGCTGCTCGAGTCGCTCATCGAGGAGATTGTCGATACCGAGATGCAGGTCGAGACCGGCTATTCCGGCCAGATTTCGCCGTTTTAGCGTCAGGTCGAGCCGCGTCGTCTGGTCGAAATCGTCGCGGCTGTCGCCGGCAGCGCGATCACGCGAGCCGATGGCGTTGACCTGCAGGTGAGCCTCGGTGAGCGGTGCAATCGTGTAGCCGAGACCGAGCTTTAGCAACCACGGCGCCGCGCCGGGAAGTCCCTCGTCGGCATAGTCCTGCAACGACAGGCTCGAATGCACTTGCCAGCCGGTGCCGAGCGAGCGCTCGAGTTCGATCTCGTAACCCGTGAGTTCCTGCGAACCGGCGTTGTAATACCCGAACGGCGCGAAATCCTGGAACATGATCAGATCGTCGAGTCTCGAATGATAGAGCGTGTTGCGAATCACGCCGTCAGGCAAGACGTAGATGTATCCGAACTCGATCGTATCGTTGGTTTCGGGTTCGACGGATTGGTCGCGGGCGCCGCCGGTCTCGATCAGTGAGGGAGGGCGAAAGGCGCGCGCGAGCTGGGTCTTGAAAACCTGTCGATCGCTGGCTCGCCAGACCAGAGCGAGGCGCGGTGACAGGTTGTCGCCGATGTCCTCGTAGTCGTCGTAACGCAGGCCCGCGGTAAGCGTAGTCATCTCGTCGATGCGATATTCATCCTGCAGTACCAGCGAGAGTGCGCGGCGGTCGGCGTCGTCGGCGACCGGTCCCGGAAACTCGTTCATCGTCGGCGACGGCGGACCGATCGTCGTGACGAGATTGATGAACTGCTCCGATTCGGTGACGCGGATATCGGTCGCGACGAGCTCGGCAAACAGCCGGTGCGCGCCCCGCGCATGCGCCAGATTCAGGCGCGCCTCGATGCGTTGCTCGCTCAGGCGCGTATCGGCGACGATATCGTCCTCGTTGCCGAGTCCGCCGAAGTTTTCGCTGAGACCGAGAAAAAGCTCGTTCTGCTCGGTATCGTGCGCCAGCGCATGCAGCGACCATTCGGCGTCGTATCCGGGCGCGATTTCGAATGCCCGCCTTAAGACGGCCGAGAACTGGGTCTCCGAGATCACCGTCTGGCGGTCGTCGGGAGGCAATAAATTGTTCGTACCGAAGTGATCGCCGCGATTGCCTTGCTGTAACTGCAGCAACGCATCGATATCGCCGAATTCGAGTTCGACGATTGCCGAAAAGAAATCGCGCTTGTTGTTGATCGGTCCGGGCGCATAGCTCGGCGTGCCGCTCGGCGTGCGATCCGGACCGGAGTCGATGTCATCGCCGTCAGCGGTGCCGGCGGCGAGATTGATGCTGCCGCGGAAGCCACCGCCGCCAAACTCGCGCAACAGCGAGAATCGCGTGCCGTTGCCCGTGTCCAGCTCCGCGCCATAGGCCTCGCCGCGCGATCGCGTGATCACGTTGAGCACGCCGGCATAGGCGAACTCGCCGTGCACCGCCGAACCCGGGCCGCGGATGAATTCGATTCGTTCGACCTGCTCGATCGGCGTGTCGAGCAGCGGTCCGGTGGTCCCGCTGGCCGACGGGTTCAACGCCACGCCATTGAGCAGAAGTTTGACTTTGCCGGATTCGAACAGGTCGCCGAGACCGCGCACACCAACGCTGCGCAGCCCGGTTTCGTTTTGCGTCGCGATGACGCCGGGAAGCGATTCGAGCGCCTGCCAGACGCTGCGGAAACCGCGTCGCCTGAGTTCGCTGCCGTCGACGACGCTGACCATGCCGGGCACGAAATCGGCGTTGAGACGGCTGTTGGTCGCCAGTGTGGTTTGCTGGTCGAGTAGCTCGAGGAATTGCCGCAGGTCGGTATCGTCGGCGCTATCCTGCGACCGCACTGCGGGGGTGAGCGCCAGCGTCGTGAGCAAACCTACAATGATAGAAGATGCTTTCAGGGTCACGCAGACATCCCTCGGGATGCGCCGGTCCGACCTGGCCTCGGTACGGCTCAGGGGTGCAGGAATGTCGTGTCGGTCACCAGGATCGTAACGTTCTGTACACTGAAGAAATCGAGGTTCGCGAGATCGTTAGGGTCGTTGTCGTCGTCATCATCGTCGTCGTCCACCGACTCGGCGTTCGCGTTGCAGGTGAAGGCAATCGTGTAATTGCCCGCCGGCAGGAATGCCGCCTCGAAAACGTACTGCGCGGCGGTCGGATCGTACTTGATTGCCGCGGTCGCAACCGGCTCGGCGTTACTGTCGTCGTCGATATCGCCGGGCGCAACATCGTGGCCTGAGTAGACGTAGACCGCGTTGTGCGTGTCGACGTCGAGATCGGAGCAGCTCGGCGCGAGTAGCAGCGCCGGGTTGACGGTGCCGCGGATCATTCCGACGGCGGCGTCGACGACCAGGCGCAGTTTCGGCTTGAGCTCGTAGGTACCGGTCTTTTTCTTGAATTTGACCGATTTGCGCAGGTCGAAGTCGACCGTCAGGTTTGCCAGCCGGTTACTCGGAATCGAAAACTTTTGCTGATGTTTGATGCCGTTGGTCGCGCCGTTCGGCACGTCGAGCGCGACCATGCCGCCGCCGATCAACTCGACGTAATTGGCCATCGCCGTCGGGTCGACCAGAAAGCGAATCTGCTTGTAGTTGCCGGGCTTGATCGGCAGGTTGACGAGCAGGTCGGCAGTGTTGACGCCGTGCAGCGACAACAGATCAATCGGTTGCGGATCGGGAAGCGTGTATTTGATCCATGCGTTGGACTCGAGCTTCATTTCGACGGCCGTGAACTGGACGACCACCTTGCTAAGACCGTCGATCGGTGCGTCGGTAACCCGCAACGAAAAGTTTGCGCCGTCGGACTTGCTGCCGTCCGAAGTCGTTATCGTCACCCCCTGGGTTTGCACCGATCCGCCGTCGCTCGCGTTGTGATTACCGGAGCTGGAATCGGTGCCGCACGCGATGAGTCCCGCGGCGAACGTGAACATCGCCGCGAGTCCGATCAGCGATTTGAAAAGTCGTTTAAAATCGAGCAATTACCTTCCCTTCCTTGATCCCTGTGCAGTCAATCCTGCATGCCTGAATTCGAGCCGAAACTATCTTATAGGCGGGCCGGATCGTTGAATGGAGAACTGCGTCAAATTCCGGCGAATTGGTCCCGATAAACGGTAAGTTTGGGCCGATAAATGGCCTGGAGCTCGCATTGCTGCGCGATTGCCGGCGATTTTGGGGCGGCGCAGGGCCCGGGCTTGACTCCCGGCGCATCCGGCTATTTAATACCGCCTTCCGCCTTTCCCAAGCCCAGGTAGCTCAGTCGGTAGAGCAGGGGACTGAAAATCCCCGTGTCGGTGGTTCGATTCCGCCCCTGGGCACCATTTTTCAATAACTTACAGCTGTTCTCTAGAAGCCGACTTCCAATATAACAATTATTTTGGAAGATTAGTTTATTGGCAAAAGACTGGGCTCCAGTGGACGAATCCGCGAGCTGGCTCCAGCAGGCGCTTCTAGCTGTGCCTGGCGAATTCGTAATTTTTAACTGAGATTACACAGCATTCAACCTGTCCCTGGCGAATTAGCAGCTAAAAAAAGATCACCAACGTTCAGGTGGTTTACGTGAGGTGTGAAAGACCCGTAGGATCTCGATTGTTTGGAGGCGAGGGCGGACCCGATAGGGGACAATATAACGGGTTTTGGGAATCACCAGTTCATGAGTGCCCGGTACTCGTCCCGGATGGCCAAGTGCAGGATTATCGCTCAATTGAGACACAGCTCGAACAATCCGGTGGACTACAAGGCGGGCCGCGTGGGGATCTTCCTGGGCAATATACTCTGCTTCATCATCCAGATTTTTTAATGCCTTGCGCAGCCATTTAATCTGCATTGACATCCCACTTGTTTAATATGGCGGCCTCTTCCTCCGGGCTGGCAAAGTCGCCCTCATCGGCTTCCTTAACCGCAGCTTTGATCTCCTGAATCTGCCACTCATTGATTTCTATAAACTCCCGAACGGCCTCGGAGGCAAGGAATGACTTGCTTCGGTGCGTGACCGCCGCCAGCTTATCCAGGCGGGACTTCAACTCGGGTTCCAGGCGGATAGTCATGGTAGTAGATTGGCTCATGGTGTGTCTCGGTGTGCTCGATTGTGTACATTATAATACATTATTGACAATTTAGGACTATCCTAGAGAATAATCTTGTCCATGGCGAACTGTTGATTCAAGCTGCCGCAGGCAGTTCAAACAACCAGCGACAATGGCGCTGCCAACGAAAATTGTTCAGATTGATGGCCTTCGCCTCAGTGCACATTGGAATGCCGCCATCCAGTCCACTAGGCGAGCGGTGATGGGAGTTGCAACTTCCAAAACCGAACACGTAAAGTGAGTACATTCAAAGGCTTGGAATCTCTTTGCAGCCATGTTTTTTGGAAGTTGAAAAGAGGAAAAACGCTGTCGAATCAGATGGATACCAGGGAATAGGGCAATGACCTGAAAATCCCCGTGTCGGTGGTTCGATTCCGCCCCTGGGCACCATATTCCACCGGCCTCGTTGGCGTTTCCAGGGCCATTCGAGCGGCTCGATACCTTGATTCGAATCAGGCCGGCCGCGCCGCGAACAATTGCCGACGGATCCAGCCGCGCTCGGCGCCGTCCATGTTCTCCCGGTGTCGCGCCATCCGCCTTGCCGCCTCGTCCGCGCCAAGCACCTGTACCAGTTCCGCCTCGTGAAGCTGGTCCAGATCGCGTGAAATTCGCAGGGTTTGCATGAATTCCGCCGTCAAGTCGATTTGCTCGGTCATCCTCCAACCGGCCGCGTCAAGCAGTGCCGGGTAATCGGTTTCGGCGACGATAAACGTCGGTCCGCATTCGATCGCACGCCGGTGGTCGCTCGGTGACAGGCCTGGCGTGATCAGGATTACCGAAAACAGCATGCGCCCGTCGGGCCTGATTACGCGACGGCAAGCCTCGAGCGTCGCGCGCTTGTCTGGCAGGCAGCAAAGCACATCGGCGTGCGAAATTGCATCGAAGCTCGTGTCTCGAAACGGCAGCGCCGCCGCGCTCGCGACCGCGAGCCTGCAGCGGCCCTCGAGCCCGTCGTCCGCGGCGCGCTGGCGCGCGACCTGCAAGCCCTCGAGCGGTAAATCGGTCAGCGTGACGGCGCAGCCGGACTCGCTCGCCAGGAAGAGGCCCGGCCAGCCCGAGCCGGCGCCGATTTCGAGCAGCTGTTCGTCCGGCTGCAGCGCCAGCCGGGCGTGAAGCGCACGCGCCTGCTCGAGAGTCGTGTAGCTGGTCGCGCCGTAATCGCTGCCACAAATCGCGCATTCGAGTCGTTGCAGCAGCGGCGACCGGATGATCGCGTATTTTTTCGAGAAGCGCTCAAACAGCGCCTGCTGGTCGACATCGCGCGGCATGGCTTGTCGGGTCGCGGCGAATCGGACCAACGAGTATAAGCCGGCGCGCCGTGCGCGGCTACCGCCGGGCGAAGTTCTCGCCTAATTCGAGCCCGGTGCGAGGCTGTGCTCGGTCGCGGCGCGGACGTGTTCGAGGAACTTGCCGAGGTTTTCTATCAGTTGCGGGTCAGCGCCCAAGCCGGTCAGAATCCGCGTCAGGGTCGCCTCGTCGGGCAGCTCTTCACCGATCGCGTGCTCGTCTGACAGGCCGAGGCTGCCACCCAGTTGCGACAGCATTTCCTGGAGCCTGCTTGCATCGGCAACCGGATCGCCGGTCATCGCGAACTTCGCGAGTGTGCCGCGGGCCGGGCTCGCGGCCGGCTCGTCGACGGGTGCCGGTGTCCGCGTGGCGGCGAAATCGGCGTTGGTGTAGATTCGCGAATCGTATTCACGATTCGCCCGGTTACGCGCCGCGAGTTTCAGCAGCAGCGCCTCGGCCGGCTCGTGGCCGAGATCCGCCGCGCGTTGATAGTATTGCTCGGCGAGTTGCGCGTCGTGCGCGTCGCGTTTTTCGAGCCAGCGATTGTTGTAGATCACGCCGAGCGCGTAGCTGGCCTCGGCAGAACCTTGCTCGGCGGCCATTCGATACCAGCGAACCGGACCCTGGCCCGTCGACGCCAGCCCGGAAAGCGCCAGCGCGTAGACGATATTGCCGAGCAGGTACTGGGCTTCGACGTCGCCAGCCAACGCCAGCGGTTCGAGCATCGAGATCGCCTGGCCCGGGTAACCGGCATAGTAACGCTCGACCGCGCGGTCGAGGTCGGCCTGGCCCGCGCTGCTCGGGCCGTTTACCAGCGCGCACAGTAATGCCGTAGAGGCTGCGACGGTTGTGAAAATTTTGTCCATTTTCGGGTCCACGGAATTCAGTCTCTTCACCGATAATCGGGATAAACCAGTTCGCGCCAGCGGTCATCGACCGCCGGTCGATGCAAGCTTTCGAGATTGCGCCGGGCGCTGTCGATGCCGAACTCGGCAGCGCGTTGGTACATCTCGACCGCGCGACGGGAATTTTTACGCGTGCCGAGACCGTGCTGGTACATCAGGCCGAGATTGTTGTACGACTCGCCGAGAAAGCGGGTTGTCAGCTCAAGATTGTGCGGTTGAAACGCAAGCGGCGCGCGGGTCGCGCGCAGGAAATAGTCGAACGCGAGCCGGTCGCTGCGACCGGTGCCCTCGCCGGTGTAGTACATGTAGCCGAGCCTGTAGGCCGCGAGCAGCGAGCCGCTGTCGGCCGCCGCGCGGTAAGCCGCTTCGGCCTTGCCGAAATCCGGCGGCGTGGCGTTGTAATGCGACTCGGCAATGTCGAAGTAATGCCGCGCTTCACTGGTGCGTTGCTTGATTTTCTCGAGCCGCGCGGCTTCGTAGGCGTGATCGTCCGGGCTTTCTGCGAAGCCGACCGGACCCGAAAATTCCCAGTTGCGCGGGACGAGATGAATCAGCGACGCGCCGAACAGCAGCACGAACAGCATCGCGGCGGTAGACGACGTGCCGGCGCGGTTCTTGATCCAGACCATTTGATCGATATGGTCGGTGAACAGCTGCTTGGCCTGGCGGAGCATCGTGCGCGCCTTGCGATAGTAAAGATAGTTGCCGAACAGCGCGATCAGCGCAAAAGGCGCGAATCCGGCCAGCGCGACCGGAATCAGTGCGTACAGGTCGCGGTGCACCGCGATTGGCACCGCTGCGTTGTACCAGGCGATTGTCGCGGCGTAGACCGGCAACAACACGAGGGTCGCGTTCCACAATTTGCGATAAAGCATCCAGACGAACATCAGCGGCAGGACCAGGAACGGCAGCTGCAGCAATTGCTTGTCGGGCAGCAGCTTGTAGTCCGAAGGCCCGGGGAAGTAGTAGACCGCGAGCAGCAAAACGGTAAACAGCACCAGCGAAAAATTCAGGATTCGCAGCAGGCGCCGGTTCGGGCTGAGGTAGGCGAGCGGATTTCCCGGGCCCGCGCGGAGAAAGGCACGGAAGACGACGAGGAAATTGTCGGTCGCACCGCGCGAGCTCAACACGTAGCTGCGCTGACCGATAAAGGCGCGGTACAGGTCGCCGTCGAGCCGCTCTTCCTTGAAGGTCGAGCGATCCGGTTTGGCTTTACGCCGCTTGCCGGCATCCGGGTCGCGCGTGTAGTGCGCGTGTATGTTGTAAGCCTTGTCGGCGATTCGCCGGGCGAGCTTTTCGCCGCAACCGTTCTTGCAGATATCGAGGGTGATTTCGTGCTCGTTCATGCCGGTCTGCGCGAGTTTGATCGCGTAGTCGAGCATGACGTCCCAGAACAGCGATTCGGCGAACTCGTCGTCCGCGTCGCTACTTCCGGCGGCGCGGCTATCGGTGTAGCTTTGCCACGCGTCGTCGCGCGCCCGCGCATCGCCGCTCCCGTTGCCCCGGTTCGAGGCCCGTTCGTACAGGGTTTTGTAGGCCTCGGCTGCCTCGTGAAACCGTTCCTTGGCCTCAACCGAATCGCGGTTGCGATCCGGGTGCCACTTCATCGCGAGCCGTCGGTAGGCTTGCTTGATCTCGTCCTGGGTCGCGTCGTAGTCGATGCCGAGTACGTGGTACGGGTTCATGGCTCCTTGGGCGTGAGATGTCGCCGATCGAGTTCGCGCTTCGGTAACGCCAGAGTATATGTGACATTCGGGTTTTGCGCCCGCGGCCGGCGGCAGGGAACTGCGGCGGTGGCGAAAATTCGGGACAGGTCATGTTTTCCCCCGGGCGCCGGTGCCGCGGATGACGAATCGCAGCCCGTGCATGGCGTCGGGCGATTTTCGCCAGGCTGGTCAGGCGGGTATACTGTTGATCGCGTAACTGCCGATTCGCTGCGCTCAATCGCCACGCCGCGATCGGCATCGGGTTACGCGAGGGGGAGTGAAATGAGAGCAACATGTTTGCTGTGCTTCGGCTGGCTGCTATCGACGTTTGCTGTCGTAGCCGCAGCCGATGAAATCAAAACGCTTGCCATCGGCGACGCCGAGATCGTCTACGACTTCCAGCCAACCGAAGCGGGGGTCGCGATCTTCACGCTCGCCGGGCTGGTGACGGAGACCAACGACAAGCTGCGCGGCCTGAAGAATTCGGATCCTCGCCGATTGAGCAAACTCGGGCAATTGATCTATCAGTGCAAGCTGATGATCTACGAGTCCAAAGGGGCCGCGGGCGGCGTTGCCGCGAACGCCCCGGTCCTGATCTCGAAAAACTACAGCCTTTTTACCGGTGTGAATCGACCGCTAGCCAGCGATGAGCGGGTCGGCATCCAGGTGCAGGCGCTGCGGGAAGTCGACGCCGCCAGCCTGTTCAGCGACTCGCTGGGCAAGCGGCAAACGCAATCGGGCGCCTGGGAGACCCTCGGCGACGGCTCGACGATCGACCTGCGGCAGTTCAATATCAACGCGCTGCAGGAAGGCAAAATGATCGAGACCTCGGAAAGTGTCGAAATAAAGGTTCGCTTCCCGGTATTCCAGCTGGAGAAACCGGTGAGCCAGTGGAATTACAATTTCCCGCTGAAAGACTTCAAGCAGGCGGTTCGATTGATCGATGACGACTGCACGCCGGCAAAATTCGCCGACCTGATCGAGCAACGAGGCTGACGCCGGTTTTTTCGCGGCCTTATTCCAATTGCGGAGGCCGGATTCTCGACCTGCCGCGGCCGCAGTTCGTTGCTACGCGACTATGCGGTCAGACTCCGGTCCGGATATCGCACGCTCAGGTCTGTTCGCCAAAGTCGGCACGCCGGCAAAGAAAAGGCCGGGACGGAGCCCGGCCTTTTCGCTACTGCCTGAATTCCAATATCAGTTCTTCTGTGACCAGCTTGGCATCGGGTAGACCAGTTCGCAGGCGGCCAGTTCGAACGGATACACCGTGCAGTAGTTGCCGTTTTGCACCTGCATCAGGATGCCGCGAGTCTTCTCGTTCTGCCCGTCCTTGCCGAACTTGATGCCGCGGTAGGGGACGATCAGTGACTCTGGCCCCATATCGAGCTTGCGCAGCGCGTCACGGATCTTCTTCGGGTCGGTCGAGCCGGCGTTGTTGATCGCGTTCGCCAGCGCCATGAAGCCGGTAAAGGCGCGCGCCGGCACGTCGGACAGGTCGCGCCCGCCCGAATGCTTCTTGAAGAGCTCGTTGACCTGGCCGATCAGCGGAATCGTCTTGGCGAGATCGGTATTGAAGGGCGAGCGCGTGATGATGCCCTCGGCCTTCTTACCCATGGTTTCGAGAAACTTCGGGTCGGTGTAGCCGGCGTTCTGCGCGACCAGCAACTTCGGGTTGTAGTCGAGTTCCTGCGCGGTGTTGAGGAACAACAGCGCGTCCGACGTATACGACGACGGCATCAGCACATCGGCATTTTTCGCCTTGAGGCGCTGGATTTCGGAATTCAGCGTCGTCGTCTTGGCCTTGTAGCTGATCTTCTCGATGACTTCGTAGCCCTTATCCTTTGCCATCTTGTCCTGTGTGCCGCCGCTGTCGGAACCCCACAAGGTGTCCTCGTGGATGATGCCGATGGTCTTGAGCTTGTTGGCGTTTTTCTTGTTGAAGTCTTCCATGAACTCGAACATCAGCTGGGTGAACTCGCCGTCGTGCGGGGTCACGCGGAAGAAGTACTTGAAGCCGCGCGTCGTCAGCTGCGGCGAAGTCGACTCGCCGTTGACCCACGGAATGCGCGCGCGCTCGGCGACCTGGCTCGCGGCACCGGTCACCGACGAGTAATAGGCGCCGAACATCGCGTGCACCTTGTCATTGTTGATCATTTTCTCGGTCTCGCCGACGCCGACCTCGGGCTTGCCGCCGTGGTCGCCGACGACGATTTCGATCTTCGCGCCGCCGAGTCCGGGCAAGCCGGCGCTCTTGGCCAGCGGCATCGCGATGTCGTGGCTGTTATTGATGATGTCGAGCGCGGTCTCGACCGCGGCGACCGCGTCCTTGCCGACTTGCGCGACCGGTCCGGTCAGCGGGTAGAGCACGCCGATCTTGACCGTCTCGGCCGCCTGCGCGGCGCCGAACACGGCGAACAGCGAGAGTATGGGAAGGATTATCTTTTTCATTTTGCGCCCTCTTTGCGTTATCCTGCGGTTGGTCTGAAAAACCGGCCAATAATCATAACACAGCCGCGCGACAACGAGGATTCGTCGCCGGCGGCGAAAAATACCGAGGGGGAACATGCTATTGGCAGTCCCGTACCGGGCAGGGTAGGCGAATGACCTTCGACATCATCCTGCAGGCGATCGTCGGTGGCCTGTTGATGGGGCTGATCTACGCGCTGATCGCGGCCGGCCTGTCGCTGATCTTCGGCCTGATGGAAATCGTCAACTTCGCCCACGGCGAGCACCTGATGCTGTCGATGTTTTCGTCGTTCTGGCTGTGGTCGCTGTTCGGCCTCGATCCGATCGTTTCGCTGCCGGTAACTATCGCGCTGATGGCGCTGGCCGGCGTGCTGACCCACTACCTGCTGATACGCTACATCCTGCACGCCAAGATGCTGATCCAGATCTGCGCGACCTTCGGCCTGTCGATTTTCCTGCGCGCGCTCGCGCAACTCCTGTGGACGCCGGATTTTTATACCGTCAAGGAACCGATGCTCGAGGGTCGCCTCGAGGTCGGACCGCTGTTCATCGGCCAGCCGCAGCTCGCCGCCGGCATCGTCTGCCTGCTGGCGTTCGCCGCGCTATACCTGTTCGTGACCCGCACCGAGACCGGGCTCGCGCTGCAGGCAACCGCCCAGGACCGCCAGGCCGCCGAGATTCTCGGCATCCCGTCGGACCGCATGTTCGCGCTCGGCTGGGCGATCGGGCTTGGCTGCGTCGGCGTCGCCGGCGCGATGATGTCGAATTATTTCTTCGTCTTCACCGACGTCGGCGTCAATTTCGCGCTGTTCGCGTTCGTCGCGGTCGCGCTCGGCGGCTTCGGCAGCGTCATCGGTTGCCTCTACGCCGGCATCATCATCGGCCTGGTAGAGGCGCTCGGCGGCTTGCTGATCGATCCGTCGTACAAGCTGCTTTACGTGTTCGCGATTTATCTCGTCGTCGTGATCTACCGCCCGCAGGGCATGTTCGGGAGGTATTGATGGCGAACGCACTCGACACCGCCCGTGCCGAACCGGTCTGGCACGTCAACAACAAGATTGTCGGCCTGCTCGCGGCGCTCATGCTGTTACTGGTCGTCTTCCCCGTGTTCGACCCGGGGCCGTTCTATTTACATTTGATGATCCTGATCTTCATGTACGCGGTCATGTCGCAGGCGTGGAACGTCATCGCCGGGCTGTCAGGCCAGATCAGCCTCGGCCACGGCATGTTTTTCGGTCTTGGCGCCTACGCGAGC